>JAKPBN010000334.1 GCA_029778945.1 Spirochaetota bacterium
CCTGGCCAAGGACAAGTCCGGCGTCTTCACCGGGGCCTACGCGATCAACCCCGTGAACGGCCGGCGCATACCCATCTGGATATCCGATTACGTCCTCTCCTCCTACGGGACGGGAGCCATCATGGCCGTCCCGGCCCACGACGACCGGGACTGGGACTTTGCCAAGAAGTTCGGCCTCCCTATCATCCAGGTCGTGGCCGCCGCAGGCTCGGCTGAGGCCAAGGCCGGCTCGGTCTCCGGCGAGCCGGCGGAATGCACCGAGGCCGATGGTGTGGCGGTCAACTCTGCCCAGTTCAACGGGATGCCCACGACGGAGACCAAGAAGGCCATGACGGCCTGGCTCGAGGAAAAGGGCATAGGCAAGCTTGCGATCAACTACAAGCTCCGGGACTGGCTCTTTAGCCGCCAGCGCTACTGGGGCGAGCCCATGCCCCTCGTGCATTGCGACCATTGCGGGGTCGTTCCCCTCCCCGAGTCCGAGCTCCCCCTGGTCCTCCCTGAGGTGTCCAGCTACGAGCCCTCGGGCACGGGGGAAAGCCCCCTGGCCAAGATCGAGGACTGGGTCAAGACCACCTGCCAGAAATGCGGCGGCCCCGCCCGCCGGGAGACCAACACCATGCCCCAGTGGGCGGGTTCTTGCTGGTACTACATGCGCTTTATCGACCCCCGCAACGGGGCCTCCTTTGTGGACCGGCCCAAGCTGGACTACTGGATGCCCGTCGACCTCTATGTCGGCGGGGCCGAGCACGCCGTCCTCCACCTCCTCTATTCGCGCTTCTGGCACAAGGTCCTCTTTGACCTTGGGGTCGTCAACACCGACGAGCCCTTCCAGCGCCTCGTGAACCAGGGCCAGATCCTGGGGGCCGACGGCCAGCGCATGTCCAAGTCCCGGGGCAACACGGTCAACCCCGACGACTATGTGGCCGATGTGGGCGCCGACGCCCTCCGGGTGATGATCATGTTCATGGGGCCCATAGAGGCCGAGAAGCCCTGGTCCACCGCGGGCCTCACCGGAGTCGTGCGCTTCCTGGAGCGCTGCTGGGCCCTGGGCGAAAAGCCCCTGGCCGAGGGCCCGGGCGAGGGAGCGATCCTCAAGCTCCTCCACAAGACTATCAAGAAGGTGTCCAAGGACACGGGGACGATGAACTACAACACGGCCATCTCCCAGATGATGGTCTACTCCACGGAGCTGGCCAAGCTCGAGACCCTCCCCCGGGGCCTTTTCGAGCCCCTCGTCCTCATGCTCGCCCCCTATGCCCCCCACCTCTGCGAGGAGCTCTGGGAGAGGCTGGGGCACAAGGAAAGCCTCGCGGGCCGGCCGGCCTTTGGCCAGCCCTCGGCTCCCTGGCCGAGCTACGACGAGGCCCTCTGCGTGGACGATGAGGCCGAGATCGTGGTCCAGGTCAACGGCAAGATCAGGGACCGCTTCTCCTCCCCCACGGGCAGCCCCGAGGAGGGCCTGAAGGCCACGGCCCTGGCCCTGCCCAAGGTCAAGGAAGCCATCGCGGGCAAGGAGATCGTCAAGGTGATCGCGATCAAGGACAAGCTAGTCAACATAGTTATAAAGGGTTAGGCGACTTAGTCGCCTGGCCATGGCATGGGCCCCTCGCGAAGAGGGCCTTTTTTTGCTTACGTCCTTCCTTCGATGCGCGCCCTTGGCCTGGGAGGTCTATTGCCGCAGGCAGGCCCATGTCCGAGGGTGAGCCTAGAGAACCCGGAGGCCCGCCGATGCTTGGCAAGGAAAAGTACTCAAATGGACAGAAGATCTACGCCTTTGAAGGGAATATCCTGACCTACTATTTCAAGGATGGAACGACAAAGTCCTTTGGGAGGTATGAGGACGACCAGATGGAAGGCGAATGGCGATTCTTCAGGGAAACCGGGGAGCTTTGGCAGGTTGGGACCTTTTGCGGCGGGAAAAAGAACGGCTCCTGGACGCGATATGACAGAAGCCAGGGCATCGAGTACAAGGCGGATTTCAAGGACGACAAGGAGCAGAAAGGCGCCTTTAGGGCCAGGAAAAGGGGCCGGCCGGATGAGGAGCTGCTCTAGCCTCGCAAGACGGGCCAATGGATCATCCTAGTTGATAATAGTTATCGGCTGTAGATAAGCCGCCGGAAAACCCCAAGGGCCAGACCCAGGGCCGTGGCCCTGAGACCTGCCTGGGTCCCTGCCCCGCGGCCCATCTCTTGGTGTTTGACCAGCCTCGTTCCCTGGCCCTATACTCGGGGCATGGTTTTCCTGAGGCGACGGGCCTTGTGTGCGGTGGCGCTCGGACTCTTTCTCGCCGTCTTGCCGGCGGCCAGGGCCGAGGAGCCGGGACGCCTCATGTACTATTCCCTGGGGGTGGCCCAGGGCCTGGCCAATGACTCGGTCTACTGCATCCTTCAGGACTCCCTGGGCTTTATGTGGTTCGGCACCTTTGGGGGCCTTTCCCGCTACGATGGGGAGTCCTTCACGACCTATAGGCCCAGCGAGGGCCCGGGTTCCCTCCATGCCTCGGTGGTCTTTGCCCTGGCCGAGGATGGCCTTGGCCAGCTCTGGGTGGGCACCGACGGGGGAGGCCTTGCGCGTTACGAGCGCGACCTGGACTCCTTTTCCGTGCTCCGGGCCGACCCCGCCGATCCCGCCGGGCTCTCCTCGGACCGGGTCCTGGCCCTGGGCCGGGACTCCTCGGGCCGGCTTTGGGTCGGCACCGGGGACGGCGTCCTCAATATCCTCAACCCTGCGACGGCCTCCTTTGCCCACCTCCTTCCCCCGGAGAAAAAGGGGGGGGGCCGGGATCCCATTCGCTGCATAGCCCCCGACCTGGAAGGCGGTGTGTGGGTGGGCACCGAGGGCTCGGGCCTCCTCCACATAGACGGCCAGGGGGCCATCAAGGCCTTTGTCCACGATCCGGCCCGGCCGGCAAGCCTTGCCTTCGATGTGGTCAGGAGCCTTCTCGTGGACTCCGCCGGGCGGCTCTGGATAGGCCTGGGCAATGGAGGTGTGGAGCGCCTTGAGGGGGAGGGCTTTGCGCATAGCCTGCCTGCCCAGGGCCAGGCAGGCCTTGGAGAGGCGGTCCGCGCCCTGGCCGAGGATCCCGAGGGCGGGATCTGGGTAGGCTGGGCCGACTCCGGGATCGGCACCCTGGACCCGGCTAGCATGAGCCTCCACGCCCCCGGCCCGGACGAGGCCGCGATGGTGAGGACCCTTTACCGGGACCGGGGAGGCCTCGTCTGGGCGGGGATGAAGGGTGGCGGGGCGAGGACCTATAACGTGGCCTCGGGGCATTTTAGGCGCTACACGAGCCTCGCCTCGGGCCAGGCTATCCGCCAGGTGCGGGGTATGGCCGAGCTGCCCGACGGCCGGATCCTCGCGGGCACCGATGGCCAGGGCCTCCTCGTGCTTGGACGCCAGGGCGGCCCGGCCCTGCCCCTGCCGGGCATGCCCCGGGACCGGGAGGCCCTCAAGGTCTATGCCGTCCTCGTGGGCCGGGAGGGCTCGATCTGGGCCGGGACCGACGGGGCGGGCCTGATCCGCCTCCTGCCGGATGGACGCGTTGTGCGATACCAAAAGCAGGCGGGGGTCCCCGCCTCGATCTCCGGCAATGTGGTCTGGTCCCTCCTTGAGGAGGCCGATGGCCGGGTCTGGGTGGGCACCGAGGGGGCAGGCCTCGACCTCCTGGATCCTGAGACCGGGAGATTCGAGCACTTCCGCCACGATGCCCGGGACAGGGGTAGCCTCCATGGCTCCTCCATCAGGTCGATCTACAGGGATTCCCGGCGCCGGCTGTGGATAGGCACCTGGGATGGGGGCCTCTCCCGCCTCGACCCGGGCTCGAGGACCTTTGCCAACTACCTCCCCGACGGGGCCACGGGCTCCTCCCTGGCCGACGCGAGCGTCAACTGCGTCCTCGAGGATCGGCTGGGCAATATCTGGGTGGGCACCGGGGGCTCGGGCCTGGCCCTCCTCAACCCCGACACAGGGACCTTCCTCCGCTACGATGTGGCCTCGGGCCTCGTGGGCTCCACGGTCTATGGCCTCCTCGAGGACCAGGGCGGCCTCATCTGGGTGGCCACGGCCACGGGCCTCTCGAGCCTGGACCGGGGAACCGAGACCTTCTTCTCCTATGGGGCCGAGGATGGCCTGGCCTCGGGGGAGATCTCCCAGAACGCCTGCCTGGCGGCCCGGGACGGCTCGATCTGGGTGGGCGGACCCGAGGGCATCACCTCCTTCCTGCCCCGGGAAGTGGTCCGGGAGAGGCCCAAGCCCCCCGTCGCCATCACCTCCGTGGTGGGCTCCGATGGCTCGGTCCCCAAGCGCAGCCCCGATGGCAGCCGGATAGTCCTGCCCTACGAGAACGCGGGCCTGGGCTTCCGCATAGCCGTCCTGGACTACTCGGCCCCGGCCCGCAACCGCTATGCCCTCAAGCTCGAGGGCCGCCAGGCCGCCTGGACCGAGCTCGAGTACTCCAACTCGGGCACCCTGGCCCACCTCCCCCCGGGGGAATACGTGCTGAGGGCCAAGGGCGCCAATGGCAACGGGATCTGGAATGAAGAGGGGGCCACCCTGGGCATCCTGGTCGAGCCCCCCATCTGGGGAACCCTCTGGTTCCGCCTGGCCGCCGGAGCCTTCCTCCTCCTCCTGACAAGCCTGGCCATCATGCTGAGGACCCGGACCCTGAGGGCCCGCAACCTCCTCCTCGTCAACTTTGCCCGCCACGTCGAGGACGCCCGGGAAGAGGAGAGGACCAATGCCGCCCGGGAAGTCCACGACGAGATCGGCCAGCACCTCACCGTCCTCAACCTCCAGTCCTGGTGGCTCAAGAACCACCCCGACGCGGGCCTTGCCGACCGGTTCGAGAGGCTTTCGGTGATGCAGAACTCGATCTCCGCGGCCCTGGCGGCGGTCAAGTCCGTGGCCACAAGGCTCAGGCCCATAGCCTTGGGGGCCCTCTCCTTTGGGGAGACGACGGCTTGGTATGCCAAGGACTTCGAGCACCGCACGGGCATCGCCTGCAAGGCCAGGATCGGGGAGGGCATACCCCCCCTGACCGACGCCGAGGCCACGGCCCTGTTCCGGGTCCTCCAGGAGGCCCTGGCCAATGTGGCCAGGCATTCCGGGGCCGGGGAGGTCACCATATCCCTCACCTCGGACGCCGCCTGGGTCACCCTGGACATAGAGGACAACGGGGTAGGCATCGAGGCCGCCAAGGCCCAGGCCCCCGACGCCTTTGGCATCATAGGCATGCGGGAGCGATGCGCGGCCTTTGGGGGCAGCCTTGAGCTGGGGACCGCCCCCGGTGGGGGCACGAGGGTGTCGGCCCGGGTGCCGGCCAAGGGAGGAGACAGACCATGCTGAGCATACTCCTGGCGGACGACCATTTCCTGATCCGAAAGGGCCTGCGCCAGCTCCTCGAGGAGAGCCTCCCCGCGGCCCGCCTGGACGAGGCCGCCGATGGCCCCTCCACCCTGGAGCTGGCCTGCACGGGCCGCTATGACGTCGTCGTCCTCGACATCTCGATGCCCGGCAAGGACGGCCTCGACCTGATCAAGGACATAAAGGACGCAAGCCCGGACACCCACATCCTTGTCCTCTCCATCCAGCCCGAGGAGCAGTACGCCCTCCGGGCCTTTCGCCTCGGGGCCTCGGGCTGCCTCAACAAGGCCGGGGATCCCGGCGAGCTTGTGGAGGCGGTCAGGACGGTCGTCGCGGGCCGGCGCTGGCTTTCGGAAAAGGCCCAGGAGCTCCTCCTCGACGGGATGAGCGGCCAGGGGACGGGCCTCCCCCACGGCAGCCTCTCGGACCGGGAATACCAGGTCTTTCGCCTCCTCGCCTCGGGCAAGCCCATAGGGGAGATCGCGGAGATCCTGGCCCTGAGCGTCAAGACCGTGTCCACCTACCGCGCCCGGGTCCTCGTGAAGCTGGGGATGGAGAACAACGCCCAGCTTACCCACTATGCCTTCAAGCACGGCCTGGTGGGGGATCCATGAGCTGTAGGACAGACTATTACAAGCTTAGCCTGTCCCTTCCTACAGACGGCTAGCCCAGGCGGGCCTAGACTATGCCAATGGCGGACTCCCTTGAGCTCAGGACCTACCCACCCAGCCTTCCCGGGGACGATGGGGAAAACCAGGCCTTCCTTAGGTCCCGGGGCCTCGAGCCGCCCGAGGGCCTTCCTGACTTCAGGGCCAGCCTCTTTGACCAGGGCCGCATCGTGGGCACGGCATCCCGCTACGGCCGGGTCATCCAGGGCATGGCCGTGGAGCCTGGCCGCCTTGGGGAGGGCCTCGCGGCCCGCCTGGTCTCGGAGCTCGAGGCCGAGGCAGGCCGCCGGGGCCTGTCCCGCCTCTTTGTCTTTACCTCTCCGGCCATGGGAGCCATCTTTGAGAGCCTGGGCTACCACGGGATAGCCGAGGCCCCGGGGGCAGCCCTCCTCCTCGAGAAGGGCCAGGGCCTCCAGGACTGGCTCGCCGCGACGAGGGCCGCCCTGGCCTCGGCCAGGGCAAGCCTAGCCGCCGCCCAGGCCGGCCTCTCGGCCCTGGTGATGAACTGCAACCCCTTTACCCTGGGCCACCTCCACCTGGCGCGCACGGCGGCCGCGGCCTCGGACTTTGTCGTCGTCCTGGTGGTCCGGGAGGACTCCTCGACCTTCCCCTACGATGTGCGCTACCGTCTAGTCCGGGAGGGCCTCGCGGCCATCCCCAATGTGGCCGTCCTCCCGGGCTCGGACTATATTGTGTCCCGGGCCACCTTTCCCACCTATTTCCTCAAGGACAGGGTGGGGGAGGCCGCGGCCATCCACGCCCGCCTGGACGCCGACCTCTTTGGCCGCCACATAGCCCCGGCCTTGGGCATAGGGCGGCGCTTCCTGGGGGAGGAGCCCTATTCCCCGGTCACGGCCCTCTACAACCGGGCCCTCAAGGAGACCCTGCCGGCGATGGGCGTGGAGGTGACCGAGATCCCCCGCCTCGAGTCCGGCGGCGCGGCCGTCTCGGCCTCGGCGGTGCGGGCCGCGATCCGGGAGGGGCGGATGGCCGAGGCCAGGCCCTTGGTCCCGGATTCCACCTGGGCCTGGCTTTGCTCCCCCGAGGCCGGACCCGTCCTCGAGGCCCTCCGGGCCTCGAGGGGCAGACACTGAACATTAGGCAAGGAGATACAGCATGGAGATCCTGAGACCGGCTTCCGCGGGCACCCTCGAGTCCTGCGACGCCGCCGTGACCGTCGAGCCCCGGGCCGCGGACGCGATGCCCGCCATCGAAGTGGTGATCGAGGGAGGAGACGGGCGCTTTGCCTCCCAGGTCAGGGCCGCCGCCCTGGCTGCCCTGGGGGAGCTTGGGGTCGAGAGGGCCCGGATCCATGTCCGGGACCGCTCGGCCCTGGACTGCACGGTCCGGGCCAGGGTCCTCGCGGCCTGCCTGCGGGCCGCGGAGGCAAAGTCATGATCGCCAGCCTGCGACGCACCATGCTCTTTGTGCCGGGGAACAACCCGGCCCTGGTCAAGGATCCCCAGATCTACGGCTCGGACTCCATCATCTTTGACCTCGAGGACTCCGTGGCCCCCACGGAAAAGGACGCGGCCCGCATCCTCGTGTCCTGCGCCCTCCAGGCCCTGGACTACGGCCGGGTGGAGAAGGTGGTCAGGGTCAACAGCATGGACTCCCCCTGGATCCGGGAGGATGTCCTGGCCATGGTCAAGGCCGGGGTCGATGTGGTCCGCCTGCCCAAGACCGAGGGCCCGGCCGACCTTGTCGAGCTCGAGACCCTGGTGGCCGAGGCCGAGGAGGCCTCGGGAAGGCCCCGGGGGGAGGTCAAGCTGATGGCCGCCCTGGAGAGCCCCCTTGCCGTGCTCAACGCCTACGAGATAGCCATGTCCACCTCCCGCCTCGTGGGGATAGCCCTCTCGGCGGAGGACTTTGTGACGAGCCTCAAGACGAGCCGCTCCTCCGAGGGGGTCGAGCTCTTCGAGGCCCGGGGCAGGATTGTCCTTGCGGCCCGGGCCGCGGGCATCATGGCCATAGACACGGTCTTCACGGATCTCAAGGACAGCGAGGGCTTCCTCAAGGAAGTGCGCCTCATCAAGCAGCTGGGCTTTGACGGCAAGTCGGTGATCAATCCCGCCCAGATCCCGATCGTCCACGGGGTCTTTGCCCCCACGGCCGAGGAGGTCCGGAAGGCCCAGAGGATTGTGGCCGCCGCCGAGGAGGCCCAGGCCAAGGGCCTTGGGGTCCTCGCCCTGGATGGCAAGATGATAGACAAGCCGATCGTGGAGAGGGCCCAGAGGGTCATCGATCTCCATAGGGCTTCCGGCGCCGGCCTGGGGGAGGGAAAGTGATGGGCACAACCAGCATGGGCAGGGAAATCCCGGAGGCCACCGGGGCCTCCTTAGAGGCCTTCCGGGGCGCCTGGGCCCGGGCCCAGGGTCCCTCGGTCCAGAGGAAGCTCCTCTCCGCCGACCGCCCCTCCAAGGTCCTATCGGGGATCGACGAGGCTATCCGGCGCTCAGGGCTGGAGAGCGGGATGACGGTCTCCTTCCACCACCATTTCCGCGAGGGAGACTACCTTGTTAACCTCGTGATGGATGCCATAGCCCGGGCAGGGATCCGGGACCTCACCCTGGCCTCCTCCTCCCTCACCTCGGTCCATGCCCCCCTCGTGGCCCATTGCCGCTCGGGGGTGATCCGGCGGATCTGCAGCTCGGGCCTCCGGGGCAAGCTGGCGGACGAGGTCTCCCGGGGCCTCCTCGAGGAGCCCGTCCTCATCCAGTCCCATGGCGGGAGGGCGAGGGCCGTGAGGGAGGGCTCCCTGCGGCCCGATGTGGCCTTCCTGGGGGCGCCGTCCTGCGACCCCTACGGCAATGCCCGGGGCTGGGCGGGCAAGTCGGCCTGCGGCTCCCTGGGCTATGCCCGGGTGGATGCCCGCCACGCGGGCCGGGTCGTGGTGCTCACGGACGGCCTCGAGGACTTTCCCGCCCTCCCGGCGAGCATAGGCCAGGAGCTCGTGGACTGGGTTGTCCCGGTGGACGCGGTGGGCGATCCCAAGGGCATAGGCATAGGTGCCACAAGGATCTCCGGCGACCCCCGGGAGCTCCTGATCGCGCGCAACGCCCTGGCCGCCATAGACGCCACAGGCCTGATCAGGGAGGGCTTTTCCTTCCAGACCGGGACAGGCGGGGCCTCCCTGGCCGTGATCCGCTACCTGCGGGAGCTTATGCTCGAGCGCGGGATCAAGGCCGGCTTCTGCCTAGGGGGGATCACCAGCCAGGTGGCCCGGATGCTCGAGGAGGGCCTCATAGGCGCCCTCCTCGATGTCCAGAGCTTTGACGCCGACGCCGCCCAGTCCATGGCCAAGAATCCCCGCCATGTGGAGATCGACGCCATCACCTACGCCGATCCCGGCTGCCCCGGGGCGGCGGTCAACATGCTCGACTTTGTCATCCTCTCCGCCCTCGAGGTGGATGTGGACTTCAATGTCAACGTGATCACCGGCTCGGACGGGGTGATCCGGGGAGCCTCGGGGGGGCATTCGGACACCGCGGCCGGCTCGGCCCTTTCGGTGGTCGTGGCCCCCCTCACCCGGGCCAGGACGGCCTCCGTGGTGGACCGGGTGGAGACCGTGGTCACCCCCGGGGAGACCGTGGACATCCTCGTGACCGACCGGGGCACGGCGGTCAATCCCCGCCGGCCCGAGCTGGCCGCGGCCCTGCGGGCCGCCGGGCTGGAGCTCCGGGACATCCACGAGCTGCGCGATCTTGCCCAGTCCATCACCGGGGTCCCCGAGCCCGTGGCCTATGGGAAGCGGGTTGTGGGCCTCGTGGAGTACCGGGACGGGACGATCATCGACGCCATCCACGAGGTGCTGTGAGGCTGGGCCTGGCCAGCCTCGAGGCTGTCCTGGCGGCCCGGGACGCAAGGCTCGCGGCCCAGCAGGTCCTGGCCGCCCGCCATGGCTGGCCCCTCCTCAGCCTGACCCTGGTTTCCCCGGGCCCCCTCAAGGACGATGAGCGGCGCCGGGCCTTTATGGACCTGGCTGAGGCGAGGTTTGCCCTGGCCCTCGAGGCCTCCTCCCTGCCGGTCCTGGAGCGGCTGAGGCGGGATGGGCCCACGGGCCCTGAATCCCTCTGGGCGGTCAGGGCCACGCCCCTCGCCCTCAAGGCCCTGGCCGTGGCCATCGAGGAAGTCCTGCCCGGGGGCCGCCTCCTCGACGCCGACGTCCTTGTGGCCCCTACTCCCCTCTCTGGCGACACGGCGGCGGCCGGCTTGCCCGAGCCCCTTCCGCGCTCGGCCCTGGGCCTGGCCCTCCGTCCCTGCCTCGTCTGCGGCGAGGATCTGCGGGCCTGCATGGCCGGGAGGGTCCATACCCCGACCGAGCTGGCCGAGGCCGTGGACAGGCTCTTGGGCCTGGGCCTGGGTGAGGCCGAAAATCCAGGGGCCATACCCGGCATGAACTCTGGCCATACCTTCTCAAGCAAGTCCCAGGCCTGAAACTCCGGGAAGCCCGGGGAAAAGCCACCCTCTCCCGCCCTATGCCCTGGACAGGGG
>JAKPBN010000350.1 GCA_029778945.1 Spirochaetota bacterium
GGTCCTCGGCGAGGAGGATGTCCCCCTCGAAGACCTCGTGGTCGGGAGCGGGCTCGGGCAGGGCCGCCACCTGGTCCGCGGACTCAAGGTCCACGGCGTCCGAGAGGGAGCGCCCCAGGACCTCCAGGAGGTCGATCGGGCGCAGGGGCTTGGCCACATAGGCGTTGAACCAGCGCAGGAGCTTCATCTTCGCGTCCCCGCCCATCGTGCCCTCGGGGACCATGAGGATGTGGCGGGCCCCATTTATGGCCGTGTCGCCGGTGATCTCCGAGGCCAGCCGCCATCCGTCCATCCGGGGCATGTTCTGGTCGATAAGGCAGATCGAGAAGGCCTCGCCCAGGCGGGCGGCGTCGTGGAGGGCCACGAGGGCCTCCTCGCCCGAGGCGGCCTCCGCCACGGCGTAGCCTGAGTTGCGCGCCGTCCTGGCCGCGAAGGCCCTGGCTCCCGGGTGGTCGTCCACCACGAGGACCCGGGCCCGGGAAGGGGCCTGGGGGAGGCGGGGGGTGGCGGAGAATTCCGGGGCCGAGAGGGGGATCTCGAACCAGAAGACCGAGCCCCGGGGCCAGTTGGGCTCGACCCCGATGCGGCCCTCCATCAGCTCCACAAGGTTGCGCGATATCGCAAGCCCCAGGCCCGTGCCCCCGGCCTTGCGGGCCGCGGCGAAGTCCCCCTGGTAGAAGGCGGTGAAGAGCCTCAGCCTCACCTCCTCGGGTATGCCCATGCCCGTGTCCGCCACCTCGAAGCGCACCATGGGCTTGCCGTGGTCCGCGGCCTTGCGCACCGTGAGGCTGATCCCGCCCTCCTTGGTGAACTTGACCGCGTTCTTGAAGAGGTTGACGATGATCTGGCGGATCCTCGCGGTGTCGCCCCGGACGAGGCCGGGCAGGGTCTCGTCCACATCCACGAGGACCTCGAGGCCCTTGCGGTGGGCTTCCATCACGAGGAGGTCGACGGACTGGTGGACCTGGAAGCGCAAATCGAAATCGCCCATCTCGAGCTCAAGCTTGCCGGCCTCGATCTTGGAGAAGTCGAGGATGTCGTTGATCAGGGCCAGGAGGACGTCGGCGGAGAACCTGACCTGGGCGGCGTACTCCGCCTGCTCGGTGTCCAGGGCCGTCTCCTGGAGCAGCTCCACGACGCCCAGGATGGTCTGGATGGGGGTGCGGATCTCGTGGGACATGTTGGCCAGGAAGATGGACTTGGTCTGGGTGGCTTTCTCCGCCTCCTCCTTTGCCTCCTGGAGCCGCTCCTCCCGGGTTATGCGATCCGTGATGTCCTCGAGGGAGCAGAGGATATAGGCCTCTTTCCCGCCTGCCTCGGGCCCGGCCTGGGCCGTGGCGGGGGATGCGCCAGGGGCGCTGGTGTCGATCCTGGAGAGGCTGGCCCGGAAGGTCTTCCGGCTGCCGTCCATCGCGGCTATGCCCATCTCCACGGCCAGAGAGTCCTTGCCTCCCAGGAATAGCTCCGCGGCCCAGTAGTCGAAGCGCTGGCCCCCGCGTTCGGCTATGAAGTCGAAAAAGGAGGCCCGGAAGCGCTCGGGGCCCGTGCCGGAGAGGAGGCGAAAGACCTTCTCGAAGGCCCCGTTCCAGAGGGCCAGGACGCCCAGCCTGTCCACGACCACGAGGGGGGTGGAGGGCTGGTCAAAGGCGGCGCGGTAGATAGTCTCAGGCAGCGTCATGGCGCACTCCCTTTCCGTCGTGGTGTCGGGCTAGAAGTTGGCCTTGAGGATCTCGAGGGTCTTCTTGAGGATCTGGTCCGGCTTGAGGGGCTTGATGAGGTAGCTCTTGACCCCGGCCTGGAAGGCCTTGACCACGGCCTCCCTCTGGCTGACCGCGGAGAGGATGATGATGGGCAGGTCTATGTCCTGGGCGTGGAGGCCCTGGAGGACCTGGAAGCCGTTCATCCCGGGCATCAGGATGTCCAGGAAAACGAGGTCAAAGCCCGAGCCCGGGGCGGCGGAGAGGAAGTCCTGGCCGCTGGAGAAGGCCGTGACCGAGGCGTTGATCGCGGAAAAGGTGGTCTTCACAAGCTCCTGGATGACAAAGTCGTCGTCCACCACGGCTATGGAAAGGCCCTTGCCCATCTCCTTCATGGTCTCCAGGGAGAGGGGCCTCCTGCCCTCGGAGTCGAAGCGCATCTCGATGGACTCCCCCCCCGAGGCCGGGCTGGAGGCGGAGAGGATGCGCTCGGAGATCATCTCGGCCTTGAGCTCGCCCATCTCGATGTCGGGGTCGTAGTCGGTCAGGAGTCCGTCGATGGCGTACTGTAGGGAGGACAGGACCTCGATCTCCTTGAAGTCCGGCCGGCCCTGGACATATTCCTTGAGGAAGGGGGCGGCGGTGAGGATCTTGATGTGCTTCTGCTTGGCTCCCGAGCCTGAGAGGACGGTCTTGAGGAGGAGCTCCAGGTTGGGGCCGTCCACAAAGGAGAGCTCCATGTCGCTGATCATGATGAGGATCCGGGCCGAGCGGATCTGGTAGAGGCCGAGGAGCTCCGCGATCTTGAAGCGGAGGAGCTCGACCTTTTCCCGGTTGAGGCCCTTGGCTATCTCGATAAAGACGATGTTGTCGTTGACATGGGCCTCGATGATGCAGGGGGTCTCGTCCATGTGGAACTTGACCCCGAGCAGCTCCTCAAGGGTGGCGTAGAGGCCATCCATCTTGATGGGCTTCATGAAGACCTTGCGGATGTTGTAGGGCACCAGCTCAAGGAGGCGGTTCTTGTCGATCTTCTGGGCCGTGAGGATGACCGGTATGGCCGCCGTGTTGGGGTTGCGGTTCTTTTCCTCGAGGACTTCCTTGCAGGACTTTCGGGTGAGGTTGTAGTCCAGGATCACGAGGTCGGGGGGGCTGTTGCGCATCTTGACCATGCCGTCCAGGCCGTTGATCGCCGTGTCCACATCCACCGAGTGCTCGGAGATCCTGCCCTTGAGGTAGTCCCTGAAGAGGTCGGACTCGTCAATGATCAGTACGGTTTTCCGCGCCATGGCCTACTCCCGGTTCTTCATGTTGAAGGGCTGCTGGGTGGCGTCCACCGCATCCCTCCAGAGGGCGCCCTCGGGGTCGACGTGGTTCCGGCTCGCCGTGGCCACGGCGATGGGCAGGTGGACAAACTCGCCCTTGACCATGCCTATGAGGATCATGGTCTTGCCGGCCATAGCCGCGTGGGCCGCGTTCTTGCCCAGGCGCTCGCAGTAGACCGAGTCCGTGGGGCAGGCCGGGGCCGAGCGCACGAGGTAGCTGGGGTCGATGTACTTGAGGTTGATCTCCATGCCCTTTTTCGCGAAATGGTCCTGGATCCTCTCCTTGAGGTAGAGGCCGATGTCGGCATACCTCAGGTTGCCCGAGGCGTCCTTGCCCGAGGCCCCGCCCCCGGCCGCCTTGAGGATGTCCTGGCCGGCCCCCTCGGCCACCACGATGACCGCATGGTGGCGGCGGGCCAGCCTCTCCTCGAGGGCCTGAAGAAGGCCCTGGCCGCCCTCGAGGTCAAAGGCCACCTCGGGGATCAGGACAAAGTTGGCCTCATGGACGGCCAGGACGGTGTGGACGGCGATAAAGCCCGAGTCCCGGCCCATGAGCTTCACGAGGCCTATGCCGTTCATCGAGGAATGGGCCTCGGCATGGGCTCCGGAGACGGCCTCGGCGGCCTTGGTCACCGCGGTCTCGAAGCCAAAGGACCTGTCCACGTAGAGGAGGTCGTTGTCGATGGTCTTGGGTATCCCGACCACGGCGATCTTGAGCTTTCGGCGCTCGATCTCCCGGGCTATGTCGAGGGCTCCCTTCTGGGTCCCGTCCCCGCCGATCGTGAAGAGCATGTTGAGGTTGAGGCGCTCGATGGCGTCGACTATCTCCTTGGTGCGCTCCCCGCCCCCCCGGGAGGAGCCCAGGATGGTGCCGCCCATCTTGTGGATCTCGTCCACCGTGTCGGGCCCCAGGGCCTTTATGTCGATGTTGTAGTCCGGGAGGAAGCCCTTGTAGCCATAGCGGATGCCCGTGATCCTGCGCACCCCGTAGCGGTACCAGAGGCAGCGCACGATGGAGCGGATCACGTCGTTGAGGCCCGGGCAGAGGCCGCCGCAGGTGACGATCCCGGCATGGACATGGCTAGGGCCGAAATAGATCTTCTGCCTTGGGCCGGCCTTCTGGAGGAGCTGGTTGGGCGCAAGCTCGGGCTGGGCCCCGGCCGTGGCCTCGGACTCATAGCGGATAAACTCGTCGTCCCGGACATAGCCCTTGGAATCCTGGCCCTGGTCCGCGGACTGGACGATGGGAGAGGGGATGGAGCACTCGCCCAGGCAGGGAACGCTGAAATCCAGCTCGGTCTTCATGCAAAACTCCTCGCGCGCCCGAGGCCCTCAGCGGACTCCAGGTTACTATGCGTCAAGTATAGCCTGGGCCTCGGCCCGAGGCAATGCCGGCCGAGCTTGACGGTTCCTTGGGGGGCGATCTATGATATTGCAGACAACCGCATGGAAGGAGCAACCCTGCCAGTCATGGCCAGCCCGAGCCCAGCCCGACCCGACTCCATCCCAGCCCAGGCGGGGACAAGGCCATGAGCGGCCCCAGGGTGCTTTTTGCCATCGATTCCGAGGCCGAGCGCGCCGCCTTGGCGGGCATCCTCCCCGGGGCGGACTTTGCGGAGGCCCTCTTTCCCCTGACCATAGCCGAGGTCGAGGCCCTGGTCGGCACCGACGCCGCCGACGTGATAGTGACGGACTTCCGCTTCCATTCCGGGGCCTTTGCGGATTGGCTGGTCCTATGGCCCCTCCCGGTTGTCCTCCTCGTCGACCCTTCGGACAAGGCAGAGCGGATCGAGCGCACCCTCCGGGACGAGTCCAGCCTCTTTCTCGTGCGGGACGGGGAGGGCCATTACCTCGAGCTCCTGCCGGGCTTGGTGCGCAAGGTGCGCAACGTCCGGGAGAGCCTCTCCCGCCAGAATGCCCACCTCGTGATGACCGAGCACCAATATCTCAACTTGCTCCAGGCCATACCGGACATCGTCTATACCCTCGACGCGGAGGGCTGTTTCCTCTACCTCAACGACTCGGTGCGCAATCTTGGCTTTGAGCCGGAAAAGCTCATAGGCAAGCACTTTTCCGAGATAATCCACCCGGCCGACGTGCCCAAGGTGTCCCGGACCTCGGTGCTCAAGCAGCTGAAGGGGGTCTGCACCGGGGACGAGAAGGCGCCCAAGCTCTTTGACGAGAGGCGGGCGGGGGAGCGGATGACCCGCAACCTCGAGCTCAGGCTCCGGCAGAACACCGGGCCCGATGGTTATCTCTACGCCTCGGTCAACGCCTATGGGGAGGTGAGCTGCGCGGGCTGGCAACTCCCGGAGTACGAGAACCTCAACCTGGGCACGGTGGGCATTATCCGGGACATCACGGTGAGGAAGGAGCACGAGCTCGAGCTCGAGAAGGCCCTGGCCGCCAAGGAAGTCCTCCTCAAGGAGATCCACCACCGGGTCAAGAACAACCTCCAGGTGGTCTCGAGCCTCCTAAGCCTCCAGGAGAATGTGGTGGATGACGAGGCCGCCCGGAGGGTCTTTATCGAGTGCCAGACCCAGATCCAGTCCATGGCCATGGTCCACGAAGTCCTTTACCGCTCGGCCAACTTCGAGGGCGTGGAGATGCAGGCCTATTTTGAGCGCCTTGTGGACTACCTCTCCACGGTCTACGACGCCGGCTACCGGGGCATCCTCTGCGAGGTCGCCGCCGGGGAGGTGATCCTCAACCTGGATGACGCCATCCCTGTTGCCCTGATTGTCAATGAGCTCGTTTCCAATGCCTTCAAGCATGCCTTCCCGGCCTCCAGGACCGGAAAGGTCAGGATAGAGATGAGCCAGACCGAGTCTGAGAGGCGCCTGAGGGTCAGTGATGACGGGGTGGGCTTTGCGGCTTCCCGCCTGGCCAAGCTCAGCGAGCCCGGCCTGGGCTCGGAGCTGATCCAGGCCTTGGCCGCCCAGCTCAGGGCCAGCCTGGAGCGGGTCGAGTCCGAGGGCAGCTCGACGGTCCTGGTTTTCCCCCGCCGGGACTGACCTAGCGCTTTCCTGCCAGGGCGCGCCTTGCGCTGTCCAGGTCGGCCTGGAGGTCCCGGTTGCCCGGAAGCCTTGCCAGGGCCTCCTCGAGGACCCGGACGGCTCCGGCATAGTCGCCCTTGTTGTAGAGGGCCGCAAACCGGTTATGGCTTTCCACGACAAAATTCTGGCGGAAGACCGCCACGGCCCTCGCCAGGCTTGAGTCTCCCTTGACCTTGGCCGCGCCCTCGCTGGCCAGGGCGGCCGCCCCGAGCCAATCCCCCTTGGCCCCCAGGGCCTGGGCCTCCATGCCATAGGAGTAGACCAGGATCGACTCGTAGTAGGACCGGGACAGCCGGCCCGATCCCAGGGCGGCCTCGGCGCCATTCCTGGACCCGACCCAATCGCCCCTCTGGCTGGCCAGGGAGAGGCGATTGTAGGTGGACTTCTCGAGGAGGTCCTGGAGGCGCGGGTTGGGGCCCGTGACGGCCTGGGCCTCCCCGGCCAGGGCCTCGATGCCCGCGAAGTCCCGGGAATTGGCCAGGCGGGAGGCGAGGTTTTCCACGCAGTCCAGAAAAATCCTCTGTCCCTCGTCCCCGCCGTAGAGGAAGAGATAGGAGAGTCCCAGGGGGAGGGACTCCGCATAGCGGCCCGAGCCCTCATAGCTGGCTATCCGGTTGGACAGGATCAGGGCCACGAGCTGCTTTTCCCCAATGGCCGTGCGGTTGGCATAGTTGCCCGGGGGGGTATAGGCATAGCCTGTGGTGGAGCCAAAGGTCCCGGTGAATTCCTTCTTGGTCCCCGGGTCAAAGCCGTAGCCATTGGTCGTCTCCACATCTATCAGCCTGCCCCCGGCCCGGACCACCGCAAAGGCATGGTCCCGGGTCTTGATCCCCGAGGCGACTATGCCCTGGCTCCGCAGGGCCACCAGGTAAAAGACGGCGGAGGACACGCAGTTAAAGCGCCCCGTGTCCTGGATGAGGTCTATCGTGGTGGCATTCTCGGAATAGGCCTTGAAGACATTCTCGTGGAGCCAGGTGAGGACAGCCTCGGCCTTGGCCGCCTCCGTCTTGGGCTTGTGCGCCTTTAGGCTCCGGTCTAGGCCATTGAAAAGGGCCTGGAGCTTTTCCATCCTGGTCCCGAGCTCGGTCTCCCCCACCCCGGAGGCCCGAAAGGCTAGCTCGGCCAGGTCCTGGACGGACAGGGGCTCCTGGGCCTGGGCGGCCGCGGCCATGGCCGGGTCGGGCGCGAGGAGGGCCCTGAAATCCTGGGCCGGGAGGGCCGGGCCGGAGAGGCAGAGGAGGGCTAGGGCAGCAACGAAGATACGGCTTGTCGTTCTCATATATATTTCCGTATCCTTGAACATATAGGATCCGGTCCCCGAAAGCCACGGAACTGAGAGGAGTTTTCCAATGAAATCGAGCTATGACCTCATTGTGATCGGCGGAGGGGCCGCCGGCCTATCCGCGGCCCAGTACGGGGCCCGGGCCAACCTGGACACCCTCCTTGTGGAGGAGATGGCCCCCGGTGGCCAGGCCCTCCTCATCGATGGCCTGGAGAACTACCCCGGCCTGCCCGAGCCGGTCAATGGCTATGATTTTGCGGAGCGCCTCCGGAGCCAGGCCGAGGGCTTTGGAGCCCAGTTCCTGACCGCCTCGGTCTCCTCCCTTCGCAAGGAGGGGAAGGCTTTCCTGGTCACCACCACCGAGGGGGAGCTCACAGCCCCGGCGGTGATCCTGGCCACGGGCTCCAAGCACCGCCACCTGGGGGCTCCCGGGGAGGAGCGCCTCTCCGGCCGGGGGGTGTCCTATTGCGCCACCTGCGACGGCCCCTTCTTCAAGGGCAAGCGCATTTTTGTGGCCGGAGGCGGGGACGCCGCCTGCGACGAGGCCCAGTTCCTGGCCAAGCTCACGGACAAGGTCACCATGGTCCACCGCAAGGACCGCTTCCGGGCCCAGCGCTCCCTGGCCGAGCGGGTGCTCAAGAACCCGTCCATCAAGGTGGGCTTTAACACCGTGATCGCCGAGATCAAGGGGGAGAAGAAGGTCGAGGCCGTGGTCCTCGAGGACACGGTCACCGGGGCGAGGACCGAGGTCGGGGCCGACGCCGTCTTTGTCTTTGTGGGCTCCATCCCCCAGACCGGCCTAGCCGGGGAGGCAGCCAAGGACGAGGCGGGCTTTATCCTCACCGATGACCACATGGCCACGAGCATTCCCGGCCTCTATGCCGCCGGTGACGTCCGGGCAACTCCTTTCAGGCAGATCGTGACCGCCTGCTCCGACGGGGCCGTGGCCGCCCATTCGGCCGCCCAATATATCGACGAACTCCGGGGAGAAGGCTACCGCTAGAGGCCCCTCCTCAGGTAGTATCGGGAACCATGGTATCCCAGCGGAAGGGAAGGCTCGCCCGGCTTGCTCCCCCCATCGCCCTGGCCCTCCTGGCCTCCCTCCTCATAGCCGCCTCTTCCCCGCCCAGGAGGGATTTCTGGGTCTCCGGGGATTCGCAAGCCCGGGCCGAGGCCCTCCTGGCCAACCTGGACGACGAGGAAGTCCTCGGCCAGCTCTTCATGATGGCCTATCCCGGGGATACTCCCCCCGACCTCCTCTACTCCTGGATCAGGGAGAGGGGCCTCGGGGGGGTCAAGATCTTCGGCTGGAACGCCGAGGACAGCGACAAGTTAGCCGCTGTCATAGCCTCCATCCAGAAGGCCGCCCTCGGCTCGGGCCGGGGCATACCCCTCCTGGTGGCGACCGACCAGGAGGGTGGCTGGATCCGCCACGTCAAGGGCAAGACCTCGGCCACCCCGGGCAACATGGCCATCGGGGCCTCGGGCCGGCCCTATGACGCCTGGTGGTCGGCCTACTATATCGGCAGGGAGCTCTCGGCCCTGGGCATCAACATGAACTTTGCCCCCGCGGTGGACCTGGCCACCCGGCCCCGGTCCACGATCATAGGCCCCCGGGCCTTTTCCTCCGACCCCGCCGTGGCGGCCTCCCTGGGGGTGGCCTATTACCGGGGCCTGGCCGCGGCCGGGGTCATCGCCACGGCCAAGCACTTTCCCGGCCACGGGGACACGGACCTCGACTCCCACGGCGTCCTCCCGGTGATTCCCCTGGACGAGAAAACCCTGTGGAGGCGGGAGCTCCTGCCCTTCCGGGCCCTCTGTGACGAGGGAGTGCCGGCCATCATGAGCGGCCACCTCAATTTTCCCCAGGTCACCAAGGACTCAAGGCCTGCCTCCCTCTCCAGGTGGTTTATGACAGACCTCCTGCGGGGAAGGATGGGCTTCAAGGGCCTCGCGGTCACGGACGACCTCCTGATGGCCGGAGCCACCGCCTCGGCCTCCCTGCCCCAGGCTTCCCGCCAAGCCATCGAGGCCGGCAACGACCTTCTCATGACGAGCCGCATCATCGGCCTCGAGGATCCCACCTGGACCAGCCTCCTCGCGGCCTATCGGACCCAGCCCGCCTTCAAGGCCCGGGTGAGGGAGGCGGCCGCCCGGGTCATCAAGCTCAAGCTCGATTATCTGCGGCCCAAGGGCGAGGCCGGGGTCATCCCCGACCTGGCCAAGCTCTTCTCGGAAGTCCCCGATGCCCAGGGCCAGGCTTTCTTCGCCGGCCAGGCCCGGCGGGCCGCGACGGCCCTCGATCCCGGCCTCCTGCCCTGGAAGCCCGCCGGGCCTATCCTTGTGGTCGCCCCCTACCGGGACTTCCTCGAGGCCGCCTCGGCCGCCTATCCCGGCTCCAGGTCCTTCCGCTACCAACTGGGTCCCGAGACCCGGGCTGACGACCTGACGGCCTTTTCCAAGGCCGCGGCCGGGGCCTCGGCCGTCCTCGTCTGCGTCCAGGGGGAATCCACCATGGCCTTTGTGGAGGCCGCCCGGACCCTGGGCAAGAAGCTGGCCATCATATCCCTTCTCTCGCCCGAGCCCCTGGCCCGGAGGCGGCCCGGGGAGGCGGCTATCGCGGTCTACGGCTTGTCCCGCCAATGCATGGAGGCAGGCCTCTCGGTCCTCAAAGGCGAGGACCCGAGCCTGGGCAGCCTCCCCCTGGTCCTGGCCCCATGAGAAAGCTTTCTTGGAAGCGCCTCCAGGCCGCCGACCTCCCGGCCCTGGAAGCCTATCTCCGCTCCCGGGAGGAGGAGGCCGCGGGCTTTATCGGCCGCCTCCTCAAGGACGGCAGGCTCAGGATGCCCCCGCCTTTCCGCTCCAGCCTGGCCATAGCCGTCGCCGACGAGGGAGGAGGGCCCGGGTCGAGGACCGTCGAGGGGGCCATACTGCGGACCGAAAGCGGCCTGGTCTTTCCCCTCCTGCCCCCCGCGCCGGCCCGAGGCCGCTCCGAGGGCATACCCGCAGTCCTGGCCGAGGGCATCTCCTCCACCATCGGCCCTGCCCGGGACGTAGGCCGCTTTGAGGCGGCCTTTGGCCTGCGGCCCCTGGTGGTGGTGGCCTATGACCTCATGGCCAGGCCCTTGAGCCTCGGTCCTCCCCGGATCCCGCCCAGGCAGGCAGGCCTTGTGATCTACCCGGCCAGGCAGGACGACCTTCTCCGCCTCCTGCCCCTCCAGGAGGCCTACGAGGTCGAGGAAGTCCTCACCCCCATCCACCGCTTTGAGGCCGGCGCCACAAGGGCGGGCCTTGTGCGTTCCCTCCGGGACCAGGTGGTGTTCTGGGCAAGCCTCGAAGGCAGCCCGGTGGCCAAGGCCGGGACCAATGCCCGGGCCTTTACCCTGGACCAGCTTGGGGGCATCTATGTGGCCCCTCCCTACCGCCGCCGGGGCATAGGGGAGGCCCTCGTGTCCACCCTGGTGGGCAAGCTCGAGGCCGAGGGCCGGGAGGCCGTACTATTTGTGAAGACCCTCAACGAGGCCGCCTTTGCCCTGTACGACGGCCTGGGCTTTCAGGTCCTGGGGGAATACCGGGCGGACTATTTTGGCGGCTGACTAGTCATCCAGATGGAATTCGCCCCGGAAGACGTATTCGGGCCGGGCTGCTATGTAGAGGCCCCGGTCCTCGATCCACTCCACCCAGAGGCCTCCGCCCCTGACCCTGACCAGGGCCCCCCTCTCGGCATGGCCCGCCGCCGTCGCCGCGGCCAGGGCCAGGACGGCCCGGGAGGCCGAGTCCAGGCCCTTGCCCAGGGGACCGTCCACCCAGAGTTCCTCCCGGGACACGAGGCGGACGGGTATGGCCGGGGGGGCTTCCTTGCCCCGGACGGCGGTGCTGATCCTGGCCCTGGCGGTCTTGGAGCCCCCCTCGTAGAAGACAGCCACCCCGGCCGGCCCTCGGCCCCCGGGAACCTGGATGCCCAGGGGGAGGACCTCAAAGCGTTCGCCCCCGGCCTCTACCACGGCCCTGCGGGCGGCCGCTCCCTCGGGATCAAGGACCTTGCCATCCGGGAGGCCCAGGGGCTGGCCGAGCTGGATACCCAGGTTGGTCCCATCCAGGTTGTCCACCTCGACTTCCCCGCCGGGAACCCGCAGCCTCGTGAGGTCGCTGTCGCTCCTCCCGGAGTCGAGGAGGAAGCGGGCGGCGCAGAGGGCCGCGTCGTAGGGGGAGGATGAGGCTTCCCCATCCCGGCCAAAGGTCCTGAGCCAGAGCCTGGATTCCGAGCGGGCCAGGACGGCCAGGCGGTCGGCCCCCACTCCCCGGCGGCGGTCGAGCATGATCCGGGCGGCGGCGCTCCAGTCCCTGTCCCGGCCGCCACCCTCAAGGTCGTCGATCAAGAGGAGGTCGGCGTCACAGCTCCGGAGCTTGTAGAATCGGAGGTCCATGGCCGAGGATTGTAGCCCTCAAGGCCCGGGGGAGGGAAGGAGGTCCCCTAGGATGCTAGGCTTGGACGGACCGGGCCTCCAGCGGCTATACTGGGCCCCTATGGCCTTGGACTCCCTTTTCGGGGAAGGGGATTGCCCCCCGCCCCGGCCGCCGCGCAATTCTGTCCGATCCCCCCGGTCCCCCGGGGCCTGCTCCGTCCTGCGCGCCGGGGATTTCCCTGCCGGCCCCCCCTTAGGTCCGGGGGTTTGCGGGATTGATGAGGCCGGGCGGGGGCCCCTGGCGGGCCCGGTCTACGCCGGAGCCTGCGTCCTCCCGGCGGACTTTCCCCTGGACAGCCTCGATGATTCCAAGGCCCTCAGCCCGGGGCAGAGGGCAGCGGCCTGGGGCCTGATCGTGGGGGGAGCCTTGGCCTGGGCCGTGGACTGGGCCGGCCCCGGGGAGATCGACGAGGCCAACATCCTGGGGGCTACCTTCCTGGCCATGGGCAGAGCCTATGCCCGCCTCGAGGCAATCCTGGGCAGGGCCCCCGGGGCCGTCTATGTGGACGGTAACCGGGATCCCCGGCTCGGCCGGCCCATCACCTGCGTGGTCAAGGGCGACTCCCTCGTGCCGGCTATCATGGCCGCATCGATCCTGGCCAAGGTCGCCCGGGACCGGGCCATGGAGCGCTGGGACTGGCTTTACCCCGACTACGGCTATGCCCGCCACAAGGGCTATCCCACGGCGGCCCACCGGGAAGCCTGCCGCCGCCTGGGCCCCTCGCCCATCCAGCGCCTGAGTTTCCACTATTAGGCGCGCTTATCGGCTCCCGCAACTCCCTCCCCCCGAGCCTTTCTCCCAGCCAATTGGCCGGGAGTCCCCGGTGATCGATCAGCCAAGGGCCGATCTCGGGAAAGCACCTGTCCGTGGAAGGCCGAGCCTCCTGCCCCGCGCCACCGCCTGCGGCCAGGGGCCGCCTCCTCCGCGCCTTTGGAAGAGAGGGGCCTGGGGAGAGGAACCTTTCGCTCGGAACGAAAGGTTCCTTTCCCCAGATACTTAGAAAGGACCGTACTTTATCGCCACGGCGAAGAACATGAAGGCAAAGCAGACCACCGCGGTGATCGCCTGGATGGGCAGGGTCCAGCGGAACCACTTGGGGAAGGAGACCACCGTGAGCCCCAGGCAGATCATCAGCATGGGGTTTGTGGGGTAGAGGACGTTGGCGAAGCCATCCCCGCAGTCGAAGGCAAAGACGACGGTCTGGCGGGTCAGGCCCACGAGGTCGGCCAGGGGGGCCAGGATGGGGATGATGAGGAAGGCCTTGGCCGAGGAGGAGGGGATGAAGACCTCGAGGATAAGGGTGATCACATAGACCCCCACCACCGCGGCATAGGGGCCCACCTGGCCGATCTTCGAGGAGGCGGCGTAGAGGATGGTGTCCAGGATCCCGCCTTCATTGATGATGATCTTGACGCTCGTGGCCATGAGGATCATCACAATTGCCGGGAAAATGGAGCCTATGCCCAGGAGGAAGCATTTGCCTATGGTCCGCAGCCTTTCTCCGGCCACGAGGGCCGCCCCGTTGCAGGCGACAAAGAAGAAGAGGCCCATGATGGGAAAGGCGTAGTCGGAGATGGCCTTGATCCTTGTGGCCACCAGGATAAAGACCACGGCGGCCAGGAACCAGGCCCCGAGCCAGGCCACGGCCCTGCGCATCCTGGGGTCCGAGGCCAGCTCGTCCGAGGCGATGACCGAGCCCATGTCCAGGCGGGCCCTGAGCTTCTGGTCCTCCTCCCAGACTATCGAGGAGGAGGGGTCCCTCTCGACCTTGAGGGCATGGCGGCGCACAAAGAGGAATTCGAGGAGGAAGATCACCACAAAGAAGATCACCCGGAACCAGAGGCCCGAGAGGAGGGGCAGGCCGGCCAGGGATTGGGCGATGGTCACCATGAAGGGATCCATCGTCGCGGCGGAAAAGCCGAAGCCCAGGGCGAGGAGGCTCATCCCCAGGCCTGTGAGGCTGTCCCAGCCCAGGAAGAGGGCCAGGGGGACGATAAAGACCACGAGGGGGGCGGCCTCCTCATAGATGCCCAGGACCGAGGAGGCGACCATGAAGAAGAGGATGATGGCCGCCATCAGGGTGTACTTGCTCTTCCTGAAACGGCTCACCACCATGGCCAGGGCTACCTTGAGGATGGAGGACTTGTCGAGGACGGTAAAGGATCCTCCTATGAGGGTGAGAAGGACGATGATGGTGATTACCGTGAGGTTGCTCTTGGCCCAGAAGACTTCTATGGGGGCCGTGAGCCAGCGCCAGGCCGGGTAGTCGGGCCGGGCATGGTAGGCAAAGGAGCCCGGGACGACCTTCTCGACTCCGCTCTCGACTATGTGTTGATAGGACCCGGCGGGGATGACATAGGTCAAGATGCCCGCTCCCGCCATCAGGACGAGGAGGATGACTACGGTGGTGATAAAGGCCCGGGCGCTGATGTTAAGGGCGGCTCCGCCTGGCTTGGTCTGGCTTGGATCGGACATGGGCCTACCTCCGGACAAGGACTAAAAGTCTGTCCAAGAGTGCCACCCCGGACCTGCGGGGTCAAGGCTATTTTATAGTGTGGGTGTGAGTGTGAGTGTGAGTGTGAGTGTGAGTGTGGGGGACGGAGCCTAGGCCTTGGGCGCGGGCTTGCGCTTGACCACGAGGCGGCGCTTTTTTTCCACGGGCTCGGGGCTGTCCTCGTCCGGGCCCGGAATTCCGGCCTCGGCTGCCGCGGCGGCGGCCGCTTCCCGGGCTTCCTTGGCGGCCTTGGCGGCCCAGCGGGGGGAGGGGGCAACCTCGCCCTCCTCGGGCTTGAAGGAGATGGACTCGCCCTTGGCGCCGGGCTTTTCCATAAACTTCAGGGCTCCCTGGAAGGCCTTGAGGAAGCCCCTCATGTCCTCCCGGAAGACTACGATCGAGCGGCGGTCGAAGGTCTCGGTCTCAGTAGGCTTGGATTCCACGATCGTGAGGAAGACGTCGCCCATGCGATTCTCCTTCACGTTGAAGAAGTAGGTCCGCCCCTCGGTGGTTATTCTCGTGGAAAAAAGCTCGCCCCGTATGCCCATGGACTCTCCTTGCGATCGCGCGCCGATATCCTAGCCCGAAAACCCACTGGGCGGCAAGGCACGGGCCCGGGACCTCGGGCCCGCGGGAGCCTTAGGCCCCCAGCCTGTCCGCGGCCAGGACCAGGCCCCGGTGCCAGCCCAGGAGCCAGGCCTCGTCCTCGACCCGGGAGCCCTCGACGTCGGCCATGACCCGGAAGACGGGCTCGGTGCCCGAGCCCCGCATCCAGACAAAGGCCCTGGCCCGGCCTTCTGCATCCTTGAAGAGGATGCGCAGGCCCCCCTTGCCCGAGGAGGCGAAGTCCTCCCCCACAAGCCTCTCCCCCTGGCCCTGGCTGGCCCGGGCTTCCCAGGAGACCACGCCTAGGCGCCGAGCGAATTCCGGGGCATCCCTTGTCCAGGCGTCCAGGAAGAGGCGGCTATACCTGGCCTTTAGGGCGGCGTGGTCCAGGGTCTGGATCTTGAGCATCGCCTCGGGCTCAAAGGCATTGGTCGTCGTATGGACCGGGAGGGAGGCCAGGATGTCCTGGAGGCCAAAGTCGGGCCGGTAGGTCCCGGCCCGGCCCGTCCGCTCGAGCCAGAGCTCAAAGAGGCCCATGTCGGCCAGGTCTCTCTTCTGGCCAGGCTGGCCGGGCCGACCCCGGAGGAGGAGGAGCTTGAGCAGGGCGCAGATCGTCGCCAGGGGATCCCGGACCTCGGCGGGCTCGGTGATGTTGCCGCCGTTCGAGCCCTCCCCCAGGATGCGGACCCGGAAGCCCTCGGCCCGGAGGCCCTCGGCCAGGCCCACGACATTGGCCTCTCCGGTCTCGGCGCGGCGGACCTCGACCCCGAGGCTGCGGCCCAGGGCCTCGATCCGCAGGCTTGTGGCGTCGTTGACCGCGATCGCGGCCTTGCCGCCTCTGCCCTCCCGGAGGAGCTGGGCCGATTCGGCCACGCAGGCCAGGGCAAATACCTCCTGTGCACCCAGGACCCTGGCCCTGGACTGGGCCTCGTCCCAGATGACGAGGTTGCCCCGGTCCCCGTCGCAGTCCGGCACATAGCCGGCCACAAAGGAGGGGTCCTCGGCCCGGGCGGCCTCGAGGGCCCGGGAGCAATCCGAAAGGGAGTCCCCCTCGGGGACGATGCGGTGGCGAAAGTCCCGGGGGCCTGAGTTGAGCCGCCTCGTCTTTACCCCAAAGCCTTCGAGGAAGTCCTCGTCTATGGTCAGGCTCCGGGCAGAGCCGTTGATCTCGGCGACTATGCCCACCCCGCCGGCCTGGGCGGCCCCGGCGGCAAGCTCGTCAAAAAAGGCCTCCTGGACCGCCGGCTCCTCGCGGCCCGTGACGATCTGCCGGGCAAAGAGGGTGTAGGCCGAGACCGACCGGCGCTTCCAGGCCGAGACTCCGGAATAGACCAAGGCTATATCCCTGGGCGCCAGGTCCTCCTGGACGTAGCGGAGGCGCTTTGCGAAGTCCGGGTCGGCCGTCTTGGCCCGGAAGGCCTCGATAAGCTCCCGGGCCGGAGCCCCTCCCAGGACCCCACCACCGGTGCCGAACTTTACCCCGTTGTGGCCCGGGGGATTGTGGCTGGCGGAGATGTAGAGGAAGCCCTCGGCCCTCTCTTCGTGCCCGGGCGGGAGGGCGGTGGCCCGGCGGGCATAGGCCATGATCTCCGGGGCCGGGACAATAAAGAGGTAGCGGGGTTTGGCGCCCAGGCCCAGGAGGACCCGGATCATGGCGTCCGCCAGGGCCGGACCGGTGGGCCGGGAATCGATGCCTAGCAGTATGGCCGGATCGGCCTTTCCCGATTTCTTGGCAAGGTAGTCATACCAGGTCGCCGCCATGGCCCCGGCCAGGAAGAGGTCGGCGCTCGAGACCCGGGGAGAGAGGGAGTCCTCGTCGGGGCCTTCCGCCGGGGAGGGGCCCTGGGCCCAGGGTGCCCGGGGACTGGGCTCGGCTCCGGGGGAGTCCGGGGCGGCAAAGACTTTTCTCCAGCCCGAAGCCGAG
>JAKPBN010000380.1 GCA_029778945.1 Spirochaetota bacterium
GGTGGAAAAGGTCCAGGGCGGTGCCCGGATCCTCTTTGACGTGGGAGGGGACCTCCGGGTCGTGACCGGGTCGGAAGGCGGCAGCCCGACCCTCAGCCTTGGAGCCTCCAAGCCCCGGGCCGGGGCCGATGCCCTAGTGCTCTCCTACGACCTCTCGGGCTCGGCCCGCCTTATCGACAAGGCCCGGAAGCTTGTCCTCGACTCCTCCGGCGGCCCCTATGAATTCTCCTTCCCCTCGGGCTCGGTAGACACCACCGCCGCCACCATGACCCTTGCCTTTGGGGATGGGAATGCGGTCACGGGCCTGGCCCTCAAGGCTACGGCTCCCCAGCCCGTTGTGGCCGTCAAGCCCGCGGGCACCAAGCCCGGTCAGACCAAGCTTGTCCCTCCGGCGGCCATGGACCAGGCGAGCTGGAAGGCCGGGATGGATGCCTGGACAGGCAAGCTTTGGCAGGGCCTAGCGGTCACGCGCTGGGATCCCGACCGGGGTGGCTGGAAGGACGCCTCGGGCTCGACGGCCTTCTCCGAGCGGGCCCTTGTGGCCTATCTTGCGGAAGCCGCCTCCCGTTCGTCCCTCCCCGAGGCCCTGGCCAAGACCCGGCCCCTGGTCTCCCGCTTCTCCTCCTCCCTGGGCTATCTCTCCGTCCCCTTCCTGGGCACGACGGTGGACAGGATGGAGGCCTTCCTGGCCTCCGACGCCCCCGAAGGCCGGCGCCTCCTGGCCCTGGCCGCCGCCAAGGATCCCTCCTTCTTCGAGAAGGATGGCCTCGTGCACTTCCTTGTGGACCGCATGGCCAAGACCTCGGCCCAGGACGCCTATAAGTACATCCTCGAGGTCGATGCCTCTAAGCTGAGCCTCTCCCAGGCCCAGGCCTACCTCTCGGCCGCGGTTGAGGCGGCTAGCCTGCTTACGGAGTCCGAGAATCCCTTTACCGGCTCCGAGGCCGCGGCCAAGCGACTTGCCGACGCCCTGGCCAGGTCCCAGGACGGCTGGTTCCTAAGGACCGGGGACAAGGCCTGCGACCTGCGGACTTCCCTCAAGGCTGGCCTGGCCCTCACGGCCTACGGAAGCCTTGCGGGCAAGGACGCCTACCTGGGCACGGGCCAGGCCCTGGTCACTTCGGCCCTGGCCCTGGCCGACGCCCAGGGAATCCTTCCCGCCACCTATACCCTGCCCACCGGAACGGGCCAGGGCGAGAAGTCGGGCTCCATCCTGCCTGAGGACATCTATGGCCTTGTGGCGGCCAACCCGAACTATCCCCGGGAGCTCTCCTTCAGCAAGGAGCTCGGCCCCGGCGTCTGGGCCTGGACGGCCTCTCCCTCGGTGATCGCGAGCGCGGCCCCGTCCTCGGCGACCTTCCAGGTCCGCTATCCCCTGGGCCAGGCCCATTACATGGCCATCTTTGGGCTCAAGCCCTTCTCGAACATCAAGCTCTACGGGATCAACTACAGCCCCGACTCGGCCTTTGAGAGCTACGACGTCTCAGGCTATTCCGACCGCAAGGCCTCGAACGCCCTCTACCTCAAGATGAAGCACAAGCAGGATCCGGAGAAGATCGAGCTGAGCTTCTAGGAAGAGTTCGGCCGCCGGCCGCCGGCCGGCCTGGACCCTCAGACCCCAGGCTTTCCGTGGGGCAGGTAGACGATAAAGACCGTCCTGCCGGGGCTGCTCTCGAATCGGATGGAGCCTTCATGGGCCGTGACGATTTTTCTGCAGATCGAGAGCCCCAGGCCTGATCCCTCGCCGGGTCTTTGGGTGGTGAAGAAGGCGTCGAAAATATGGTCGGCGATCTGCGCCGGCACGCCGGGCCCCGTGTCGGAGATAGCCACCTCGACCCCGCCGGCGACGGAGGTCAAGGCCAGGCCGAGGCTTCCCTTGTAGTCCATGGCCTGGAGGGCATTGTTGATGAGGTTGACCCAGACCTGGTTGAGCTTGTCCCTCCGGCCCCGCACCTTGGGCACGGCTGAGTAATTGCGCACAACCTTCACGCCGTCCTTGGTCTTTCCATAGTAAAGGTCGAGGATCGTGTCCAGTTCCAGGCCGATGTCGATATCGACGCCCAGGTCGGCATTGTCCGTGTGGGAGTAGGTCTTGAGGGCCAGGATGGTCTTGGCGGCCTTTTCCGAGGCCAGGGCGATTATCCCCCGGGAGCGGATGAGCCAGGCCACCGACCCCGCGAAGGCGATCATCTCCCGCCCCCGGTCGCCGGCGAGGCTGGCTATCAGGCCGCTGTCGGGGTCGGGAATCCCCATCTCCGAAAGCTCGTCGGCGACCCGTTCGGGGTCGGCGACTCCGGCCTCGCCCAGCTTATTCTCGATAGCCCGCCTCAGGGCCCGGTCGGAGGAAGTCTCGCTTCTAAGGGGACGAGACTCCATGGCCTTCTGGAGAAGGGAGGCAAAAGCCGCGGCATCGGCGCCCTCCAGGCTTGCCATGAGGGCGGGAAGCCCTTCCAGCACCTTGCGCAGCTGGTCATCGGAGCCTTCGTTGGCCGAGCTGATGGCTGCGAGGGGTGTGTTCAGCTCATGGGCAATGCTGGCCACCAGCTGGCCCAGGCTGGCCATCTTCTCGGATTCCACCAACTGGGCCATTGTGGCCTCCAGGTTGGTGATGGTCTCGCCAAGCTCCTCGTTGGTGGCGCTGAGCTCGGAGGTCCTCTCCGCTATGCGGAACTCCAGCTCCTCATTGAGGTCCCGGAGCTCCTTTCGGCTTTCCTCCAGCCGGGCCGCCATGGCGTTGAAGCTCCTGGCCAGGGCCCCAAGCTCATCATCCTGGGATACCGGGATGGCCTCCCCGAAATTTCCTCCCGCGATCCTTTCCGTGCCTTCCACCAGGCCGCGGACGCGATGGGTGATGCTGCGGGAGAAGAACAGGCCAAGGGTGCCCGAGGCGAGGCCGGCCGCGAGGAAGATAGCCATAAAGCCGAGGATGGTCTGGTTCCTTCCGGCTAGGTAGTCGGCCTTCCTGATCCCGACACCAAGGGTCCCCGCTCTCCCTCCCTCGCCCAGGCCCGTATATGTGAAGAGCCAGGACTCCCCGCCCATACTCTCCCTGACAAAGACCTCAGGACCCAGCTTTCCTCCAGGGACTACCCTGAGATTAGCGCCTGCCTGGGTGGAGAGGCGCCGGAGGAAATCGCTGCCCGGAGCGATCAGGTCCCCTGCCACAAGGTAGCCCAGGATCCTGCCTTGGTCTGAGAGGATCCCGGAGACACAGCCTGAGCTGATCCCCAGTCCGGGCGCCTGCAGGGTAAAGGGCAGGCTGCCCTGGGCTTCGGCCACCCCTCCCAGCTCGGGGGCCAGGAGGGATGCCAACTTCTCGAAGAGTCCATCTTTCGAGGAGCCGAGCCAGGGCTGGCCGCCAGGGCTGAGCACCCCCAGAAAGTCGAGGGCAAGGGCCAGCCTGCGCTCGGCAAGATAGTCCCGGACCGGACTTTCCAGGCCAAGGTCCAGGTTGACCGTGATCAGGTTGTCTCTTGAGAGGACCGCCGTGTTGCGCTCGACCTCCCCCTGCCGCGCGGTGAGGATAAGCCCGGCCTTGTCCAGCTTTTCCGCCAATTGGGCCCGGGCCTGGGACTCCGCTGACCCAGCGACAAAACTGATGACAAAGGTCCCGGCCAGGAGGACCGGGATGGTAGACAGGAGGAGGCAAAGGCCGAGGAGCTTCGCGTGGATCCCTAGGCCGTTAAACCATCTGGCGAGGGAAGCTTTCACTAGTTCCCCTGCCCAGCGTAGTGGCCCTCTAGATCTGTATAGACGCGATAAGCCGCATTGATCAGGTCCTGGGGGAAGACGATGCCCAGGCGCCGGGCGACCGCGAGGTTGAGGATGATGTTGTATTTTCGGGGATATTCCCAGGCCAGGCCGCCAGGATCCCTTCCGCCCAGGACAAGGAGGCCCTTGTCCGCCGCCTGGGCCCCGATGTCACCCCAGATCACGCAGCAGCCCGCCAGGAAGGCCGTCCTTGCCTGGTTCTCGTCATAGCCTATGCTGGGGATATTGATCTTGGAGTTGAAGAAAGCCGGCTCTATCGTGCCCATGTCCGCGGCGCTTCCGTCGCGGTGCACCCAGGCAGAGATGATCCCAAAAACGAAATACTCCTTCCCCTTGTTCGCGTAGGGCAGGAGTCTCTCGAATTCCGTCTCCGCGTCGGGGACAAGCAGGGTGTCCACGACCGTGACCCTTGCCTCTTCACAGGCGCGACGGATCTCCTGCAGGTACCAGTCGTTGGTGGGGGCCATGGCCTGCCAGGAATAGACCACCAGCTTGCTGGCCTCCGGCCTGATTTTCCGCATGAGCCTTATCTGGGATGAGAAAGGGAGGAAAACGCTGATTCCGGTGACATTGCCGCCGGGTCTCTCCCAGCTGGCGATAGTCTTGGACTGCACGGGAACCGGGTTCATGGAGATAAAGCGAAATTGGGAATCCTTAAGCTTGTTGGTGACATTGATGTCCGCGAAGGCGGTGGGATAGTTGATGACCAGGATCAGGTCCGGGGCGAGTCTTTTTAGGCCGTCTATGATTGCCGGGCACTTTTCCACCTTGAGTTCCGTGTCCCAGACCCTATACTCGGCCTTGGCGCCCTGCGCCGCCAGCAGGGCATCGAGGGTTTCCGTAAAGCCATCCCTGACTTTGACGGCGAAATCCTGAAGGGTATCCGTGACAATGGCTATCCGGTAGGTCCGTGCCTGGGCCGAGGCGGCCCAATTCCCCAGGACAAGGAAGGCGAGGAGGGTGAGAGCCGCTAGGTGCTTCATAAAGGCCCCCTGGTTGGTAGTACCCCAAGTCTAGTTGACCTCCCGGCCAGCAACAAGGGAAGGGCAGGAACAGAGCCAGAATTGCGACGCGCATGCCCAGGGGGGAGGCGATTACGGTCGCGAAACCGGCTTAGTCCTCCCGGGACTGCAGCATGTCAAGGAAGTCGCTCTGCTAGAGGCGCTGGCCCTCCTTCCGCTTTTCGATGATGGGCACGGGGCCGAAGACCGGCTCTATCTCGCCCATGTAGCGGAAGACCGTGCGGCGGTCCACCTCTGATCTCAGCCTTTTTTTGCGCCCTGGATCCAGTCCATGAGCCCGGTTTTCGCTACTGCCTGGCCCTGGACCTCTATGCGGGACCGCCCGAGGGGGAATTCGAGCCCATGACCGGCCCTTCGGCCGAATCCGACTTCAGCCAAGCCGCCGAGGCTAACACGACGGCCTGGACGGGAGATGGACGAGGGCATTAAGGACTAAGTCACGGCCCTGGGAAACCACGGCCTGCCCTATCCCTGGGCAGACCTAGAGGGAGACACTGGGGCCGGTGAGTCCGGATCAATTAAGGCCCAGGAAGGTGCCGGTAAGGAAGTATGTCTTGTCGAGGTCAGACCCCTGGGCCAAACGATTTTGCGCACACCGAGCGCAGTCGGCGACGTCTCCTGGGTCTTGGGTTTGGGTGTGTGTGACTGGACTCGTCAGACGAATTTATAGCGAATCCAGCGCTAGGCAATGTCATCTATGAGGCGCTCAGGAATTTTGAGTAACGGGCATCCAGCCTCTCCTTGTCCGGTCGATCCGCCGGCCTATTCGGCAAGGATAGGCAAGAACCATCCAATTCCTGCAATCCGTGGAGCAGCATGGGGCCGTCGCGCTCCTGAAGGATGTCTCCCCGGATATGGACCCTGTAATCAGGACTTATCCCCAGGATATCCTGATCGTAGGCGGCATGATGGATTTTGCATAAGGATAGGCCATTCTGGATAATCGGAGTGCCCAGATTATCCGCATCCGGGATGATGTGGGCACCGTCGAGAAGTTCCGGATGGTTGAGCCTGCAGATGGCGCAGCGTTGATCATACGCTGTGATTACCATGTCGCGGAATGCGCTTTGGTGCAGGCGCTGTCGAGTCTGGGTCCAGGCATAGCGGCGAAGATCGAGGGGCGAGTAGGGAATCGTTGAAGTATCTTCATTAGGGCGAAGGGCTGCATATGCGGGATCCATCGCCGCATGGATACAAAGCGATGCGGGGAAATCCTCGAGGACTATCACGGGCCAGATAGCCTGGAAGTGGTGGTTGCGGGTTTCCTTGAAATAGATGAGGGGCGTGCGAGTTCTATAGGCTTCCCGAAGCCCGCGATTGTCGCGATGCGAAGGATCGGTACCGCGGTATGCATAAGTGAGGAGGCCATCCTCTCCAATGTCATCGAGGCGATATGGCCCGTTCAGCGCCGTTGTTATTGAGATAGGCATGGCGAATCCCTGGGGGATCCAAATGCCGGATGGGCCTTTTAGGGTGACGCGCCGTCCCTGGTAGTCGAAACCTTGGGCAAGCTCCGTCCCGGCGAAAATACCGGCATTCCAGGCTGTTTGGTCTCGTATCCATGCGAATGCGGCCAAGCGTATCTCAAGTTCAATGGACATGGCTTTATCCTTTTTTTCCTTAGTTTCACCCAAACTTCCCTAATATTCCCAATTGGCCTCAAAGCCCATGGTTTCGGCCAGGCGCAGTTGCGGCAGGACTAGGCCCGAATAGGCGAGCCTGAGTTTCGGGAGATCCAATAGCACGTGTTTATCGGCAAGCCGCAAGTCCTGAATCCAGGGCTCTACCGCCTTTGTCCATCGAGACTCCGGCATCGTGGCATGGGTCGCGGAAAAGCCTGCCTGGTGGAGTCCGATGAGTTCCTCCAGATAGTGTGAGGCGGGCAGCTTGTCCGACTTTGCCGAATTGACTGACCGGGTGACCGGGACAAGATTCCAGGGTTGGTCATGGGCGACAAAGCTCCATGGAAGGAAGTGATCTAAGCTAAATTCACCGACGGATAGCGGCCCACCGGAATAGATGCAGCGAGCTTTTCCGCCGAGCAGGGGCAGGGCCGAGTTCCACCAGGCGGTCTGCCGCGCAAGGCTTTCCCGAATCAGCGGCGGCATGAGCTTTTCGGTAATGCCTGCAATGCTAGGGTTTCTGTCCTGGAGGTATCGAACAAGGTGAAACCGGGCCCAAGCCCGGACTATCGAGCAGTTGCGCTCAAGGTATTCGAGCCAGTCATGCTGCACAATGATCGCGCTACGATCCTCGGTAAAGCAATACAGGGGTTTTCGTTCCTGGAAAAGCTCAACCGAAAGCTCAGCTAGACGCTTGTCGGCCTGTTGATCTGGAATTCCCCGCATTTCCCCCGCAAAGAAGGGACGGAGCAGACGGAAAGGCACGTAGCGAATGAATTTTTCGATATGCAATTGGCTCGCGCAGGTTTCCCGCAGGCGTCGCCATTCGACTCCATTAGCTTGTATCCAGGATCCTCGGACAGGTCCCCAGTGGATACTGTCGACGGCAAGTTGGAGCTGGTCCTGGGAGCCAAGGGACAGCCGGCAAAAGCCGTGGGGATACCAGGCCCCGAGCACCATATCCACCGCCAGTTCATAGACGGGTATAGGCCGGTCGAGGTCAGGATGGCTGGCTCCATCAGAGCCAGCTATTCGGTCCAGCAGGGCCAAAAAGAAGAAAAACTTATAACTATTGGTTCTTTGATCAAAGAGGCGGGCAAAGGCGCCTAGGTCCAGGCGCCCCGATTCTGGCAGGCCATCCGCCGCCCTCATCCCCCAATCCCACCGGCCGCCCCGCCGGCCCCGTCCCTGGCCTCAAACAAGTCCCGGACGGCCGGTGTGGTAAGCCCCTCCTTCACAAAGAGGGCGCAGTGGTCCATGGCCCGGGTGAGGCCCACGTAGAGGAGGTTGCGGTTGAGGCGGTCCTCGGCCCCGCCCTCCCAGGTCCCATCGGCCACGTGGAGGCGGGGGAGGTAGAGGAAGACCACGGGAAAGTCCAGGCCTTTGGCGGAGTGGAGGGTGCACAGGCGGACCCTGCCGGAGTCCCCGAACTCGAAGCTGTCACGGTGGACCTGGGCGCTCTCCTGGCCCGCGGCTCCCAGGGCCGCCCCCAGGTCCTCGAGATCCCGGTTGGTGGGGGCGAGGATGGCCAGGTTGTCCGCCTCGTAGCCCAGGGCCCCCGTATAGAGGCCCACGTGGCGGACCACCAGGGCCAGGAGCTCGGCCTGGTCGGGGGCCTCGAAGAGCTCGGGCTCGGGGCCTTCCCGGAAGGCCTCGGGCTGGCTTTCCGCGTCGATCCCGGCACCTCTGGCCGCACCCAGGGCCCGGTAGCGCTCGGCGTAGTCGTGGAGCTGGACGGTGTTGCGGAAGTTGGTGCGCAATACCCTCGTGTGGCCCACGATGTCGATCCCCGCCCGCTCGAAGGAGGTGAAGGGCTGGTAGATGGACTGGTCCCCGTCCCCGGCCAGGACGAGGCTGTGGCGGGCGCTGGCCTTGATCGCCGCGAGCATGGCCGCCGAGAGGTCCTGGGTCTCGTCCACGAAGACATGGTCGATGCCCTCCAGGACGGTCCCGGCCCGGGCGGCGAGGACCAGGTCCCGGGCGGCGAGGTTTTGGGTATAGCGCCCCTTTTCACGCAGCTCGGCCTCGAGGGCGGCCACGGCGGCCCACACGGCCTCGCGCTGCCGCCTTTGGAGGGGCTTTTTCATCCCCCGGCGGGGGAAGGACTCCCCCAGGTACTCAGCCTCGGTGACAAGGTTGGCCCAGAGGAAGGAGTCGGCCTCGGCGGCGAATTCCCGGGTGGAGAGGAAGGGCGGGCAGAAAGGGGCGGCGGCCTCATCCTGGAGCCTGAGCTCAATTCCGGCCCCGGGCACGAGGCTGTGGAAACGCTCGGTGATAAAGGACAGGGCAGTCTGGATGCGGTCCCCCTCCCCCAGGTCGAGGAGGCGGGCCAGGTAGCGGTCGTACTTGGTCAGGGCACGGGTGTAGGTGATCAGGGCTATGGAGCCCGAGAGCTCGGGAAGGGCGAGGGTAGCCTGCTCGCCTCCCTTCCGGGCCTTGCGGATAGCCTCGAGGAGGACCAAGGTCTTGCCGGTGCCCGCGGCCCCCTTAACAAGGAAGTCCCCCTCGAGGCGGATCTGCCTGAGCACGTCCTTCTGCTCGGGGGTGAGGCGGATGATAGTCCGCTCGTAGTCGGCCCGGGTCCGGGTGTAGGTCGTGGCGGCCCGCAGAGAGTCGAGGTAGGCCCGGGCCTCGGCCTCGGCCTCCTCCCGCCTCCTGGAGTCCCTCAGCTCGGCCTCGAGGGCCTGGCGCTCCTCCTTGAGGCGGTTGCGCTCATCCCGCAGATCCTTGACCTTCTCGTCCCGGCCGGCGCTTATCTCCGCGAGCTCGGCGATCCGCCTGTCCTTGGCCTTGATCTCCTCCTGGAAATGGAGGGACTCCCTCTCGGCCTTCTCCAGGGCGGCGATGCGGTCGAGGAGTTTCGGGCCCTTGGTCCCAATGGCCCCGAGGGCTCTCCGGATGGCGGCCAGCTCGTCCACGAGGGCTCCCACGGGCCGGCGCTCGTCCCAGGCCAGGAGGTAGCGCTCGAGGATAGCCAGCTCCTCGGGGCAGTCGATCCCCGAGAGGCCGCAGAAGGATCGCAGGTGCTGGGTGGCCTCCCGGGCCCGGTTGACCTCGAGCTCGGCAAAGTGGTGGCGCACGGCGTTGGTGGGCTCGTGGGCGTTCTTGATGAGGGACAGGACCCCGAGGCTGGGGTTGTGGGCGCCGATCCGGGCCCGCAGGAGGTCCCGGTAGCGGTTGACTAGGGCGCCAAACCAGTCGGGATCGCCTTCCTCGAGGAGGACGCTCTCCCGGATAACGCCTTCCATAAAGGAGTGGGCGGCCAGGACAAAGGTGCCCGCGTCGGTGGCCTGGAGGGAGGCGAGGCGCGCGAGGCGCTTGGCGTGGCTGGGGTCGGGAGGGGCCATGGTGGCCAGTCTAGCCTAGGGCGGGGAAAAGGCAAGGCTATTCCTGACCAGCCGGATATAAATATGACTGTCGGTCATTTTTTCTCTGCCCAGCCTTGGATTTATTCGAAGCCAATTCCCTAGCCAAGACTGGCGGCGATTCCCCTAGCTTGCTATACTTTACCGAAAGCCTCACGGAGGGGCTGGCCGACTGATGCAGGAAAAAAACGAGATGGATGAGAACCTTAGCGACTCCGAGCGGGACTATTACGAAAAGCAGGTATTCGACCTCCGCCAGCTCGTCGAGGTCTCCAAGAGCCTGAACTCGACCCTGGACTACAACATCCTCATAGACTCCATCCTCTTTACCATCATGGGCCAGATGAAGGTCCTCAAGGCCGGCCTTTTCGCGAAAAAGGGCCTGGACACGACCTATTTCAGCCTTCATCGCAACTATAAGGGTTTCGAGGTCGACCACTCGACCGACTACTCCATCGGCGAGGACCACCCCCTCATCAAGCTCCTCTCCCGGCATTTCCGCTGCTACAGCCTGGAGGAGATCAAGGAGCGCCTCGGCTCCTTCCGGGGCATCGAGGGACTTGCTTCCCTCGAGCCCTCCCTCGTCGTGCCCCTCAAGGCCAAGGGGGTGATCAACGGCATCATCATCGTGGGCAAGCAGATCACGGAAGAGGGCTTCACCGACTACGAGAAGGAATATGTCCTCAACATAGCCATCCTGGCGGCGATCGCGATAAACAACGCCTTCCTCTTCGAGATGACCACCACGGACATGATGACCAAGCTCAAGATGAAGCACTACTTCTACACGGTGCTCCTTGAGAAGATGGAGCAGGCCGCCCTCTCGGACCGGCCCCTGTCCATCATCATGATCGACATAGACTTCTTCAAGAAATTCAACGACACCTATGGCCACCAGACCGGGGACGCGGTCCTCAAGCAGGTGGCCCGGGTGATCCAGGCCAATGTCCGGACCATGGACCTGGCGGCCCGCTATGGCGGCGAGGAATTCTGCGTCCTCCTCCCGGACACGGACCGGGACCACGCCGCCATAATCGCCGAGCGCATCCGCACCGGGGTGGGCAACACGGCCACCGAGTACGACGGCCTCAAGCTCAGCGTGACCATATCCCTGGGGGCCGCCCAGTACGACTCGGCCCGGGACATATCGGGCAAGTCCCTGATCGACCGGGCCGACCGCGCCCTCTATTCCTCCAAGCAGACCGGCCGCAACCGCGTGACCACGGCGAGCTAGGGCGCCCAGCGTGGCGAGCCTCAGGCTCCGCAGGCCCGGAGAGGCGGCCCTTGTCCTCGCCCTGAGGCCTGCCTTCTCGATCCTCAACCAGCTTTCCATGGCCGGGGTCGCCATCCCCCACGATTGCGGGGGCAAGGCCCAATGCGGCACCTGCCGCGTCAAGGTCATCTCCGGGGCCGAGGGCCTCCTCCCGGCCACGCCCCAGGGTGCCGAGGCTGTCCGCCTGGCTGCCCTAGGCGCCGGGCCCGAGGAGAGGTTAGCCTGCCAGATCCGGACTATCCGGGACCTCGAGCTTGAGGTCCTGGGCCGGAAAACCCAATAAGCCCTGCGGGGAGGTTGCGCGTGGCCCAGGAATGGTGGAAATCCGCTGTCTTTTACCAGATCTATCCCCGGAGCTTTTGCGACTCCAACGACGACGGGATAGGCGACCTCGAGGGTATCCGCCGCCGCCTGGCCTATCTGCAGGACCTGGGGGTGGACGCCCTCTGGATCTCCCCCTTCTTCCCCAGCCCGATGCGAGACTTTGGCTACGACGTGGCCGACTACCGGGGGGTCGACCCCATGTTCGGAAGCCTTGGGGATTTTGAGCGCCTCCAGGCCGAGGCCCACCAGCGGGGCCTGCGCATTATCCTCGACCTCGTGGCCAATCACTCCTCGGACCAGCACCCCTGGTTCAAGGCCGCCCGGGCATCCACAACGGCCCGGGAGCACGGCTACTATATCTGGAAGCCTCTGGCGGGCAAGGTCCCCAACAACTGGAAGAGCCTATTCGAGCTCCGCTCCGCCTGGTATCCCAACGAGGCCACTGGGGAGCGCTACCTGGCCACCTTTACCCGCTTCCAGCCCGAGTTCGACTGGCGCAATCCAGTCCTGCGCCAGGAGATCTATGACATCATGGGCTTTTGGTACGGGAAGGGCGTGGACGGCTTTCGCCTGGACGTGGCCACCGCCTATTTCAAGGACGAGGCCTTCCGCTCCAATCCCTTTTCCTGGCGCCTGGTCCCCGACCTCCTCCAGCGGCACCTCTATGACCGGAACCGCCCGGAGTTCCACGGGGTCTTCAAGGAGATGCGGCGCCAGGCCGACCAGGCCGGGGAGCGGGTCCTCATAGGGGAAACCCATGGCCAGGACGCCGAGCTTGCGGCGGCAAGCCATGGGGAAAAGGCCGACGAGCTCCACATGGCCTTTAACTTCGACTTCCTCAATCAGCCCTGGAAGGCCCGGGCCTTCAGGAAGTCCGCCGAGGCCTGGTACGCCTGCCTGCCTGAGGGAGCCTGGCCCAATTTTACCCTCTCCAACCACGACAGGCTCCGGGCGGCCTTCCGCTTCCGCCACTGGGACCCCCGGATCACGGAAGGCCGGGCCAAGGTGGCCGCGGCCATGCTCCTCTGCCTCCGGGGCACGCCCTTTGTCTATTTTGGCGAGGAGATCGCCATGCAGTGCGAGCGCATTCCCCGGAGGCGGCTCAGGGACCCCCTGGGCCTCCCCACCTGGCCCCTGGCCTTCCTGGGCCGGGACCCCGAGAGGACTCCCATGCAGTGGGACTCGAGCCCCGGGGCGGGCTTCGGGTCCACCGAGCCCTGGCTCCCCCTCAACTCGGATTGGCAGACCCGCAACGTGGCGGCCCAGGAGGGCTTGCCGGGCTCGGTGCTCGCCTGGTACAAGGCCCTTCTCGCC
>JAKPBN010000391.1 GCA_029778945.1 Spirochaetota bacterium
CCTAAGGTAGTCAAAAGGCCTAAGGTCGATGGTGTTGGTGAGGGTTATTGTGCCTATTGGATTGTAGGTGTAATTGGAAGGAGAATCGAGAAAGCTTGCCATAGTCTTCCAGCCCGCATAGAGTCCGCCCCCGGTGGAAAGGCGCCAAGAGGTGCTGAATTTTTTTTGCTCGGCCTGGTATTGCCTCAACACCGAATTGGATTCCTGGGTCCCCCCTGCGGGGCCTGAGTTGCCTTGATCCTGAGCTTCCCCAGTCGGGTTCTGGAACAGGTCCCCCAGTTCATCATCCGCCATCGCGGGCGGTGCCGCTACAAGGGCAGAAAGCAGGAGCAAGTGAACCGCTGTGAATCGTCCCATGACTCTACTTTCCAATCCTTTCCAGGTATTCTTTCGTGAAAAGCTCGGTTGGCAAAACCTCGAGAGATGGCTTGACGATCACGATAGTTGTGCTCTCTTTCTGCTCTTGGCCGCCAATGAGCTTCTTTCTCAGGTCATCAATAATCACCACCTTCGATGGCACGTCCCGGCCCTGGTACCGCTGATATTGATAAGCGACGGTTCGGAGCAACTGCCCTGACAGACTGAACTCCTTGGACATTCGCAAGGCCGAGTCGGATGTAGAGACCCAGATGGTCTTCTTGGGGAAGGGGGCATCCTTGGTCGCTGCCTCCAACTCTAGCCGATCACAGTCAAAGACACCGAGCTTTTCCTTTGAAGAGGAGACGATCCGATATTGCCCCGCCAGGTTGGAGGGAGCGAAATCCGAATTTCGGGCGTTCGTGTTGCGAAAGGCATCCTGGGAGGATGTGAAGGTAAAGCGCCGGTCCCGGGGATCATAGAGCCAGATCCCACCTTCCATAAGGAGATAGCCCTTCCCCCGGTCTTCCACGGGCTCCACGAGGAGAATTAGGTATTGAGACCTTCGATCCCGGCGGAAAACGACGGCCTTGGTGGTGGAGAGGCCCTCCCCTGGCTTGCTCTGGGTCAGGGTATACTCGCCGGAGAAATCCACGTCCATAAAATTGCTGTGTACATCCACCTTCGAAAGCAAGGCCTTGCCGCTTTCCTCTGCGCGGAGGCTCGTGAGGAGGAAGAGCACGGCAAATGCCACTGTAAGGGAACGAGTCATCGCTAAACCTGCCTATTGGTCGTGCGCGGCCAGGGCCTGGGCCGGAGTTATTCGGGCAGCCCTCATGGCCGCTGGGAGGGAACCAAACAATGTCATAATCGTCAGGGAAAGATAATTGGCCCCGAGAAAAAGCAAGGAAAACCGCCAGGTAAGGTGGCCGCGGCTAAGAAAAATGTCAAAGCCATTGGACCACGAAAAGGGAACAAAGGCAAGGGCGGAAAGTATCAGTGCTGTTGCTAGAACACCCAGGGAAAAGCCGATGCTAGCCACAAGCAATGCCTCTCCCAGGACAAGGCGTACCGCCCCGCCTTGGGACATTCCCAAAGCCCGTATGGTCCCTATCTCTCTGGTTCTCCGGCGGGTCATTATCTGGGTCGTATTGCGCATGCCCACAAGGATGATTACGAGCACCATTCCAAGAAACAGGTATGAAACGAGCTGGATCGCAGAGATGAGGTCCATGACCTTCGTATCGATGTATTTCTCCACTGGTAGAACTACATACTTCGTCCCGGTCCAATGGCTATCCTTGTGCGACTCTAGGTCCTTCCTGCTGTTCAGCCAGGGGAATATGTCAAAGCCCGCGGCGGCAAGGGCGGCATTCATCTGCGTTGCGGTAGGGGTTTTGCCGGCTGGACCGGAAAAATAGAATCCCATGGTAGGAATTGATTCTGGGACGTCTCCGCGAAGCCTGCGCAGGTCCTCTATATCCATATAGGCAGTATAGTAGCCAAAAATGCTGGCATCCTTGAAAATGCCGCGAACAGTCAGCTCCGCGGTCGTGAGGCAGCCTTTGGTATTGGTTAGCCGGAAAGTCATCGAGTCGCCTTTGCGAGCCCCGAATCTTTCTGCCATCTGTTTTGAGATTATCAGGCCGCCGGAGGCGGCCATGCCGGATAATCCGCCAGAGATGAACTCGAGCTTTGAAAACACCTCGGCTTCTGCCCTAAAATCCACCCCGGTCATCCGACGGACCGGCATCGAGTATCCATTGAAATATAGGCTCTGGTCCTGGCCTATGGCCGTCTCGCGTTTTACAGTTACCCAGGGGTGGATCCCTGCCAGGGCGAGAGCGCTCTCGATCTTCGAGCTATCCTCAATAAGATTGTCGTTCTTTAAACTTTCTTTTCGGGCTACGAGTACGAATCGGCCCCCAAGATAGCGGGCCGAACCCTCTATCACATTGTTTCTCATGCCAAGGGTGAGAGCCTGGATGAGGGTAACCGCCAGGATGCCAAAGGCTATCATTGTGGCCAGAAAGCCATAGCGGCCAAAGCGCCGAAAGACGCTCTTCAGGACAAAGGGGCTGCGCACAGGGCTACTCCACAGTCATGGTTTCGGCGATGGTCATCTTTGTCGCAACGCTCAGGGGATAGAAAGAGGATATAAGCGCAACCATGACACAGCCAAAGGAGGTAAGGAGGACTGCCGATGTCGAGAAGGAGGGCTTGAGCCTCGTGACACCAAAAAGCTGGATTAGGTAGGAATTTCCGATAGGGATGCCGACAGCCCCTATGCCGATCAGCACAAGGGCGGCCGCCAGACCGCCAAGCGCCGCACCGCTGCCGACGAGGATGCAGGCCTCGGAAAAGTAGATCCTTCGGACAAGGCCCACTTGGGCTCCCATGGCCCGCATCGTCCCGATTTCCTTCATCTGCTCGATCACGGCAAAGGCCAGGCCATTGGTGAGAACAAGGCAGACCACGGCGGAAAGCACGCAGATGCCGACCATGAAAACCGTTGAGAGCATCGATAGGATGCTTGCGTTGAGGCCTGCTACAGAAAGCCAGTCCAAGGCTACGGCATCGATGCCTGCGGCCCCCAAGGCCGCGTTGATAGCCCACCGGGCCGACAGCCCTCGTGGCCCCGATGACAAGCGGATGAGGACAAAGTGCCAGGCGCCCAGTTCCGGGTCGGGGCGGACCTGCTGGGGAACCTCAGTGCCCAGGTAGCTGGACACAAGATCAAGGCCCCTGGCTTCTTCTTCGCCGGTCTTTGTCGGCGGCGCAAGGCTTTCCCCGGGGGCATCGAAGAAGCTCGACAAGTCAAGATCCGCTGCCTTGGCGGCTTTTTCCTGGGGGTCCGTCGGGCCTTGGGCTAGGCCCAAGAGGGCCCGGAGGGTGACGGCGTCGGCATAGATTGGAACAACGGCATCGTCAAAGTGAAAGGGGGCATCCACTACGCCGGCCAGGCGTACCATACGGATCGTAAAGGCCGTATTCGTGGCCATGGTAAGCTGGAAGGTGTCGCCGATTGCAAGGCTTCTTCCCTCCGCCTTGCCTATCTCCTCAGCCCGGGATGTTGGGAGGACTATCCACGCTTCATTGTCCGAGGGAATGGCGCCTTTAATAAAGTGCAAGGCCGGGAAAAAATCAAAATACTCCTTGGCCTTCACGCCAAAGACCGGCACCTTGACCTCGTAGCCTTTGGGTCCCTGCAGGAGGGCCGCGCCGGAAACCAAGGCCGCGCTTGCTGCTACACCCCCGGTTTTCCCGAGAATTGCCCGAATTGCGGAGACTTCCTTTAAGGTGGGTATGTCCTCATATTCGCTGATATTCGGCACATTGAAGCCAAAGATGCCAAAGCCGCGGTCGAACTTTGCCCGTATGGCCAGATCGCCCGTGTAGCAGTTCTGGAAGCCTGCCTTGCTTCCACTTGCCGCGGACGCGATAAAGGAGTCCCCAAGGATAAAGAGAAAAACCCCGATGGTGACTATGCCCACGAGGGCAATGGAGGTCCGAGGATTGCGGCCGAGGCCGCGGATAGCAAGTTTCAGGACAAGCATGACCTTGTGTAGACTCCCTGGTTCAAAGCACGTGGATGGACGGAGCGGGACAGGCAAAACTCTAGACTCAACCCTTCCCCCGCGGCGCGAAAAACCTGACCTTTTTCTCCTTTAGCAGATGGAGAAGGACAAAGATCGCCCCCCAAAGGCCCCACCCCCCCATCATAAGCCAAAAGCTTAGGACCGGCGAGACATAGACCCCCACGAGGACCCCAAACCCGAGGAGGACGCAGAGGCAGTAGATGATGGCCAGGATTTGCCGAGCGGAAAAGCCTAGGTTTAGAAGCTTGTGGTGGAGGTGGAATTTGTCAGGGGTAAAAAAGGACACCCCCCTCCTCCATCTCCGGAGGATGGCCGCAAAGGTATCCAGGATCGGAATCAGGCAGATCGTGATCGCCGGAACAAGACCGGTCTCCATGGCGGTACCCGAACGGCCGATCAAGGGCAGTATAGCCATCATAAACCCAAGAAACAGGCTGCCTGAATCCCCCATAAAGATCGAGGCGGGAGGAAAATTGAAAAAGAGAAAACCTAGGATAGCCCCTGCGCACGATAGGGCTACCAGGGCTGGTATGGACTGGCCCGTCTTGAGATAGAGAAGGGCCCAGGTAATGGCACCTATGAATGTGATGCCGCTGGCCAATCCATCCATCCCGTCAATGAGGTTTACGGCGTTGGTGATTCCTACAATCCAGACCAGGGTCAGGATAGGGCCAAAGACGCCCAATTCTATCAGAAACGGCGAAAGGGGGATCTCCACAACCCGACAATAGAAGCCTGAGGCTATTATTCCCAGGGCCATGGCGAGCTGGACCGCGAACTTGGTTTTAGCCCTTAGGCTCCGGAAATCGTCGAGAAGTCCAAGGCCGAAAAATCCGAGCCCAAGGCCAAGGAGAGAGAAAAGATGCCAATCGAGGACAACTCGGCCGGGATGGATAGAGTCGATGATTGCCTTGGCTATCGGGAAGGCCAAGTAGAAACTGATGGCAATCCCCACCCCGCCAAGGCGGGGAATCTGCCCTACGTGGATCTTCCTTTCTCCAACTGAGTCAAACCAGCCTTTGCTCGTCGCAATAGCCGTGACTATGGGCATCGCAAGCAGGGAGAGAACCGCAGAAACCAGGAAGGTCAGCAATAAAGTCATAGTTAGCCTCTTTTTACCTTCGCGTCTGGACGGCTAGCCGCTCATGGAATACATGGCCTCCGAGCAGGCCAAGGGCTTTACCCTTGTCAAAATCCGTGCTAAGCAGGCGACCCATGTTCTGCGCCCAGGATAACCGGGTCGCGCTGCTGCTCCCTATTGCCGAGGCAAGTGCGGCGGCTATCGAGTCCACCGAGGAGGGATCAGCCCAGAGCCCCAGCCCCTCCTTCCGCACCAGCGAGCAGACCTCACCATTCGTGACCGCGACAATCGGCCTGCCGGCAGAGAGATAGGCCTGGAATTTGGCAGGGATGGTTAGGCTCACCATGGGGTCGGCAATCAGGGAGAGGATGGCAAAATCGCAGGACTGGATGCAGGCCTTGACCTTGGATGGCTCCACCCTGCCCAGGAATCTCACATTTGCGATCCCACGCCCAGCGACAAGGGACTTTAGCTCAGCAGCAAGGCTTCCGTCCCCGAGGATATAGAATTCTGCCTTATCCGCGTCTAGTTCCCCAAAGGCGAGGATCACATTCCTGAGATTCTGCATAGTCCCTATATTCCCGGCAAAGATGAACCGGGTGACATCAGCCTTGAATTCGAAAGAATGGGGCTCGGACTTCTCAAAATCCGGAGGCACCCACTGGGGAATAAAAACCGCCCTTGCTGCGCTCGACAGGTAGGGACCTAGGCGATCCACGAATCCAGGACTGGAGACGCAGATTTCATCACAACTGCGATAAACGACCCTGACAAAAGCCTTGAGAAGTACGGCTAGGCTCCCTTTGTCCTTGAAGCCATAGGCAAAAACCGCGTCGGGCCAGACGTCCTGGGTCCAGATGGAAGTCCTCTTCCGGCATAGCCACTTAAGCAGGACCAGTGGAAGGGCCTGAGACAAGGGTCCCGTCTGGAAAACAAAGACATTCTCGACGCCCCTGCTTTCCCTAAGGCAGTGCCAGGAGGCGCGGAGCATAAACAACAGGTAGTTAAGGAGCTTTCGAACAAGGCTCTCGCGGTAGCCCAGGACAGTCTTGAACCGTGTCACCCTAGCGCCATTCTCCATCGCGCAAGTGAATTCGTTGGCGTATCCGGGATACAGGCGCCCTCGGGGATAGGAGGGCACCTGGGTGAGGACCCTCACCTCATGGCCTTGCCTGACCCACTCCTCGACAATGTCGCTAATGAGAAATTTCTCCGGCGAAAAGCGCTCGGAAATCACAAGAACTCGACCCTTCACGCCTTTTTCCAAACCTTTTGGTTAACATAATCTATATAGCTCAGGATTATCCTCAGAACCTTGTCCGATACATTCGGCATCGAATAATCATCCACGGGGCGGAACTGCCTTTTGTCGCCCCGGGCCTGTTTCTGGGCAAGATGCACTGCCTCCAGCACCCTGTCGGGCCGCAGCCCGCACATGATCACAGCAGCCTCCTCCATCGCCTCCGGTCTCTCATGGGCCTCCCGGATATTGACTGCTGGAAAGTTGAGGATCGAGGACTCCTCGCTGATCGTGCCTGAGTCCGAGACAGCCATCCTTGCCTCGATCTGAAGCTTGTTGTAGTCGCTGAAGCCCATGGGCTTTAGGGTGCGGACCAGGGGATCGAGGGCTACGCCCCGGGCCTCAAAGCGCTTCCGGGTCCGAGGATGGGTCGACATGATAATGGGCTCTCCATACTCCTGCGCGAGGAGGTTCAGGCTCGCCACAAGGTTGTCCAGGTTCCGGTCGGAGTCCACATTCTCCTCGCGATGGCAGCTGACGACAAAATATTGCCCTGAGACTAGCCCATTCTCCTCGAGAACCCTAGAGGCCTGGATTTTGGGAAGGTAGTGGTTTAGGACCTCGAACATCGGACTGCCTGTCTTGATAACCATGTCCGGTGCTAGCCCTTCCCGCAGCAGGTACTCCCTGGCTATAGAGGAATAGGGCATATTGATATCCGAAATGTGGTCCACGATCTTTCGGTTTGTCTCCTCGGGGACTCGCTGGTCAAAGCAGCGGTTGCCTGCCTCCATGTGGAAGATCGGGATCCTTCGGCGCTTTGCCGGAATGGCCGCAAGGCATGAGTTCGTATCCCCAAGCACAAGAAGGGCATCCGGATTCCTTTCCGCGAGTACAATATCCATCCTCTCGATAATTCGCCCAATGGTCGCGGCAGCAGTCTCGCCAGCCGCTTCTAGAAAGACGTCCGGCTTTCGGAGTTCTAGGTCGTCAAAAAAGATCTTGTTGAGCTCGTAGTCATAGTTTTGCCCGGTATGGACAAGGACATGGTCTAGGCTCGCGTCCAGCTTGCCCATCACTCGGGATAGGCGGATAATCTCGGGCCGGGTTCCGAGCACTGTCATCACCCTTGTGTGTTTCATTCAGACCTCTGAGGAGTAGGTGTCGGGGAAGTCCTGGGAAAAGATTTCGCTTGCCCAAAAAATGGTTATCAAGTCTCCATGCCCTACGTTCATGATCGAGTGGGTCCATCCTGGGGGAATATCGACAATCCTGCACTCGGTCCCCTCGATCAAGTACTCGACCTTTTCGTCGGTGATCTCGTTACGGAAGCGTATCTTTGCGGTCCCATCGACCACACAGAATTTCTCGATCTTCGTGTGGTGGAAATGGTTGCCC
>JAKPBN010000393.1 GCA_029778945.1 Spirochaetota bacterium
GAAGGTGGTGGTGCCACCAAGGCCGAAGGTCTTGGTGCTGTGCCCCGCCTTGTGCCGGGCCTAGGCTACCTGGAGGACTGATGCCCAGCGCGATCGGCGGAAGGCCATTTAAGGCCTGCATCTTTGACCTGGACGGAACCCTGGTGGACTCCGAGCCCGGCTATTATTCGAGCGATCTTGAGTTCTTTGGGCCCCTGGGCATCGTCATCGATGATGAGCTCAACCGGAGGGTGATGGGCACGGGGACCAAGGCCTATATGGGAATCCTGGCCGAGCTCTTTCCGGACAATCCCTTTTGCGCCCTCCCCCTCGAGGAGAGGATAGCCCGGCGAGACGGCTATTATCTGCGGCACTGGGCCCCCCGGGCCCGGGCCTTTCCTGGGATGGCCGGCCTTGTCGAGGCCCTCCATGCCCGGGGCCTCCCCCTGGGCCTCGCCTCGGGCTCGAGCCGGGCCGTCATAGACGTGACCCTGGAGGCCACGGGTCTGCGGCCTAGGTTTTCCGCCGTCCTCTCCTCGGAGGAGGTGGCCCGGGGCAAGCCCTATCCGGATATCTTCCTGGGCGTAGCCCGAAGGCTCGGCGTGGAGCCCGGGGACTGCCTGGTCTTTGAGGATGCCCCCAAGGGCCTGGCCTCAGCCAAGGCCGCCGAGATGACCTGCGTGGTCCTCCCCGATCCCGCCCTGGGCCCCGCCGACGGAGAGGCCTTTTCCGCCGCCGACCTGATTGTCCCCGGCGGCCCGGGGACGGCCAGCGCCGACTGGCTCCTGGGCCTCGTCGACGGCCTATCTCTTCGCAGGCCCTGAGCCTCCCCAAAACGGGGAGCAGAAATTAAAAGGCGACCACGGAGCGAAGCGGAGGCGAAGCCGTAGCGTTAGACATGGAGACACGGGCACTTGAAAAGATAGAATTTGGAATGATGCTATTTCGGTCATCTTCTATCTCTCCGTGTCTCATTGTCAAATGCTTCGCCTTTGGCCATGATTGGTCTGGCCAAAGGCTCCGCTAGGCCTCGGGCCCGTGGGCCCTCGGCTCCGTGGTAAATTTTCCTAATTCCTTATCGCCCGCAGGCCAGTCAGGGCGTCGTTGGTCTCCCGGAAGCGCTTGACCACTATGGGCAGGACCTCGAGGGCGGCCTCGGGGTGGGTCTTGAGGAAGGAATTGAATTCCCAGGAGGCCAGGACGAGGCAGGTCGTCTCGTCGATGGCGACAACCGAGGCCGAGCGGGGGGAGCCATCGAAGACGGCCATCTCACCCATGATATCCCCGGGGCCGTTCTCGGCCACTTCGACCTTGCGGCCCGAGGCGTCGGTCTTTTCGATGCGAACCCGGCCCGAGAGGATGATAAACAGGCCAATGCCCTCGTCACCCTGCTTCATGAGATAGTCCCCGGGCTTAAAGGTCCTTTCGGTGCAGATGCCGGCTATGCCCTTGAGGTACTTGGGATTCATAGTCTCGAAGAGCCCCACTTTCGCCAGGGCCTGCTCTTTGTCCATGCTGTGCGCTCCTTTTTGGCAAAGATAGATGAGTATCCAAAGCCAGTCAAGCGAAGGAGGCCTTCCAGCTTGGCTTGCCATTCCCCGCCCCCGAAGCATACCATGCCTTCTGCAAGGAAGGGTGGACCAATGGCCAAGGACAGGAAGGGCGGAAGCGGAGCCGAGAAGGCCGGGGGATCCCTATCCCGGCGTTGGGAGGGCAGGGTGGCCGAGGACCGCTTGGCCGGCCAGGCCTTGAGGGCCGACCGCTACATAGCCGAGGTCCTGGGCCTCCTGAGCCGGTCCCAGCTCAAGGCCCGGGACGGGGTGATCCGGGTCAACGGCAAGCTGGTCAAGCCCTCGACCCCCCTCAGGGGCGGGGAAGCCCTAGTCCTGGAGTGGACCGAGGAGGCTTCCCTCGACCTGGTCCCCGAGGATATCCCCCTCAAGGTGCTCTACGAGGACGACAGGGTCATAGTCGTGGACAAGGCCCAGGGCATGGTCACCCACCCGGGCCACGGCAACCGCCGGGCTACCCTGGCCAACGCCCTCCTGGGCCGCCTGGCCAGCGCCAGCTCTGCCGGCAGCGCCAGCTCTGCCGGCGGCGCCAACGTAGCCCGGGCCGCGAGCGTAGCTCGCGCGGGTATCGTGCATCGCCTCGACAAGGACACCTCGGGGGTGATCATCGCCGCCAAGGATGCCGAGGCCCAGGCCTATCTTTCCGCCCAATTCAAGGACCGGACGACAAAGAAGGAGTACCTGGCGATCACCCGGGGCCTGCCCCGACAGCCCAGGGGCAGGATCGAGAACGTCCTGGCCAGGGATCCCCGGGACCGCAAGCGCTTTGCCGCCCTCTCTCCGGCCGCCCTGGCCGCGGGCAGGGCCGACGGCAGGGCCCTAGGCAAGGCTGCGGTGACCGACTACCGGGTCCTGCGGACCTGGGGGCCCTACGCCCTCGTCTCCCTGAGGCCCAGGACCGGGCGGACCCACCAGCTGCGGGTCCACCTGGCCGGCCTTGGCTGCCCCATCCTGGGGGATCCGATCTACGGCAAGCCCGATCCCGACCTGCCCGGAGCCAGCCTGATGCTCCACGCCTTTCGCCTGAGGATATGCCTGCCCGGGGAGGCCGAGGCCCGGCTTTTCCGGGCCCCCCTGCCGGAGCGCTTCCGCCGCCTCATCGCCCACCTGGAGGGCCAGCAAAAATGAAAAGACCGTGCGGCGGTCGCACGGTCTATCGTATCCGTTCCCGGAACTCGCACTCCGTCGGGCGCCTCCTTGAAGCCTAGGGCGAGGCTGGCACGGTAAGCGCCATCCTCGCCTGCCCAAGGCCCGCGGAGCGGGCACTCTCTGTCTTAGTAGTTGCGGGGGCCGTTGGAGCGGAAGCCGTCCCGACGAGGCTTGTCCTCAGCCTCGTTGACACGGAGCTGCCTCCCCATGAACTCGAAGCCGTTAAGGGCCTCGATTGCGGCGCGCGACTCCTCCTCGGTGTTCATCTCGACGAAACCGAAACCC
>JAKPBN010000404.1 GCA_029778945.1 Spirochaetota bacterium
GGAGGACGGCCCCGAAGCCCAGGGCCACGAGGACTCCAGCGAGGGGGAGGAGGACGTTCAGGACAAGCTTGCTTCCATCGAAGCGGGCTCTCCTCTCGGCTCCCCTGGTCTTGCCTACGGCGACGGGCGGCACTGACTCTCCTAGCGGAAGGCCCCACCCCGCCCCGGGGCCCTTGGCCCGAGCAAGCTGCCCCCCCTCAAAAAGATTGGATCAGTATAGTGTGCGAAACCGAGGTGTCAAGCCGGAACTTGGGGCGGGACATCGAGGAGAGCCTAAGGTTTCTTACGGGAATAGGGAGTGGCCTCGAGGGGGAGGCGGGGGCGGAGGATGCCATCGGCGGCCAGGTAGGCCCCGGCGACAGCGGCGGCCGTCGGGATGGTGGAGATCTCCCCGATGCCCTTGGGCCCCCAGGCGGCCCCGCTCGTGCCCCCGTCCTGGGCGTCACCGGCCCCGGCCTTGCGCACACAGATGGTCACTATAGGCGGCACATCCCCGGCCCGCAGGAGGCCGAGCCTGCCGAATTTCGCCGGAGGCGCGCAGTCCACGAGGGGGAGGTCCTCCGTGAGGGCATAGCCCAGGCCCATCGCCACCCCGCCCTCGACCTGGCCCTCGAAGGCCAGGGGATTCACGATCAGGCCCGAATCGTGGGCGGCCACAACCCGGGCGAGGCGCAGCTCGGGCCCGAGCTCGACAAACTGGACGGCATAGCTATAGGCCACGTGGCGGATGGGATTGGCGCTCGTCGAGTCAAAGGGCTCGGTGGCCGCCTCGTACTCCCCGGGAAAGTCCCGGCCCGCCAGGCCTGCCCAAGGCCAGGCCGTTCCTGGCTTGCCGCCGCCAACCTTGGGCGCCAGACCCGCGAAGGCCGCCAGGGCTGCCTGGCAGGCCCGGCGGCAGGCCTCCCCGGTGATCAGGGTCTGGCGGGAGGCCGTGGTCGTGCCTGAGTCGGGAGTGAGGCCGGTGTCCGGGAAGGCGACTTTTATCCTCGCGGCGTCGAGGCCCAGGACCGAGGAGGCCACCTGGGTGAGGACGGTGGCCAGGCCCTGGCCGATGCAGGCCGCCCCGGTCAGGACCTCGACATGGTCATCCCGGACCCGGAGGATGCAGCGCCCCACATCCCTATGGCCGACCCCGAGGCCCACGTTCTTAAAGCCGCAGGCCAGGCCCCAGGGCCCCGTGGCCGCCTCGATGGCGGGCTTGACCGCGAGGAGGCATTCCTCCAGGGCCGCGTCGGGGCCGGCCACCTGGCCGTTGGGCAGGACCTGGCCGGGCCGTATGGCGTTGCGGTAGCGAATTTCCCAGGGGGAGAGGCCGACCTTGGCCGCCAGGAGGTTGAGGGCGCTCTCCAGGGCAAAGCCCACCTGGGGCACGCCAAAGCCCCGGAAGGCCCCGGCGGGGGGGTTGTTGGTGTAGACGGCAGGCCCTCGATATCCACGTCCTGGTAGGCATAGGGACCTCCCACGTGGATAACCGCCCGCTGGAGGACCGGGGCGCCCAAGGAGGCATAGGCCCCGGTGTCGGCGACAATCCTGGCCCGGAGGCCGAGGATCCGGCCCTGGGCGTCACAGCCCAGGCTCAGGTCCACCTTCATGGCATGGCGCTTGACGTGGACCCGGGTGGACTCCTCCCGGGAGAGGGTGAGGCGGACCGG
>JAKPBN010000409.1 GCA_029778945.1 Spirochaetota bacterium
CCTCAGGGCAAAGGGCAGGAAAAACCAGACCAGGAGGAGGACTGAGTAGCCTAGCTCCATGATGCGGGTTGCGCGCTCTTCCAGTTTCGGCACTTTCATGGTTCCTCCGATCGGCCGGGCCCTTGGGCCAGCCCTAGTTGCCCAAGAGAATCTGCTGCTTGGCCCTGGCCTTTTCGAGGTAGTCGGCGGCCTGCTGGTAGCCGGGGTCGATTCCTACTATGTCGTCCAGGGCATCGATGGCGGCATCGAAGTTCTCCGCCTGGTAGGCGGCCACGCCTTTGGCATAGGCATCGGCCAGGGCGTTCTTGATCCGGGTCCGGCGCTCCTCGATCTGGTCGAGCTTGGCCTTTTCCGTGGTCTTGACCATCAAGGCGGAGAGGATGCGCATCGCCGGGGCCAGGGAGCCGCGCTTTATCAGGCTGTCGACGTTGGCCAGGCCCTCCTCGAAGCTCGCCCCCTGCTCGCTCTGGTCCTTGAGGACGGCGATCTTCTGCCTCAGGGCCAAGGCCGCGGGATCCCTCTGGGCGCTCAGGGCCGCGGCGATCTTGGGCTCGGCCTGGGCATAGTCCTTCTTGTTGTAGAAATAGGAGGCCCAGGCGAAGTAGAGGTCGTAATAGGCCTTTTTCACCGAGGCGTCATAGCTCCCCCCTAGCTTGGCGCTGAGGTTGGCCGCCAGGTCGATCTGGGTCCTGGCCTTGGTGTAGCTCGCGCTGTCCAGGAGGGCAGGCACGGCCTTGAGGTTTTTCTGGACAATGGCGGTGACGTCGGGCTTGACCTGGGAGAGGAGGGCCCGGGCCTTGGGGTTCGAGGGATCGGCCGCCGAGGCCTTGGCCAGGGACTGGAAGGCGGTGACGGCCAGGGTCTCCTTGGAGGCCTCCGTGGTCGCCTTGGCCTGCTTGTCCAGGGCCAGGTTCGCCTTGGCCAGGTAGGCGTTCACGAGGGCGTCCCTGGCAGTGGCGATATCCTTGTCCAGCTTGAGGAGTTCTGGATCCCTGGCGTCGATCGTCGAGGCTTCCTGGACGAGGACACAGAGGCGATAGGTCTCGTCCTCGGTGCGGCCATCCTTCTTGGCCAGGGCCCGGGCCTTCTTGAGGAGGTCCTGCAGGTAGGTCGCCTTGAAGTTGGTGGTCAAGGTCAGGTAGCGCTGGGCCGTGGCGTTGCCGGGGTCGAAGCGGAGGGCGTTTATGAAATAGGCCTTGATGGACTCCACCTGGGATAGCTCGCCTTTTTGGACCAGGGTCTCATTGTAGGCGGCTATGCCCGCGTCGGTGACGAGCTTGGACTTGACCGGATCCGGAACGGCCTTGTCCAGGAAGGCGAGCTGGGTGGAGGCGCAGCTCAGGCCCAGAACCAGGGCGGCGATGGCCGCGGCGACCGCGGCGGACATTTTCCTCATCGATAGCTCTCCTTGTATGGGCGGGAGCCTGGAACGCTAACTGCGTATTATGCGAAAGATACTGCAATATAGGCCGGCTTCAGCGCCTTTTCGCAAGGAAAATTCGCGACCCTGGGAGGTTTTTCTCCGATTCGCTCCAGGTATATCGACTTTACCCGCTAGTCCACGGTGATGGACTTGCTTACGTTTTTGGGGGCGTCCGGATGGACTCCATGGGCCTCCACCCCCAGGGCGTCGAGCCATTCCATCTTGATGACCGACATCCGGTAGGCCAGGAGCTGGAGGACGGCGGCCGCGGAAAAGACGAAGAGGGAAGGGTCCCCCGAGGGAGGCAGCTCGATATAGTTGGACCAATACTGGCCCCGACCGGCCGGTTGGCCCGCCGCAGCCAGGGCGAGGTCCCCGTTCCGCTCGGCGATCACCACGATGTCCGCACCACGGATCTTGTGGGTGTGGATCTGGCTGACCGTGACCCTGACTTCCCGTGGATCCGGCGGGCAGACAAAGACCAGGGGATAGTCCCTGAACAGCCCCTCCACGATCTCCGGCCTTGCCTTGAGGATGCCCGGACCGTCGAGCTCGCCCAGGGCCTTGTCCTCCCCCAGGGCCGCGCTAAAGGCGCCTAGCGCGCGAGCCACGTCGTCCAGGGAGAAGATCGTGTTCTTCCCGAGGATCGTGTTGGGCCCGTGCTTGAATTCCGCGGCGTCACAGCCCTCGGTATGGTTGAGGACAACCTCCCGGATCTTGAGCGCCCCTTCCCGGGCCAGGCCAATCTGGCCCGCGGCGAGGATGTGGAGGGAGGGCCTTAGGGTGAGGGCCTTGGCTGTGGTCTCCACGGCCGGCCGGGTCGACTCGAGAGCTGCCTGGGCCAGGTCCCGGGCCTGGGCCAGGCGGGAGGCCAGCTCGGCGTCCGGGAGGGTCATGCCCGCGGCGGCCACATAGAGGACGGCGAGCTGGCTCATGAAGGACGTGGTGGCCGCCACGGCGCTCTCGGGCCCGCATAATAGCGGGAGATAGAAGTCCGAGAGCTCCTGGGGGATGCGGCTGTTCTCGTTGTTGACCAGGCAGGCCCGCTTGAGGCCGGGCACCTTCTCCCGCATCTCCTGGAAGACATCCACGAGATCCTTGGTCTCCCCGGACTGGCTGATCCCCAGGACAAAGTCCTTGGGGCTGAGGGATGCCATGTAGCAGGAGCGGAAGGCTCCGGGATTGCAGGGATAGACCGCCACCCCGGCCAGGCTGTCAAAAAAGGTGGCGGCAATGAGGGAGGCGTGGTGGGAGGTTCCCGAGGCGAGGAGGAAGACCCGGCCCCCGGACTTGGAGGCCTCGGAGATCGAAGCCTCGAGCTCGCGGCGGTAGCGCAATACGGCCCGGCGCTTTCTCCAGACAAAGAGGGTGTCCAGGAGGCCCAGCTCCTTTTTCCGCTCCGGCAGGAGGCGGAGGAGCTCCCCCAGGAGGCCGGCCTCATCGCAGAGGAAGCCTCCGCTCGGGTGGGTCCAGGTTTCCGGGCCCAGGCCCTCGGCCTTGAGCCTGCCGGCCACCTCGGTCCAGGCCGGGGTGGCGAGGAGGGCCTCGAGGCCCGGGGCGAGCTCGGCGGCCGGCCCGTCCCCAAGGCTGGCCAGGCCGTCCAGGACCTCCTTGGAGGCTTCCCGCTTTTCCTCAAAGACCCCGGCTAGGGCCTCCGCGGCGGGATCCTTGAAGTAATAGCGCAGGACGGCGTCCAGGTTGGCCGGACCGGCGTCTATCTCCTGCTCCATAAAATGCGTGTAGCGTGGGTCGAGGGAAGTGTCCCTCACTCCGAGCCTCGAGCGCTTGATCCGGGGCCTGGAAAAGGAGAGCTCCCCCGAGAGGGTAAAGACGAACCAGGCTTTTTCCGTAAACCAAAGGCCCTCACCCTCGGCCAGGGGTATGAGGCCCCGGGTCTTGGAGAGGACCGAGGTGAGGTCGCTGGACACGACGATAAAGTCCCCTTGCCCATCCTTCCCGACCCCGGCATAGAGGGAGGATCCCGACTTGACCGCAAAGACTCCCTCGATCTTGGGATCGGCGACCGCGGCCGCATAGGAGCCCTCGGCCTGGGCCTCCGCATGGCGGATCGCGTCTATCATCAGGAGGACCCTTTCCGGGGGGGCTTCCCTCAGGCCCGAGGCGGCAAAGGCCGAGCGCATCCCCTGGAGGGGCGCCTCCGGGGAGGCCAGGTTGGCCGCATAGGCCTCCTCCACGAGGTGGACGATGATCTCCCCGTCGTTGTCCGAGACGACCGCATGGCCTCTGCGGGAAAGCCAGCTCTTGAGGCCGTCGGTGTTGGATATGTTGCCGTTGTGGGCCCCCACCAGGTCGACCTTGCAGGAGACCTTGTG
>JAKPBN010000414.1 GCA_029778945.1 Spirochaetota bacterium
TGAGAGGGGAAGGCTGTCGGTCCAGCCTTCGGGGAGCTTGGGCTTGGTTATGTCATAGCGCATGCCCGAGAGCTCGAACTCGGTCAGGAAATGGGCCTGGCCCTCGGGCCTCACCTTGAAGACAAAGTCCTCCATCGTGATCTCGTCCCCGGGCAGGGCCACAACCCTTTCCACAAGGGGCCCCATCAGGGCGGGGCTATAGCCTGGCTTTGGAAGGGAGAGCTGCTGGAAGGTCACAAAGCGGACGAGGCTCTCTCCAAGGGCCCGAAAAAAGCCGGGCCGGGCCGCATAGGGAGGATCGGCCAGGATGAGGTCGCCCCGCTCGGGCTTGATCGGGGCCGGGAGCTTGCCCAGGATGGTCAGGGGGCCGTAGACGAGGGGGCTGGACAGGATGCGGTCCCCCGGGGCAAGGCTGGGCTCCATCGCCCGGCTGGATACGGCGCTCGCCGTGAGAAAGAGGCCGGCGACAAGCTCGAAGGCCAGGAAAACGATGAGGAGGACCTTGAGCCTGGAAAGCAGGCGCCGACGGCCCTCTACGGTCTCGGAATAGGATTTTCTGTGGGCAAAGATTGACATTGGTTTCCCTCGCGAAGGGTGGCGACGCAGGGCGGCGCGCGGGGGAACACTAGCACGTCGGACTTGCGTTGACAAGGAGGAGGCCGATTCCTATACTTTTCCAGCCGGTGGGCGGGGCATCCACGTCCCGCCCAGGCCCCATCTCCAGGAGCACCAATGATACCTGAAGGCGCCAAGATCGTCGCCCTCAACCGTCGGGCCCGCTTTGACTATTCCGTCGAGGAGAGCTTCGAATGCGGCATAGAGCTGCGCGGGACCGAGGTCAAATCCATCAAGGACGGGAAGATCTCCTTCCCCGACGCCTTTGCCGAGGTCAGGAAGGGTGAGGTCTGGCTGCGCAATTTCCATGTCGCCGAGTACGGCTTTTCCTCGGTCTTCAACCATGACCCGGACAGGCTCAAGAAGCTCCTCCTCCATGCCCATGAGATCAAGCGCCTGGACCGCAAGGTCAGGGAAAAAGGCTATACCCTCGTGCTTCTCGCGGTCTATCTCAAGAAGGGCCTGATCAAGGTGGAGCTAGGCCTCTGCAAGGGCAAGAAGCTCTATGACAAGAGGGCCGACCTCAAGGAAAAGGACATGAAGATGGATCTCAAGCGCCAGTTCCGCTCCAAGGGCGAGGACTAGAGAGCCATGAGGATAACCGGCGGAAAGTACTGTGGCAGGACCATCGAGGTCGAGCACGGCAGCCTGGAGATTCGCCCGGCCATGGACCGGATGCGGGAATCGGTCTTTGCCATCTTGGGGGACCTCACGGGGGCATCCTTCCTGGATCTTTTTTCGGGCTCGGGCATCCTGGGCCTCGAGGCCGCCAGCCGGGGAGCCAATCCCGTAGTCTGCATCGAAAAGGACTCCGAGAAATTCCCCAACCTTCTCAGGAATGTGGCCCTGGCCGAGGAAAGGATCGAATGCCACTCCATGCCTGTGGAGCGCTTTCTCCTGCGGAACAAAAAGGCCTTTTCCATAGTCTTCTGCGATCCGCCCTTCCCCTACAAATTCAAGGCGGAGCTACTGGCCCGCCTGGACGCCAGCCCCACCGTCCCCGACCAGGGCCTTGTCCTCATCCACTTTCCCCGGCAAGAGCGGCTTCCCGACAGGGAGGGCCGGCTCACCCTGGCCGATGAGAGGGAGTACGGGCGGTCAATTGTAAGATTCTACAAGAAAGAAACGATCGGTTAGGGAAGGATGTTCTCTATCCGCCCTCAGTGGTCGAGGCGGGAGAGGTAGGCCTTGAGGCGAAGGTCCGCACTAGGCTTGGGCGCGGGATCCAGGTATGCCAGGGCTTGGTTGGTCGAATCCACCAACCCCTCCTCCGAAGCCTTCGCTAAAGCAGAAGGGAGCCACTCTTCGAGCATAGCTAAACTGGCAATGTCCGCTTCCTGCCGATTCATGGAAACCTCCAAGGCTGGCAATTAATTACTATAGCGCAACCCCGGGCCAAAGTCGGGAAAGGTTGATTATTTCTATTTACTCAAGTATACTTTTTAGTAACGGCCTAAGTATGGATAAAAAAGCTTTCGATAAGTTCGCAGGTGAAGCCCTCATAAAGACCACGGACGTTCCTCTTCATGGATTGCCAGGGGACGAAAAAGCAAAGCTCAACCGCAAGGGCAATGAGCTTTTCAATCGGGGCGAACTTGAGACAGCGCGGAGGATTTTCCAGACCACAGGTTATTCCGACGGCCTGATACGTGTCGGGGATAAATACCTTGAGGGGCGCCGCCCGGTGGATGCCCTGAAAATGTACTGGCTCGCCCGCGATGAAAAGCGGAGCAACGAGCTCGTGGAGCTGGCTGTCCTCGCCATACAAAAACTTCTTAGGGACAAAGAGGAAGAAAATGAGCGACCTTCCGAACCAAGACGGATTTCCGAAGGACCAGTTTCCCCAAAGGGAAGCCCAGAATCCTGAGCTGGCTGAGATAGCCGATCTCTCCAAGCGGGGCTATCAATGCCTCAAGGAAAACCGCATAGAAGAGGCCGAGGAGTGCTTTGCGCGCATCCTCGAGCGGGATCGGGAAAACAACTATGCCCTGGTTGGCCTCGGCGACGCCGCCCGGAAGCGCGGGGGCTACCGTGACGCGGTGGACCACTACAAGAAATGCCTCGTCTACCATCCGGGCAACAACTATGCCCTCTTTGGCCTGGCCGACTGCTACAAGGCCCTCAACCAATATCAGAAGGCCATAGAGATCTGGGAGCAATACCTCCTCCATGACAACAAGAACATCACGGTCCTGACCAGGGTCGCCGATGCATACCGCAAGGTCAGGGACTTCCGCAAGTCCAAGGCCATCTATCTCAGGGTCCTCGAGATGGAGGCCGACAATCCCTATGCCCTGATAGGCCTGGGCCACCTCCACTATGACTTCAAGGAGTACAAGGACGCCCTCGTCTACTGGCAGCGCATGGTCCAACTCCAGGCGGAGGACGTGGACATAAGGGTCCTGACCTCCATAGGCAACTGCTACCGCAAGCTAAAGCAGTTTGACTCCGGGGTGCCCTATTTCGAGCAGGCCCTAGGCAAGGAGCCGGAGAATTTCTACGCCCTCTTTGGCCTGGCCGACTGCTACCGCGGCACCGCGCGACCCGAGCAGTCCCTCCAGTTCTGGAACCGCATCCTGGCCAAGGATCCCCGCAACAAGGTCATCCTCACCCGGGGCGGGGACGCCTATCGCGCCATGGGCGAGTACGACGCCGCCGCCGACTATTACCAGCGGGCCCTGAACATCGAATTCGACGTCTATGCGGTCCTCGGCCTTGCGGTGATCGCCCGGATGCAGGGCAAGTACCAGGAGGCCGTGGTCTCCCTCAAGAAGCTCATCGGCAACGATCCCAAGAACTACCGCCTCTACCTGGAGCTCTCCGAATGCCATGTCGCCCTGGGGGACAGGCAGAAGGCCCTGGAGGACCTCCAGGACTTCCAGCGCCTGGGCATCAGGAACATCTACGTCCAGGATGCCCTGGCCAAGCTGCAGCGCGCCTGATGGACAAGGCCCTCACAGGGATGGCCCCGGCCGAGATAGCCGGGGCCTGCTCTTTCCGGGAGGCCTTTCGGGGCCGCCAGGTCTATCATTGGCTGGCCCGGGGAGCCACCGACTTTGACGCGATGAGCGACATTGCCAAGGCCGAGCGGGAGAGGCTCAAGGCCCGGATCCCCCGGATCTACTCCTCCACGGTCGCCCAGGAGCTGGAGGACGAGGACGGCTCCCTTAAGCTGCAGATCAGGCTGAAGGACGGGGCGGCGGTGGAATGCGTCCTCCTCGAGGATATCGAGGGCAGGAAGACGGCCTGCCTTTCCAGCCAGGTGGGCTGTCCCATGGGCTGCGCCTTCTGCAAGACCGGGAGCCTGGGCTTCCTGCGCAACCTGGGCTCGGACGAGATCATAGAGCAGTTCCACTTCCTTGGGGCCCGGAAGGGAGAGATCAGCAACGTGGTCTTCATGGGCATGGGCGAGCCCCTCCTCAACCTCGAGGAAGTCCGCAAGGCCATAGCCATCCTCCTCGATCCGGAGGCGATCGGCCTGTCCCGCCGCAAGATCACCATCTCCACCTCTGGCATCGTGCCAGGCATCCGGGACCTGGCCGCCAAGGGTCCCCAGGTCCGCCTCGCCGTATCCCTGACCTCGGCGATACCCGGGACCCGCTCGGACCTGATGCCCGTCAACAAGAGCTATGGCCTCGAGGAGCTCAAGGCGGCCCTGATCGAATACCAGGAGGCCACCGGGGAGCGCATAACTCTCGAGGCGGCCCTCATGGGGGGCGCCAACTCCGGCGCGGACTCGGCCCGGGCCCTTGTCGAATGGGCTCGGGGCCTCCATGTGCAGGTCAACGTGATACCCTGGAACAAGGTGCCCGGCCTCCCCTTCTCCGAGCCCTCGCGGGACGAGCTTGAGGCCTATCTCCGGATCCTCGAGGACTCGGGCATCGAGGCCTCCCGGCGCATGCGCCGGGGCCGGGGCGTGATGGGAGCCTGCGGCCAGCTCGGGGATACCCTCAAGGCCCAGGAGCCTGGAGCCTAGGCTTCCCGCCCCTCCTCCCGGGCTATCTTCCTCTCCAGGCGAGTCCTCCGGGCGGCCAGGCCCTTCCCGATCCTCAGGCCACGCTCCCAAGAAAGCCCCCCCTCATTCCGGGCGTCATCCAGGGCGGCTTGGGCCCGCCTAGTGGCCTCCAGGGCGGCCCGCCAGTCCCGGGCCTTATGCTCAAGGTACTTGGCTCTTTCCACTTCCCCAAGGGCGCCCCCTCCCAGAAGGCCAAGGGCCTCGGCCCTCTCGGCGTCCCTTCCGGCCCGGGCCAGGAGGCGCACGAGACCTATCCCGGCGGCCTCATCCCCCGCCTCGGCGGCTGCCCTGAGCAGGGCCTCCCCTTCAGCCGGGCGCCCCGCCCGGAACAGGAGGGCCGAAAGGCCTGCCCGGTCCAGGTCATCCCGGGCTAGCTGCGCCAGGGGCTCGGCCAGGATGCCCAAAAAAACCGCGAAAAGAGCGGCCAGGGAATACACATCCTGGGCATTGTGGGACAGGACCTGGGCCATCTGGGGCACATCCGCGCCTTTGAGAAAATCGAAGTAAAGGCCGGGTATGAGGGCCCCGGGGATATCGGATCCCCGGTCCCGGGCCAGGACGGCGGACTCAAGAAGACCTAGGCTTGCCCCTCCGTAGACCTTCCTCCAGAGCCTGCGCGCCGGATGGAGAAGGTCGAGGTGGAGGACTTCGGGAAAGACAAGGCCATTCAGCACGCAGCGGGTGCGCAAGAGGGGCAGGTCAAAGGCTCGCCCATTGTAGCTTGCGAGGACCACCTCGCCCGAATCTGCGGCATCGCCATCCTCGAGGAGGGCGGCAAGAAGGGCCTCGATAAAAGGGCCCTCTCCGGGATAGTCCGCAAGGAACAGCTGCCTCTGGACCAGGCTCGAGCCCTGGAGCCTCCCCACCGATCCCAGGAAGGCCACCGTGCCCGTCCCGCCGGAAAGCCCCGTGGTCTCGAGGTCAAAGAACCTGAGCCGGGACGAAGCCACTTCCCCGCCCTCCCAGCCGGAGCGGAAAAAGGGGGCCGGATCGCAGGAAGGCGGAAAGGCCAGGGGCTCCGAGAGGGTTCTGGCGTAGACAAAGGGACAGACCGCCTCCCAGGATTGCAGAAACGCTGGCCTGGGGGAGTCGCTAGGCTCGACCAGCGGCCGGGTGCCTGATAGCCCGCCTTCCTGCCGGTCCTTGCGGATCCGGGCCAGCCTCGATTTAAGGTTCGAGGCCATGGCTCCACGAGAGGAAGGCCTTGACCCTGGCCTTGACCAGGGGACGGAAGGACTTGCCCGCCTGGGCCGCCGCCTCCCCAAAATCGACCCCGATGCAGGAGGGACAGCCCTCGCCGCAGGGACAGGCGTCAAGGCGCTCGGCGGCCGCGGCCAGGACCTTGGGGAGGAGGCCCGCAAGCCCCTCAGAGAGGCCGGTGCCGCCCGGATAATGGTCAAAGATATAGAGGGCTGGCTGCTCAAAGTGGGGATCCTTCACCCGCTCGGCCAGGCCCAAGTCCCGGGGATCGCACATGAGAAAGGCCGGGGCAATATCGTGGATAAGCCGGCCGGCCCCCGCGAGGACCGCGGCCTTTTCCATGTCATCGAGGCCGCCTAGGGCCCCGGGCACTCCTTCTCCGACTAGGAGGGCTAGGTAGCGGGTCTGCATCTCCTCCGAGGGAAGGCTCACCTCTCCGTAGCCCACATTCTCATGGGTATGGAAGCGGAGCTTCTTGTATTTTTCCACCTGGGTACGCACGAGGACATCCCCCAGGACCCATCGGAAGGCGGAACTAGGGGGCCCGCCTTCCGCGCGGATTCCGTCAGAATCCCCGGGACTGAGGATTCCGGAGGCATCCTCAGTCAAGACTTCGAGGTCGGTCTTGGTGACCGCGTCGGTCCAAAAGTCCACGGCCTTTTCCTCGACAAAACAGGTCCGGTTTTCCAGGTCAAGTTTTTGGACTATGTATTGCCGGCCAAGGTGGATATAGACCGCATCGTCGAAGATGAGCTCCTTGGCGCTGGGCCGGTCCATCTCCCCAATCACCCGGGAGCCCCCTCCGGTCCTGTCCACGATCACCACATTGTCCGCCGTGGCCGAGCGGAGGGAGATGGCGGCGCTGGGATAGCCGTCCGCCGACCAGAACCACCGCCCCCCGGTCCGGCGCACGAGGCCCTCCTCCTCGAGGAGGCCGAGGGCCTCCTCGGTGGCTCCCTCGGTTTCCCCCCCAAAGGACTCACCCTCGG
>JAKPBN010000418.1 GCA_029778945.1 Spirochaetota bacterium
ACCCTGGCCAGGCAGGCGAGCTGGCCCGATTCCGAGAGATGGCGGGAGAGGGCGTCAAAGACGTCCTTGTTGGCCTGCCAGTAGCGGTGGTCGAGGGGGGAGAGGTTGTCGAAGATGTCCCGGGGTTCCATGTCCAATACTGCCATGGGCGAATCCCGCGCATCAAGCCCCACTATCGAATGAATAATTAGGAGGGAAAGACACAGAGACACAGAGGGAAGAGGAGGAAGGGAAAGGAAGTCTAAGATTTCGGCTAGAGTTGTGAACCAGGATTATAAAACTCAAACCCTGAGGCTCCGCACTTATCCTTCATTCTCTACCCTCTGATCTCTACTCTCTACTCTCTACTCTCTACTCTCTACTCTCTACTCTGTGCCTCTGTGTCTCTGTGGCACATTCTCTTATCCTCAGACCAAATCGGCAAAGGAGGCGCCTACCGAGGGAGCCCCGGGCTGGTCCTGGGCCGCCCGGAGCAGGTCGGCGGGAGAAAGAAGGACCTGGAGGCCCCTCTGGCCCGCACTCAGGGAGATCTTCTCCCAGAGGGTGGCGGTCTCGTCGACATAGACCTGGAATTTCTTCTTGGTCCCGATGGGAGAGCACCCGCCCCGGATATATCCCGTCGTAGGCTGGAGTTCCTTGAGGGGGAGCATTTCCACGGCCTTGTTGCCCGAGGCATGGGCGGCTTTTTTCAGGTCGAGCTCGCAGCCCCCAGGGATGCAGGCCAGGAAGATCCCGGTCTTGTCCCCCCGGAGGGCCAGGGTCTTGAAGACCCGCTCCGCAGGGAGGCCGAGCTTGGCCGCCGCGGTCTCGGCGGAGAGGTCCTCCTCGTCGACCTCGTAGGCGAGGGTACGGTGGGGAATGGCCAGGGACTCGAGGATGCGGAGGGCGTTGGTCTTGGGGCTGGCCATGGCTAGCTCTCTTGTCAGCGCTTCTTGCGGAACATCCGGTAGTTGATCTCCGGAAAGAGGTTGTTGCGCTTCTCAAGCTTGGTGATCCACTCGGTACCCACCGTGTTGGAGGAGAGCATCTCGTAGATCCGGTCGAAGTTGGTCACCGCGTCCTCGACCTGGCGCCGAGCAAAGCCCGAGGACTTGCCGGCCCGCATGAGGAGGGCCCAGTCCGAGGCCATGAGGAGGAGGACTTCCCGGGCTGCCTGGTTGAGGATCCGCTCCCGGAGGCCCGACTCGTCGGGGAAGCGCTCGGCCAGCTCGGACATCCGCTCCGTGGCCTTGAATGCATGGCGGTAGACCCAGTCGTTGGCCCCGTCGATCCAGACCTCGACATAGCCCCCGTCCCCCCAGGAGGAGAATTCCGGAACCGAGACTTCCTGCTCGGGCTCGAGCTTGCAGTATTCCCCGAGGGTGACCAGCTTGAGCCCGGGCTCGGCCGCGGCCTGGCGAAAGAGGGACTCGAGCCAGGCCGAGCCCTCAAACCACCAGTGGCCAAAGAGCTCGGCGTCGTAGGTCGCCACCATGAGGGGAGGCCTGTCGAGGAGGGGGGCGGCCTCGGCGGCGGAGCGAAGTCGGCCGGAGAGGTAGTCGGCGGCGTCCCGACGGGCCTGGTCCAAAGCCTCGGCATGGTGGTAGGGCTTCTTGTCGTCGGTCCTGCCCGTGACCGCCCAGTACTTGAAGCCCGTGTAGGTCCGGGTCGAGGCTTCCTCGAGGAAGGGGGCCAGGTAGTCGAGGGGGAGGTCAAAGCCTATGTCCCGGTAAAAGTCCCGGTAGAGGGGATTGCCGGGATAGCCCTCCTCGGCGGACCAGACGGCATCGGTGGCGGCTATCTCCCGGATAAAAACGTTGAGGCCGTTGGGGCACTGGACCGGGGCAAAGGCCCCCCTGCTGGGGGTTGGGCTTCCCAGGAGGGCCCCCCGGGTGGACACGACGGTGTACTGGATATTGTAGGCCCGCAGGATCTCCTCGACCCCGGGGTACCATCCCAGATGGGGGAGCCAGAAGCCGGCCGGATGCTTGCCAAAGGCCTTGCGGTGGGCGACCAAGGCGGTCTCGACCTGGGCGGCCACGGCCTCCTTGTTTTCCCTGAAGATGGGAAGGCAGGCGTGGGTAGCCGCCGAGGTGATCAGCTCTACCCGGCCTTTCTTGTAGAAGTAGTCAAAGGCCGAAAGGATGTCCTTCTCATAGAGGCCGCCAAAATCCTCCCGGTCCTGGAGATAGAGCTCCTCGTAGAGCCTGGCCAGGGGGCCAAAGTGGGGATCCTGGCCCACCCGCTCCACCTCCCGCCGGGCAAGGCCGAGCTGGAGGTCGAGGAAGGCGAGGTAGCGTGAGGCGAGGACCTCATCCCCGAGCATGGCGCACAGGGTGGGCGAGAGGCTTAGGGTGAGCTTGAAGGGCACTTCCTCGGCCTCCAGGCGGCGGAAGAGCCTGAGCAAGGGCAGGTAGGTCTCGGAGAGGGCCTCGAAGAACCAGCGCTCCTCAAGGAAGCGCTTGTATTCCGGCTGGCGGACAAAAGGCAGGTGGGCATTGAGGACG
>JAKPBN010000209.1 GCA_029778945.1 Spirochaetota bacterium
GGGCCGAGGCCGCGAGCTCCTCCGAGGAGGAGGCGTTGCGCTGTATGATGGCCTCCAGGTCCGCCACGGCCTTGGCGATCTGGTCGGTGCCCTGTACCTGCTCCCGGCTCGAGAGGCCGATGCCCTGGAGAAGGGTCGCCGTCTTGGCGATGGTAGGCCCAAGGTGCTGGAGGGCTTCCCTGGCCCGGCCCGAGGCCCCCTGGGTGTCCCGGGAGATGGCCCGGATCTCCTCGGCGGCTTCCCGGCTCCGCTCGGCCAGCTTGCGCACCTCCTGGGCCACCACCGCAAAGCCCTTGCCGCTCTCCCCGGCCCGGGCGGCCTCGATCGCCGCGTTGAGGGCCAGCATGTTGGTCTGCCGGGATATCTCCTCGATCACCTCTATGCGGCCCACGATGGAGTCCAGGGCCGCGGCCGCGCTCTCAAAGGCCGTGGAGGACTCGAGGGCCTCCTGGCTTGCGGCCGCGGCTATCGTGCCGGTCTCTCCGGCCCCCTCGGCATTGCGCCGGGCCGAGGCGGAAAGCTCCTCGGCCGCCGAGGCTGCCTCCTCGGCCCCCGCGGCCTGGCGGCCCGTGCCCTCGGCTATGGCGTCCGCGGCCTGCTTGAGCTCGTGGCTCCCTGCGGCGACCCTCTGGGCCGAGTCCTTAGCCGAGCCTATCAGGGTGGAAAGGCTCTCCTTCATCGCGGCCACGCCGCGCACAATGGCGCCGGCCTCATCCTGCAGCCCCGCATAGGACTCATCAAGGGCAAAGGCGAGCTTGCCCTGGGCTATCAAGCCGACCCGGTCGGCGGCATAGACCAGGGGCGCCGCCAGGCGGCGGCCAAAGACCAGGGAAAGGAGGACCACAAAGACCAGGACGCCCAGGACCACCAGGGAGGCGGTGAGGACGCTGCGCCGGTAGAGGGCCGCCGCGGCCTCCTTTTTTTGGGCCACAACGATGTCGATATCGTCTATATAGTTGCCCGTCCCCACCACCCAGCCGAATTCCTTGGAAATCAGGCTATAGCCCCGCTTGGGCAGAGCCTTGGTCTCCCCCGCCCGGGGAAACCAGTAGTCCGTATAGCCTCCTCCCTCCACTCCGGCCTTTATGATCGCCCGGACGAGCTCAAAGCCGTTTACGTCCTTGAGGTCGATCCGGGACTTGCCCTCCGAGGCCCCGCCCAAGAGGACCACATTTATGCCCTCCGTGGTGTCGGCCCAGAAATAATTGTCCCCGGCATAGCGTAGATCCCTGAGCAGGTCGGCCGCTAGGGCCGCCGCGCTGGCCTTGTCGATCCTGCCTGCGTCCCTCTGCTTGGCCACCTGGCTGAGGAGGGAAACCGCGGTCTCGACCTCGCTCTTGATCAGGCGGTCAAAGCCCTCCCGGAGGCTCTTTTCCTCGGCCTGGAGGCTCGAGCGCTCGAAGCTCCTGAAGGCCTGGCTCATGGCCAAGGTGCCCCCCAGGGCGGCCGCCAGGGCGGCCAGGGAAGCCAAAGCGACGATCTTGGCGGTGATGGAACGGAACATTATCCCCCCACGGAAGGTCCTTGACCCTCCCTGCAAAAGCATCTCTACTAGACTATCGTGCCCCGCCCTCCCGGGGGCAAGCTTGCCAGGATAGAGATAGTTTTGGCCCGGCCCCTTGTTTTTAGGTCGGCTAGTCTGTATTTTTACGGTAGACCCACTATGGCATTAGACAAAGAGAACCAGGGGGAAGTACTCACCCGCGACGCGGAAGAGCTCAAGGAGCCCGACGAATACCGGGTCATACTCCTCAACGACGATTACACGACCATGGAATTCGTCGTGACCGTGCTCATGGCGGTCTTCCACAAGTCACTCATGGACGCCCAGAAGATCATGCTGGACGTTCACAGGAAGGGGCGGGGCATCGTGGGGGTCTACTCCTACGACATCGCCGTCACCAAGATCAATCAGGTGCACGAGGTGGCCAAGCAGAATGGCTTTCCCCTCAAGTGCATAATGGAGAAGGCGTAAGGACATATGAAGGTTAGCCAGGAAGTCCAGGCGATATTCAATGCCGCGTACAACGAGGCAAAACTCAGGAATCACGAGTATCTCACTCCCGAGCATATACTCTATGCCTCCCTCTCGTTTGAGGAGGTCCGGTCCATCCTCGCGGCCTGCGAGGCCGATGTGGATCAGCTCAAGCGGGGCATGGAGGCCTACTTCGAGCAGAAGATCCCCCAGGTCAAGAACGCCGAGCCCGTCCAGACCGCAGGCTTCCAAAGCGTGATCGAGAGGGCCGTCCTCCAGTCCCAGGCCTCGGGCAAGGAGGAGGTCGAGGTAGCCGACATCCTCGTGTCCCTCTTTGACGAGGAGCGCAACTACTCCGCCTATTACCTGAGGAAGACGGGGGTCAAGCGGCTCCAGCTCCTCGAGGTGATCTCCCATGGCGCCGAGGCCGAGGCCGAGAGCTTCGATGAGGAGGACGACGAGGAGGATGAGTCCCATGAGGACAGGGACGAGCGCCATCCCCGGGCCCAGTCCCGGGTCGGCCCCCTCGAGCGCTTCACGAGCGACCTGACCAAGATGGCCCGGGAGGGCAAGCTTGAGCCGGTTATCGGCCGGGACGCGGAGATCGAGAGGACGGTCCAGGTCCTCTGCCGCCGCCTCAAGAACAACCCCATCCATGTGGGCGACGCCGGCGTGGGCAAGACCGCCATCACCGAGGGCCTGGCCCAGCGCATCGTCTCCGGGGCCGTCCCCCCCCGCCTGAGAGACTATACTGTCTACGCCCTGGACATGGGTTCCCTCCTCGCGGGCACCAAGTTCCGGGGAGACTTCGAGGAAAGGGTCAAGCGCGTCGTGGACGAGCTCCTGAAGAAGGAGAGGGCCATCCTCTTCATCGACGAGATCCACACGATCGTCGGGGCCGGGGCTGTCTCCGGGGGCTCCCTGGACGCATCCAACCTCCTCAAGCCCGCCCTCACCTCGGGCCGCCTCCGCTGCATCGGCTCGACTACCTACGACGAGTACAACAAGTACTTTGACAAGGACCGGGCCCTGTCCCGGCGCTTCCAGAAGATCGACATTGTCGAGCCGTCCATCGGCGAGACCGTGGAGATCCTCAAGGGCTTGCGGTCCAAGTACGAGGAATACCACAAGGTCCGCTATTCCGACGAGGCCCTCGAGCTCGCCGTAAGGCTCTCGGCCCAGTACATCACCGAACGTCGCCTCCCGGACAAGGCTATCGACGTCCTCGACGAGGCCGGAGCCTGGGCTCGGATGAACGCCTACAAGCTCGGGGCCGGCAAGGCCCCAGCCGGAGATGCCCCCGGGGCCGATCCGTCCGAAAAGCCCGAGGCCCCCGCGGAGGAGTCGCCCGAGGCCGTCCAGGCCGTCCCCTTTATCCCCCAGGGCCTCGACCTGGGCCTAAGCCTGGGCCTTCCCTCCCAGGCCGCCACTCCGGCCCAGGCTCCGGAGGCCAAGCAGCCCAAGGCCGCGGAAGCCGCCCCGGAGCCGCCCCTCGAGGAAGTGATCGAGATCGGCGTCAAGGACATCGAGACCGTGGTGGCCAAGATAGCCCGGATCCCCGAGCGCTCGGTCTCCATGTCCGAGAAGGACAAGCTGGCCTCCCTCGAGTCCGACCTCAAGAAAGAGGTCTTTGGCCAGAACCTGGCCG
>JAKPBN010000446.1 GCA_029778945.1 Spirochaetota bacterium
GCGGGAGCCGTCATCGACCTCAAGCAGGAGGGCCGGGGCATAGGCCTCCTCAACAAGATCACGGCCTACCAGCTCCAGGAGCTGGGCCTGGACACGGTGGAGGCCAACCTCTACCTGGGCTTCCCCGACGAGGGAAGGGACTACAAGGTGGCCTCCAAGATCCTGGCCCTCCTGGGGGTAAAATCCATCGCCCTCCTGACCAACAACCCCGACAAGATCGACAAGCTCCGGGCCGAGGGGGTCGTGGTAGAGGACAGGATACCCATCGTGATCGAGGCCAACCCCCACGATGAGGGATACCTGGCCACAAAACGGGAGAAAATGGGCCATATCCTCTAGGAAAAGAGCCCTCGGGGACTTCATGGCTTTTGCGGTCTTGCAAAGCTCCCGATCATCGACTATAACCGAAGCTGTACTGCCGTTGGACCTGGCATTAAAGCGGAGCCCGGCAGGGAAAAGGAGCGTTGAAGCGTATGATCGCCAAGTCCGACATGCCGAACATCAACGAAAAGCGCCCAGAAGGCGTCAAGCCTGATGGATCGGCCTACCGTGTGCTCATCGTGGACGACTCCATGTTTATCGCCAAGCAGCTCGGCCAGATCCTGACCTCCGAGGGCTTTGAAGTCCTGGGGACGGCCGGAGATGGCCTCCAGGGCATCGAAAAATACAAGGAGCTCTGCCCGAATATCGATCTCGTGACCATGGACATCACGATGCCTAAGATGGACGGGGTGGCCGCTCTCGAGAAGATCCTCGAATTCGACAAGAACGCGACCATTGTGATGGTCTCGGCCCTGGGCAAGGAGGATGTCGTCAAGAAATCCCTCCTCCTTGGCGCCAAGAGCTATATCGTCAAGCCCCTGGATAGGAAGAAGGTCCTCGAGAGGATCCTCGCCGTCCTCAAGCGCTAAAACTCCCCCGGTTCGCCGGAGACAAGAAAGCCGCCCCCCGGGCGGCTTTTGCATTTTCCTGGGCCTAGAATAGGAGCATCTTCACGATTCACCACGGAGTCACGGAGAACACGGAGACCTCTGAGTAGTGAAAATTCTAGAAAGGAATATCCACAACTCCCCAACAATAGAAAAGCCGCCTTAACAGGCGGCTTTTCTTATCTTTCTATATCTACTTAGCAAATGTCTCCGTGATCTAACGCTACGCCTTCGGCTCCGCTAGGCCTCGGCTTTGCCTCGGCTCCGTGGCGTGCCTTCCTCTTCTCTTCTCTTCTCTTCTCTTACATTCCAAGCCGTTTCAGGAGCTCGCCGGCCTTGGCTTCGTAGCGCTCGGGGGAGGCGGTCTTGGCGGCGATGAGGAAGGTCTTGGCGTCCGAGGCCCGGTTCTGGGCAAAGGCGTTGACCCCAAGGGCGTAGTTTGTCGTCGCCGGATCGCAGCCCAGCTCAAGGGCGGTGCGATAGTTGTACTCCGCCAGGGAGTAGTCCCCGGCGGCGTAGGCTATGAGCCCGAGGTAGTAGGCGGGCACATACGAGGACGAGTCGAGGCGGGCGGCGGTCTCAAAGGCCTCCTGGGCTAGCTTGTAGGCCTTCTCGTCATAGGCGGCTACCCCGGCCTGGAGGAGCTCGGGGAAGGTCTTCCTGGCCTCGAGATAGGCCTCGAAGGCCGACTGGGTCTCATCCTTGCCATACCAGGCCATCACCAGGCTAGCCAGGCTCTCCTGGTTGGCGGCTAGCTCGGCATCGGCCTTGAGGGAGGATATCGAGTCCCAGAGGAGACGGTTGTAGGCCCGGTCCTCGGCATTGAAGAGGAAGGAGACAAAGGCCCAGGCCTCGGGATAGAAGACCTCGAGGCTGGAGCGGGACTCCTCGGGGGCCATGACGAGGAGCTTGTCCAGGGGGATAAGGTTGTCCTTGGCCACAAAGGCCTTGACGGTCTCGAGCCAGGCCAGGTTTTCCGGGAAGACCAGGTCCTTGGCGTCCGCGTCCCAGCGGGCGCTCTCAAAGAAGACCGCAAAGCCATCCCGGAGCCAGAGGGGAGGATTTCGGACAAAGGCCTTGAGGTACTGGACAAAGGCCTGGTGGGCCAGGCTGGCCTCGGCGTCTGCCCCGTCCTTGACGAACAGGAGGAGCTCCGAGCGCTCCAGGGCGGTAAAGTGAAGGTAGACGAAATCATCCTTGGTCTGGCCGGCTACCTGGTTGAGGTAGGCGTCAAAGCCGGCCTTGGTGGCGAATTCCCTGACCCTGAGCTTTGAGCCCAGCTGGGTGGCGTCAAAGTGGAAAAGGCTGTTGTAGAGGCTAAAGAGGGCCTCCAGGCGGGTGTCGAGATCGGCTGCCCGGGCGGCGCCGGCCTCGGAATAGACGATGTAGCGGGCGCTCTCCGCGAGGGCCATCGCGGGGGCGGCGACGGGAACGGCGACCGGGGCTGCGGCAGGAGCGGCGGCGGGGGCAGGGGCTGTAGCCGCAGGAGCGGCAGCGGCGGGGGCAGGAGCTGCCGGGGCAACCGGGGCGGCGGTCGCCGCGTTGTCCGCTCCGGTGTTGGCCGCCGGGGCAGGGGCGTTCTGGGCAAAGGCAAAGGCGGCCAGGGCAAGGGCGATGGCCAGGATGGCCGAATATTTCTTCATGGTTCCCCCCTAGGTCAGTCTATCTAATAGGCAACAATAGTAGCCCGCTCCAGGTCAGCTGTCAAATTCCCTGGCCTTTTTCAGGCCTTTCTGGGGCCAAACCGGTCGATGATGATGTTCACCTCCTCGATGAGGATGCCGGTAAAGCGCTCGATGTTCTCGATGATATATTCCTGGAGGGCCCGGGCGTTGCTCGCCAGCTTGGTCCCAAAGGGCACCTCCAGGACGACGGTCAGGCGGTAGCCCTGGGTGTCGGAGCTCACGGTGAGCTTGCGCACCCTCACGGTCTCGTCAAACTCGTCGATGCAGTGGATAACCATCTGGGAGAGGGCGGCCTCGGAGATCGAGACCCGGCCCCGCTTGGAGTACTCGGGCCTGACCACGGACTTCTCATAGAGCCTGGACCGGGCCGGGGCGGCGCCGAAGTTCTTCTTGAGGAAGACCCGGATGGAGTCGTAGAAGATGGAGGGATAGTTGCGCCGGATCTCCAGGGCCGGGACGGGGATCACGTGCTTGCCTTCGACCTTGCGGGAGCGGACGGCCTTGGCTATCTCCTCCTGGCTGGCGATGTCCTCGATCTTGATGATCTTGACCGGATGGGGGATCTGGAGGCGGTCGCAGATCCTCGTGACCATCCGCTCCGAGGTGCCTATGATCAGGATCTTGCGCCAGCGCTCCCTCTGGAGGGCCCGGGCCACCTCGTCCCGGTGGGCCTTCTCGTGGAAGAGGGCCGTCTTGACCGCCGACATGTAGAGCTGTTCCTTCTTGGCCGACTTGCCCGCGATGATCGAGTCCCCCCGGATGAGGAGACCGTCGTCGATGAGCATCTCGATGCCGTACTTCTGCGCCACAAGCTTGGCGCGGAAGCTCTTGCCGGTGCCGCTCTCCCCGACGAGGGCGTAGACCCGCACCCCCCTCGCCAGCCAGAGAGCCTCGCTGAACAACCTGAACATGTCCTTCCACTATATCCGGCCTTGGAAGCCGGGGCAACCTCGAAGGGGGACCTGGAGCCCCCGGGAAGGGCCAAATCCGGCTGGAATTCGCTAACTAGCCCCTAAAGGCAGGCCGACAATGAAGCGAAGGAGTATGGAGCATGGTGTCCAAGGAATCCGTCGCCAACCTCGTCGCGTCTATGGAAGGGGAGATAGCCTGCCTCGAAGACTATATCTGTGGCCAGAAAGCCTTTTCCGCTGCCCTCAAGGACAGGGAATGGGTCGCCCTCCAGGCCGCCATGGATAGCCTGGAGGCCCTTTCCCGCAAGTTGGGGGCCTTTGAGCTCCTCCGGGACCAGGCCGAGGCCGCTATAAGGGCCGAGACCGACTGCGCCGACCAGGGCTTCTACCGCCTCGCCCTCCTCATCCAGGAGCCGGAGCGGACCTTTGTGACCGACCTCTACCGCCGACTCAAGCTCACGGCCATGCGGGCCCGGTTTGAGAACAAGGCCTCCGAAAGCTACGCCGCGGGGTCCCGGGACCTCCTGGGCGCCGTCCTCGAGGAGCTCTTTCCAGAAAAGCGGGGCCGGATCTACGGTCCCTCGGGCAGGGCCGTGGCCTCGGGCCATGACTCCCTCGTCCTGAACACGGCCCTCTAGGGGCCGCTGTCCCTGCCGCCCGCCCTGGGCGGGCCTAGACCAAGGAGGTCCATCGTGACGTCGTCCTTTGCAGGACTTGAGATAGCCAAGCGGGGCCTCGCGGCCCACAACCAGGGCCTCCTCACGGTGGGCCACAACCTCACCAACGCCTCGACCGAGGGCTATTCCCGCCAGAAGGTCGAGTTCTCCGAGATGGATCCCCTCTACCTGCCCGCCCTGAACCGGGAGGAGACCCCCGGAATGATCGGCCAGGGTGTGGTGGTGGCGTCCATCGCGAGGGTGAGGGACGACCTTCTCGAGGGCCGGATTGTCGCCGAGTCGGGCCTCGAGGGCTATTGGCAGACCCGGGACAGGAACGTCGCCTCCCTGGAGGCTACCCTCAACGAGCCGGCCGCATCCTCGGTCCGCAACCTCATGGACAAGTTCTGGGACTCCTGGCAGGAGCTCTCCATCCGGCCAGAGGACGGGGCGGCCCGGGAGGCCGTCCTCTCCCGGGGCCAGGCCCTCTCCGAGGGCATCCGGGACCGCTACCGCCGCCTCACGGACATCCGCTCCACCCTGGACGGCGACCTCCGGGGCACGGTCCAGCAGGTCAATGACCTTACCAAGCGCATCGCCGAGCTCAACACGGAGATCGTCAAGTCCAAGGCCCTGGGGGACAACCCCAACGACCTCATGGACCAGCGGGACCTCCTCGTGGAAAAGCTCGGCCACCTTGTGCCCATCCAGGTCGACCAGAGGGACAAGGACGAGTTTATGGTCCACGTGGATGGCCTCATCCTCGTCCAGGGCAAGCAGGCCCGGTCCTTTGAGATGGGCCAGCCCGACCAGGACGGCTATGCGGCCCCGGTCTGGAGCGACACCAAGCTCGCCCTCGCCCCCAAGGGCGGGACCCTGGGAGCCCTCCTCGAGCTGCGGGACGGGGACGTGAAGCAGGAGATCGCCAGCCTCGACACGATGGCCCTCACCTTCACCGACCTCGTGAACGAGACCCACCGCGCCGCCTATGGGGCCAACGGCAAGACGGGCCTGGACTTCTTCAAGGAGTGGCCCTTCATCAACAACCTCCAGGGCAACTACGACCGGAACGGGGATGGCCTCTACGACTCGAGCTATATCTACCGCATCACCGGGGGCAACGGCCTCCAGGCCCAGGAGCAGATCGGCCTCTCGGGGGCCATCAAGCTCTCCGGTCCCCGGGGGGATGTAGAGATAGCCTATCACCCGACGGACACGGTGGCCGACCTCGTATCCCGGATCAACAACGCCGGGGCCGAGGTCACGGCCCGCCTGACCCGGGAGGGCAGGCTCCAGCTCCGGGCCACCCCGGCGGCCTCCCGGGACAACCCTTCTTTTGTGATCCGCCATGTGGAGGACTCAGGCCAGTTCCTCGCAGGCTACGCCGGCATCCTGAAGGCCAGCGGGGCCGCAGGGGCCTATGACTGGGCCAAGGCCGACGCCGTCCAGGGCCTGCGCGCCGCCGGCGCCGCTGGAGGCGCGGAGTACGCGACCGCCCCCCTCTCCCACCCCTCGGGCTGGCTCGATGTGGCCGCCGAGATCAAGGCCGATCCGGGCTCCATAGCCGCGGGCTTTGGCCTCAATGGCCGGGCCGCCGAGGCCGGGGACGGAAGCGCGGCCCTGGCCATCGCGGGCTTGCGCACCCAGCCCGTGATGGTCGGCTCCCTAAGGACCTTTGACGACCATTTCGCCGAGGAGGTCGCCAGGATCGGCCTCAAGGGCGAGGAGGCGGGCCGGGCCTCGGAGAGCCACTCCCGGATCGGGAAGGACCTGCGGGACCTGCGCTCCTCCCTCTCGGGGGTCAACATGGACGAGGAGCTCGCCAACATGATCAAGTTCCAGCATGGCTATGCCGCGGCGGCCAAGTTCGCCACGACGATCAACCAGATGCTGGATGTCCTCATAAACCGACTGGGAGTGTAATAGGCCATGCAGCGCGTCAGCACCGACATGATGAACAATGACATGCAATACTGGCTCCGCCGGACCGAGGGCAAGATGAATACCCTCGAGTCCAAGATGGCGACCCAGAACCGCATCCAGAACCTCCGGGACGACCCCCTGGGCGCGGCCCGGGCGGTCCGCTATGACTCGGCGGTGAGCCGCCTCGAGCGCTTTGACAAGAACGTGGCCATGGCCACGGACACCAACCGCATCTCCGAGGGCTATATACGCCAGGCCATCGACGTGGCCCAGAGGCTCAGGGAAATAGCAGTCCAGGGCGCCAACGGCGTCTACACCAAGGAAGACCAGAAATACATGGCGGCCGAGGTGGACGAGCTTGTCTCCGAGCTCGTGAGCCTGGGCAATTCCCGGGGGCCCGACGGCTCTTACCTCTTCTCCGGCGGCAAGACCCAGACCGAGCCCTTCCGCTCCGTCCTTGGGGTGGCCCCCGGGGCGGGCAAGGAAGGCATCACGGCGGTCCAGTACCTGGGTGACCGGGGGGGAGCCCAGACCCAGATAGGCGGCGACGCGAGCCTCCCGAACCTCCAGCCGGGCTCGGACATCTTCTGGGCTGAGAACCAGGTGGCCATCTCCGGCTTTGACGCCCGCGGCTGGCGGGCGACCGGGGACTCGGCGATCACCGTGGACGACACCAGGATCGAGATCAAGGCCGGGGACACGGTCTATGCCGTGGCCGCCAAGATCAACGACTCCGGGGCCGCCGTCAAGGCGACGATCGATCCCCGGGCCTTCTCCCTCACCCTCCAGACCACCCTGCCCCACCAGCTCCGCCTCGAGGACCTTCCGGGCCCCGCGGGGACCCCGACCTCGTCCCCCCTCAAGGAGCTGGGCATCCTCGCCCCCACGGGCCTCGCGCCGGACAACCTGGCCCCCTCGGCCCGGGTCTCCGGGGGCTCCCTCTTTGACGTGGCCCTGAGGCTCAGGGATTCCCTGAACCGGGGGGACATCCTCGAGACCGGCGGCCTCTCCCTGGAGGGGATCGACGCGGGCCTCGGCAACCTCAACCGCCGGGTGGCCGAGCTCGGGGCCCGCAGCGAGCGCCTCGACCTCGTGAGGACCCGCCTGGACCGGGAGCTGCCGGACACCACCTCCATGCTGGCCCGGGAAAAGGACCTCGACCTGACCACGGCCATCACGGACTACAAGATGCTGGAGTACGCCCACAAGGCCTCCCTGGGCATCTCGGGCAAGCTCTTCCCCCAGACTCTCCTTGACTTCCTGCGCTGAAGCCCGGCATAGTGAGGAGGAAGCCATGAGAGTTAACACCAGAGCCTATGGAGAGATCGATGTCGATGAGCGCCAGAGGGTGAGATTCCCCTCGGGCCTCCTCGGCTTCGAGAAGTTCTCCGAGTACATCCTCCTAGATGCCCGCCAGAAGCCGTTTATCTACCTCCAGTCCCTCGAGGTGGCGGAGCTGGCCTTTATCCTGATCGACCCCTTCCTCTTCCGGGCCGACTATGCCCTGGACGTGGGCGACGAGGTCCTCCAGGAGATCGGCGTGGCCGACCCCAGTGACGCCGTGGTCTTCTCCATCGTCACGGCCCCCTCGGACGGCGGCCCGATCACGGCCAACCTCATGGGGCCCATCATCGTCAGCAAGTCCAAGCGCCTCGGGATGCAGGCCGTCCTGGCCGACCCCCGCTGGCGGGTCAAGCATGACATCATGGCCGAGCTCGCCGAGGCGAGGAAGTAAGGCCATGCTGATACTCTCGCGGCGGGTCAACGAGAAGATCGTCATCGGCGAGAACGTGGTCGTCTCCATCATCGAGGTGAGGGGCGACCAGGTGAAGATAGGCATCGACGCGCCCAAGACCGTCAAGGTCTTCCGCCAGGAGGTCTTCGACGCCATCCAGAGCGAGAACCGCCGCGCCGCGGCGGCCTCGGCCGTCGACCTGCCCCGGATCGACATCCCTCCCAAGCCCGAGGACAACTAGGGGCAAGATGCCCGAAACCACTACGGCCGTCCAGCAATGGACGGCTTTTTTATTCGTAATAGGGAATGAGGAATTTTAACCACGGAGACACGGGACGAAGTCTAGCGAAGCGTTAGACACAGAGACGTGGAATGGCCAAGGGAAAATTGGGGAGCGGATATTTGAAATCGCCGTACAAGGATGACAGTGCTTCTTTGACCGGAGCGCTTCCCGAACGATTCCAGAATTCCTGAATATGCACCAGGCAGAATACTTCGCAAAGTAAAGTATATAGTTTACTCAGTGAAGTATCCATTGGATTTGAAAAAAGCAATTGCTAGCACACAAGACTCATCCCAAATTTAGTCACTCTATATTTCCTTCTACTTTATCACACACTTCTCTTTGCGCCTCTTCCCTCCGTGTCTCCGTGCCTCTGTGGTGAATCAGATAGTGCTCTTGTCTTGGCTCTCCCTGGTCGCCCGCACGAGCATCTCGTATTCCTTCAGGAAGCGCGGCGAGACCCGGGAGGCCTCGACCTCGAGGCCAAAGTCGAGGGGGGGAAAGATCCGGCCCTCCGAGCCCCCGGCGGCATCGGGCCTGGGCAGGGCCGAGGTGGACAGGACAAAGAGGAAGACAAGCTCCGAGCCCGTGGGGGTTGAGGCGGGCTGGCCGGCCTCGTCCAGGGCGCCATCCCGGCGATAGCGGAGCATGGCCTGGGCCTTGGAGCCAGAAGCCTCGAGAACGAGGGAGGTCAGGCCCAGGGACTCCCGCAGGGACCGGGCCAGGGCAGCGTCCAGGTCCTCCCCCAGGCGGACATCCACGGAGAGGGCCGCGTCCCAGGCCGAGGCCTCGGCCTCGGCCGTGGCGGGACTGCGCCTGAGCCAGAGCCTGCCCTCGGCATCCACCAGGATGAGGCGGATCACCGGGCGGAGGAGGCCGGGGTCGGCCCTGCAGAGCCTGGCCGGGGCCTGGCCGATGATCTTGCCCTCCTCGTCCACCACGGGCAGGAGGTCCTCTCCCCTCGCGGCTCCGGCCAGGGCCCTGGCCTTCCTCGTCCTGAGGCGGGCGACCAGGTACTCGGTCCCGAGGAGGATCCCAAAGAGGATATAGAGCAGGACCCCGGACACAAAGCCCCAGGCCTCGGTGGAGAGGGCCAGGGCGGCCCAGACCGTAAGGAGGGCATGGAAGGCCAGGATGCCCAGCATCAGGCCCAGGTTCCTCCTCATGGCGGGAAGGGCCGTGTCGGGCAGGTCGATGCCCTTGAGCTGGCGGGCGAGCCAGGCCTGGAGGTAGCGGGGGGGCAGGACGAGGAAGAGGCCAAAGGAGGCCCCAAAGACGAGCTCGATCACGGCGGGCTTGAGCTTGAAAAAGATGGCGTTCCCCGAGAGGAGGGAGATGGCCCCCGCGAGACCCAGGAGGGCGGTGTCGACGGCGACAAAGGGGTCGGGCCGGCGATCCTTCACAAGTAGTATGAGAAACTCGAGGCCCCCCGTGGCGAGGCCCACATAGAGGCCGATGGCCTGGCCGAAGAAGGCCTCCGCAAGGACGTAGACGAGGAGGGGCACAAAGCTTGGCAGGAGGGCCTTGAGGATGCGTGAGAGGTTCATGGTGGGGGATGATAGGTTCCCGGGGCCCGGCGGGGCAAGGGCCCCCGTCCGTAGCTTCCTTGGAAGGCCTCGGCCATGCTAGGCTCCCTGGCATCATGGCAGTCATCATCCATCCCGCCACAGGGCTTCCGGTCGGCGATCCCGAGCTATCCCCCTTTGAGTCCGCTAGCCTCCCCTCCCCCGCGGACATACGCCGGGCCCTGGAGCCCCTGATTCTCTCGGCTTCGGGCTGGAGAAAAGTCTTTGCCG
>JAKPBN010000459.1 GCA_029778945.1 Spirochaetota bacterium
CTGCGTTCCCGGGCCGCCTTGGCCACCTTCCTCGTGCTGGGGATCATCCCCCTCGTCCTCTCAGACTGGAGGGCTAGCCTCGAGGCCGCGCGCTCCCGGGGCTATGGCCGGGGAAAGAGGCCTGGGGCTAGCGTGGATCTCCTAGCCGCCTTCCTCCGGCGGCTTATGCTCGACGCGATCGGCCTGCCCGAGGTCCTGGCCTCCCGGGGCTGGTATGGGGAGGCTCGCCATTCCCCCTCAAAGGAGGACTGGGGAGTCCTGGACCTTGGGGCCGCCGCGGCAAGCCTAGGCATCCTTGTCGCGGCCATCCTGGGCTCTCCCTAGAGCCCGGCCTTTTGCCGAAAGGCCGTGACTATGATGGCGGCTATCTTGTCGGCGCTAAAGCTCTCGGCGTTTATGGTCAGGTCGGCGCCGGAAAAATCATCGTTGTCAATTCCATAGAGCTCGAGGTATCTCTCGTGGTCGTGCTTGTCCCGCAGGGCGGTAAAGCCGATCACCTCCTCCATGGAGCTGCCCTCCCGGTGGTGGATGCGGCCGGCCCTCACCTCGGGGGAGGCCCAAAGGTAGACCTTGAGGGTGGCGTCCTTGAGGAGCCAGAGGGCCAGGCGGGAGCCCACGACGCAGTCCTGGAGCTGGGCCAGCTCCACCTGGCGCTCGTCCACGGCCCGGTCATAGGAAAAGTCCTTCTGGGCCTCTTCGAGGACCTTCTCGAAGGTCATGCCCCTCTCCTTGGCGAGGGAGCGGAAGGTGTAGTTGATAAGCTCGATGTTGAGGGCCTTCGACACAAGGCCGCTTACGGTGGTGTTGCCGCAGCCGGACTTGCCGGAGATGGCGATGATCCTGGATGCCATGGAAAGCCCCCTTACTCGATGTTCCGCAGCTGCTCCCGGATATTCTCCAGGGAATCCTTGAGCTCCACCACGATCTGCGCGATCGGCAGGAGGATGTTCTTGGAGCCAATTGTGTTCACTTCCCGGTTCATCTCCTGGGAGAGGAAGTCAAGCTTCTTGGCCGAGGCCTCCTCGTGCTCGAGGATGCGCCTGAAGGAGGAGACATGGGCGGCCAGGCGGGAGAGCTCCTCGTTGATGGTGTACTTCATAAGGAGGGAGGCCGTCTCCGTGAGGATCCTGCCCTCATCCACGGCGTCTCCCAGAAGCTCGGCAAACCGGGCCTTGAGCTGGGCCTTGACGGTCCTCTCGATCTCCGGGGCCGTGGCGAGGAGGGAGTCCAGGCCCGCCTGGATGCGGTCCAGCTGGGCCTCGATGTCCTTGCGGGTCGCCAGGCCCTCCCTAAGCCGGGAGTCATCATAGCTGGCAAAGCACGCGGCCAGCTCGGGCTCCAGGGCCTTCCAGACCTCATCCTCGTCGAGATCCCTCTCGTAGCTCACGACCCCGTCAAAGGAGAGGAGGCTCTCCAGCCTTAATGGGCCGGGTATCTCGCAGGCCGAGGAGATGTCCCGCAGGACCGCCGCCACGGCCTTTGCCGCCTCGAGATCGGCCCGGGCCCTGACGGGCACATCGATCTCCCGGATCCTGAGGGAAAGCTCGACCTTGCCGTGGACTATCCTTCCGGAAAGCCAGTCCCGGAAGCGCGGCTCCAGGGCGGCGAACTGGGGGGGAAGGTAGACGCTGATGTCCAGGTAGCGGTTGTTGTAGGACTTCAGGGCAAGGCTGCCCCGGAAGGGCCCCTTGGCCACGTCCCGATGGGCGAAACCGGTCATGCTTCTAGTCACGGCTTATCCTTTTGGGGTGCTGAAAGATCCTCGAGGAGGGCGGCGCCCAGGCGCCAGTTGTCTCCGGCGCCCATGGTCAGAAAAAGGTCCCCCGGCCTGAGAAGGGCCCGGATCTCGGACCGGCCCTCGAGGATATCATCGAAATAGAGGGTCTGGGCTCCGGCTCCCCGGGCCTTGCGGCTTTCAAGGACCGCCTGGAAAAGGCCCCGGCCGGTCATCTCCGGGTCCGGGGCTTCCCGGGCCGAGGGATAGATGCGGTGGAGGATGGCCAGGTCGGCCCCGTCCAGGCAGGTGGCAAACTCGTCAAAAAGGGCCCTCGTCCGAGAGGCCGTGTGGGACATGAAATCCACGACGAGGCGGCGGGAAGGCCAGAAATCCCGGATTCCCCGGATCGTCTCCCTGATGGCCGTGGGGTGGTGGCCATAGTCATCCATAAAGAGGACCCCCCCCGCCTCGCCAAGGATCTCGGCCCGGCGCTTGGAGCCCGAGAAAGTCTCCAGGGCCTGGGCGGCCCTTCCCATGGCCCGGACAAGGTCGGCCCCGGGATTGAGGCTCCGGTAGAGGGATGCGGCCAGGGCCAGGGCGGCCGTGGCATCCAGGGCCAGGTGACGCCCGGGCACGCGGAGGGGAAAGGCCTGGGCAAAGCCCTCGAGCCTAAAGAGGGCCTTTCCGTCCTCGGCCGCATAGTCGAGAATCCTCCAGTCCCCCTTGGCGTCAAAGCCATAGGGCGTGAGCACCAGGTCCTGGCGCTTGCCTGAGACCAGGGCCACCACTTCCCGGGCCCCGGGATCATCGGCGCAGTAGATGAGCTCCCCCTTGGGAGGAAGGAGGAGGGCAAAGTCCACAAAGGCATCCCGGATCGATTCGTAGGTGGGAAAGAAATCCTGGTGGTCACTCTCCACACTCGTGAGGACGATCCGTCCTGGATGGAAGGCAAGGAAGTGGCGGCGATACTCGCAGGTTTCGGCGACAAAGAAATGATCCCCGTGGATCGAGGTGGAGCGCCCGCCAAAAGAGGCTACCGCAGAGCCGGCCAGGACCGTGGCAGGCAGGTCCAGGGCGGCGATAATCGAGCCCGCCATGGCCGTCGTGGTCGTCTTGCCATGGACACCGGCTATGGCCGAGGCATCCGCGCGCAGGGAAAGGGCCCCCAGGGCTTCGGGGTAATTCAAGATGCCTATTCCCCTGCGGCTGGCCTCGAGGAGCTCAGGATTCCTGTCCCTGGCGTAGGCCGCCGAATGGACCACGAGGTCGAGGGCTTCCGGAAGGTTTCCCGCATCAAAGCCAAGCTTTAGATCGAGGCCAATCCTTGCGAGGATGGCGTCGGTGTAAAAGACTTCCGCGACGTCCGAGCCCGACAGGACCGCCCCCTTGGCCGCCAGGATCTCCGCGAGAGCGGCCATGCCCGTGCCCTTGGCCCCCACAAGGTGGACCCGGAAACCCTCGAGGGAGGAGGGGAATCTGTATGCTACCATGGCAGAATCCTACCTTTCGGAGGTGGAAAGATGCAAGGAGAGGGGGAAAGACAGGAGCATCAGGAGCGTATCTCCAGGGTCAGGCTAAGCTTGATGGAGGAGTCCGCGGGCAGGGTGAGGTCCCAGCCAAGGAGGAAGGAGGCTCCCTCATAGAGCTGGCGCTTTTCCCCGTGGATCCTGGCCTCGTGCCATAGCGGCCTTGCCACAAGCTGGAAGGGCCTGTCCGCCCGGAGCTCAAGCTGCTCCTCGGCCCTCGCGTTGGTTATCCTGAGGAGGTCGAGGCCTGAGGCCTCTGCCTTGGCGTCGCTGGCCAGGACCAACTTTTCCGCCGCTTTCTCTCCGCCCTTGAGGCCGGAGGCCGAGACTTGGGCCTCAAGGCCCACCGCCTCAGGAGAGGAGCCGGCGGCAAGCCTGAGCTCGGTGCAGCAGCGGAAGCTCAGGGCCTCGCTTTCGCGATTGGCCAGCTCGTAGACCACGGAGAGGGCAACCTTGCGAAAGACATATTTCTTGCGCAAAAAGAGCAGCTTTTTCCTGCCCCCGATCTCTAGGGCGAGGTCCCGGGTGAGGACGGCCTGATGGGCGGGACGGTCGGAGTCCTCCAGGGCAAAGCCTTCCTGGCCTAGGGAAATGTCAGCCCCAAACTGGCCGCTCTTGCAGAAGCGGTCCTGGAAGGAGGCGGCCGAGGGCCTGCGGCCCTCCCCGGGAAGGGCCGAGGCCAGGACATTGGCATAATTGGTCTTAGTCTTAAGGGAGTCCAGCTCGAAGAGGCTGCCCTCCCTCTGATGGATGTAGGCGTTGAAATCGGTGCCCTGGAAGAGGATCTCCCGGGCACCGTCGAAGTCTATGTCCGCCATTATGACCCCGGGAGAAAAGCCACCCCTCTGGCGGGTGGTCTTTTCCGCGTCGATCAGGGCCGAGTAGGCCGCGGCCCGGATGGGCAGGCGGGAGAGCCCGCCGTTGAGGCTGGGCCAGTAGGCATCCCCGCACTGGCCTCGCCAGAGCTCCTCCTGGGCCGACTTCTTCCGGGACTTGTCGCCCCTGAGCTGGCCCACGAGGATGCGCACATAGTGCATCTTGGCGTAGAGGGCCAGGCTCTCCTCATTCCTGAGCAGGATGGACCTGGGGCTGCCGAGGGCGGGGAGGGACTCCTCCTTGCCTTTGGAGGCCTTGGCCGCGGGGCTTGCGGGCCCCTTGCCCATGAGGAGGCAGGAGGCCCCGCTGGGAAAATATCCCCTGCCCAGGGGCCGGGGGCTCTTGAGGTATTTGCTTGGGGTCGTTGTCTCACAGTTGAGGCTCTCCCTCTGGAGGGCCGCAAAGGAGGATTCAAAGAGGACATCCGGGGACTCGAGGCCGGATTTTTCCCAGAGTTCCCGGGCCGCTTCCCCAGGATAGAGGATTGTTATGAGGGGGAGCTCCTCATGGCGGTCCCGCATGGCCGCGACGGCCTCATGGATGGGAAGCATGGCAGGAAAACTTTCAAGGGCATCAAAGCAGGGAAAGATCGTCAGGGTCTTGCCCTGGTCCTCGGTGAGGGCGGGCCCGCCCAGGTCGACCCCGGCTTCCCGGAACTGGCGCTCGGACAGGAAGGAATATTCGAAGCCCGAGGTCTGGAGGCTCGAGGCCAGGGAAGCCTCCCAGGCGTATTCCTGGACCCAGCAGCCCCGGGGCCGGCGGCCAAAGGCCTTCCTGATCCAGGTCGTGAGCAGTTCTATCTGGCCTAGGCGGTCCGGACCGGGCACCAGGGGGAGGAGGGGGGCGAAAAATCCGCCTCCCAGCAGTTCTATCTGCTTTCTGGCAGCCATCTCCTCGAGGAGCATGAGGAATTCCGGATGCCGGGCCTCAAGCCACGCAAGGACCGTGCCGGAATAGTGGAGGACCGCGGAGATATCAGGAAAACGGTAGAGGGCCGAGAGGAAGGGCCGCCAGCAGATCTGGTAGGTTTCCTCAAAGGAGGATTCCTCGGCACCTTCGGGGAGATGGTTGTAAGTGCCGATGATACAATGACATTTCTGCATGTCGCGATTTTCGTCCTCTGGGCAATATGGCGCGATTATAGTACAGCCCAATCCCTTTCGGAAGGGCTTACGGCCTCTTTTTTGACTTCATTTCCGCCGGAGGAAGCTGCTCGGGCACAATGCCATCCCGGCTGATCGCCTTGGTGGGACAGTGGGCCGCGATGCTTTCCCAGTTGCCCTGCCCACCCCGGGCCGACTGGTCCGAGGCATGGGCTAGATTGCCTGAGATCCGAAATTCCCAGGACGCGGAGAGCCGCTCGCATTCCCCGCAGGCCGTGCAGGCCACGGAGCAATCCCTCTTTTTCTCTTCCGCTTCCCTGTGGGAGTTGCAGGCTACCTGCCAATGGGCGGCCGAGGGGACGAGGGCCACTACCTTTGTGGGACAGGCGGCGACGCAGACGCCGCAACCGGAGCAGAGCTGGGGATCCACCCTGGCTAGGCCATCCACAATGCGTATAGCCCCGATAGGACAGGCCCGGGCACAGGTCCCAAAGCCAAGGCAAGATGCCGTGCAGGCCTTCTGGCCCTGGAAGCAGGCGGCGGCGGCGGCGCAGTCCCTGCGGCCGTCGTAGGAGAAGATCTCCTTGGCCTTGCCCGTGCCAGCCCCGCAACGCACAAAGGCCACCTGGGCCTGGGCCCGGGCGCCTCCAAGCAAGGCTCGGAGGGCCGATTCCGTAGCCGACCCTCCGGGGGCGCAAAGGCCAGGATCGCCGGTCTTGTCGATGAGCCAGCGGGCAAAGCCCCGGCAGTCATCCTGGCCGCAGAGGCCGCAATTGAAGCCCGGCAGCTTGGCGATCAATAAGTCCAGGGCATCATCGCGTTTGCGCCGCCTCTCCCAGGCCGAGGACAGGAAGTTAGTCCCAAAGGAAGCCAGGAATATAAGGCCTAGGGAAGCCGGTATGCGCAGCCATTCCATGCTCATCTTGCGAGGTTCCTGATGAGGGCCGTGTCGAGGCCCATGAAGGCCATGGCCATGAGGCCGGCGGATAGAAGGAGTGCTGGGGCGCCACGGAAGGAGGCCGGCAGGGCGGAAAGCTCCAGGCGCTCCCGGATGCTGTCCAGGATAGCCAGGGCAAGCCAATAGCCCAGGCAGGCCGCAAGGGTCGCGGCGAGGGCCTCGATAAAGCCGTAGTCGGCCTTGGCCATGAGGAGGGCCAGGCCAAAGACCAGGCAGGAGGTCACGGCCTCGTCGGCGGCGGCCCCGATGCGCACAAAGGGCTGGCGTCCCGAGGAGGCGATAAACCGGGAGAGGTATTTCAGGAGGGGGGCTATCAGGACGGCATAGACCACGGGACCCAAGACCTCCAGATCCAGGGGGTGGAGGATATAGGTCCGGGCGAGCCAGTAAAGGCCCGAGGCGATAAAGCTCACGAGGCCGAGGGCCACAAGCTGGGTGCCTAGGCCCTTATGCTCCCTTCGAAAGGCCGGGCATATGCCCAGGCCATAGACCAGCAGGGCATTGGCCGCAAAGACCGAGGTGAGGACAATGGTCAGGTAGCTCATGGGATCCTCCTCCCGGCTTTTTTCTGGAGTCCCCGATAGAGGGCGGCCAGGAGCCCAAGCAGGATAAAGCCTCCGGCCGGGGCCGTGAGAAGCCTTAGGGGCGGGGCCGGGAAAAACACGAGGCTAGCCACCTCGGGCCCGGGCAAGGGCAGGGTCAGGCGTCCGGCCCCCAGGCCCTCCCGGAAGGCCGAGATGAGCACGACGGTCAGGAAATAAAAGCTCGCAGTGGGGAGGAGCCAGGAGGTAAAGGAATCCTCGTTGCGCACTCCCCGGCGAAGGCTTGCCAGGACAAGGCAATTCACCAGGGTGAGGGGTATGAATATGCCCGTGAGGGAGGCCAGGGGCGGAGACCAGGCTTCGGCGACCAGGGCCCAGCCGGCCGCGAGGACCGCCGCCAAGGCAAAGGCCAGGGGGGCCCGGAGCCGCTCCGCGAAGAGTCCCCTGAGGGCGGGCAGGATGGCTCCCAGGCAAAGCATGGAAAAGAATATGCCCAGGGCGACAATAGTGCCGACGGCAAAATTCCCGCTCGTGACGATGATCGGGCAGAGGCCTATCAGGCCCTCGAGCACAGGGTTGGGTATAAAGCCCTCGCGTTCCTCGGCCATGCTCACTTCCCTCCGGCGGCCTTTGCGCCGCTTCGTTGGATAATCTCCTGGGATAGGCTGCCTAGGGCCTCGGCGGTGATGAGGTAGCTTTCGGTAGCCCCGCTGACCGCCTCGGGCCGACGGCTATCCGACCGAGCCGAGGGAAAGGGGGAATCCCCACCCTTGCCGAGGAAATCCGCAAACCAGCCATCCCTGGCGTAGGGCGCGTCCAGGGGGACGACCTGGAGGGCCTCGATGCTGTCCAAGCGTCCTTCAGGGGAGACAAAGGCCGCGGCCCGCACAAGGCCCCGGCTGTCACCGATGGTCACAATTGCCGCATAGAGCCGCCGGCCATGGCGATTCACCTCGTAGATCCGCCGCCAGCCGGGGGAGTCACTGCGGACCTCGGCCTCGCCTATCTTCGAGGACACAAAGGTCTGGAGCTCGGCCCTCTCCCGCTTCTCCGAGCCTGAGTCCAGGAAAAGGGATGCCGCGGCCACAAGGAGGGCCAGAAGGCCCAGGAGGGCCGCCGCCGAAAGATTTTCCAGGAGGTGGGCCTTCCCGTGCCTATCCACGCTGGGCCCCCTTGAGGCGTCGCTGCCTCGGTCCGCCCAGGCGGTTGAGGGAAGGCACCAGGCAGTTCATCAGGATGACGGCGAAGGCGATGCCCTCGGCGCCGGAGCCCCAGCGCCGGAACAAGAAGGCAAGGAAGCCTATCCCGGTGCCGTACAGGAGAATGCCCGGAACTGTCGAGGGGGAGGTCACCGGGTCGGTGGCCATAAAGAAAGCCACGAGGAGGAGGGAGCCCGAGAGGAGCTCAAAGAGGATATCCCCGCCAAAAAAGCCCGAGCCGTAGGGCAGGCCCCCAAAGATCCAGGTGAGGAGGCCAAAGCTGCCTAGGATCACCGCCGGCACCTGCCAGCGAATCACCCTGCGGGAGATCAGGACCACCGAGCCCAGGAGGAGGAAGAGGCCCGAGAGCTCCCCGATGGCTCCGGCCTTGTTGCCCACAAGAAGGTCTATGTAGCCCGAGGGCAGGTCGACCCCAAAGAGGCCGAAAAAGGCCCCATTGAGGGTCGAGGTCACTCCGCTGTCAAAGGAGCTGACATGGTAGCCCCCGCCTCCAAGGATGGACAGGGGATCCCCCACCCTGGAGGCCTCGAGGGCCTGGTGGACATAACCAAGGGGAGTGGCTCCGCTGACGCCGGCCAGGCCCTGGAGGTGCCGGGGCCAGGCCCAGCTGCCCATGGCCTCGGGCCAGTTGAGGAGGGCAAAGACAAGGCCCGCGAGGGCCGGATTCATCCAATTGGAGCCCAAGCCCCCAAAGGCTCCCTTTACCAGGCAGACCGCGAAGAGGGAGGCCAGGACGGGAACATAGAGGGGGACGAGGGGGGGCATCGAAAGCCCTATGAGGAGGCCGGTGAGAAAGGCCGAGCCATCCACCAGGCTGAGCCTCCCCCGGGCCAGGTTGATCAGCCCCTCCCCGGCCAGGGCGGCGGCTATGGCCGCCAGGACCGGGAGGGCCGCCTCAAGGCCAAAGCAGTACAGGCCCCAGCCGAGGGCCGGCGTCAGGATCAGGGAGGTCTCCCAGGTGAGGATCCGGGTGGATTGATGGACGTGGATATGGGGTGGCTGTCCCACAAGGGTCTGGCTGTTGCGGCTCATCCTTCACCCCCAAGGGTCCTGAGTCCGGTATCGAAGATCTCGACGAGGGGAAGCTGGGAGGGGCAGATAAAGCCGCAGGCCCCGCAGAGGGTGCAGTCCCGGAGCCCGAGGATTTCGGCCTCCTTCCTCCGGCCGGCCCCCAGGTTTCTCTGGATCTCCGACGGATCGAGGCGCTCGGGGCAGACATCCCGGCAGCGGCCGCAGCGTATGCAGGGCTCCACCCTGGAGCGCCCCGTCTCCTCCGGGGAGAGGGCCAGGACGGCCGGGGTCGACTTGGTGATCGGCGCATCCAGGTCATAGACGGGATAGCCCCGCAGGGGGCCACCCAGGATCAGCTTTGAGGGCTGGTCGAGAAAGCCCCCGCATTCCTCGATGAGGTCGCCGATAGAGGTGCCAATCCTCGCCTTGAGCACCGCGGGATGCTTGATCGCCCCGCCGGCTACCGTGACAAAGCGCTCGACCAGGGGACGGGCCAGGACAACGGCCTCGTAGACCGCAAAGGCCGTGGAGGGGCTGAGGATGAGGGCATCCTTGGCGGCCAGGGGCTTCCTATCCCGGTGGATCACCGAGAGGAGTTGGCGGGGAAGGTCTTGGGGATAGCGGGCCTCAAGGACAACCAGCTCGGCCTGGGTCTTTAGGGCGGCGATATGGGGAGCCAGGTGGGCTGGAAGATCCCCCTCGCTGTCATCGATGCAGATATAGGATCCCTGGGGGGCCAGGAGCTTGGCGATGATGCCAAGGCCCTCAAAGACCTCTTTGGTCTTGGCCCTGAGCAGGGAAGCCTCGGTCCTCAGGAAGGGCTCGCTCTCAAGGCCGCAGAGCACGATGGCCGAGGCGCCGGAGCCCTGGATAAGCTCGATCAGGGGCCTGGCCTCGGCATCCATGGACACCACGCCCTTGTCCCGGATGGTCTGGACGATGTCATTCCTGTTCATGCTCGTCCAGACATAGCGCTCTTCCCGCTTGCCCAGGCGCTCAAAGCGTCCCTCAAGGGCTATCTCCACGGCCTCGACCGCCACGCCGGCCACGGTGCGGAGCTGCCTTACCTCCCGGATCACCCCGGGGATGGGCGAATGGATGTTGGCGGAACCGCTATGGTCGGCCTTGCCCAGGAGGGAGCCCTCCTTGACCACATCCCCGGCGCTGACCACGCATCTAGCCTGGGGGCCGGCATGCTGCTTGAGGGGAACCAAGGCCGTGGCGGGGAGAAAGGCGTTTAATATCGGGGAAGCCACGGGCCAGTCACAAAGGCGCGGAAGCCGCAAGCCTCCATGGCGAAAGGTTTTAGAGTGATTCATGGTGCTGTTGCTGCTCCCGGCGGCGGTGGAACCCGCCCATGCGTTCAAAAAGCGCTCCGAGCATGGGTGGAGCCATGAGGATTATATACAGAATGACCTCTATCGGCGCAAGCGGTCCGGGGAAATCGACCGAGCCCGGCAAAATCGGCCGAGGGCTGACCCGGGAAAACCGGCCTAGGCCCAGGAGAAGGCCCTCGACACTTGCCCCCGACAGGCTCCTGTAGGCTTCCCGTGCCCAAGCTTGGTCGGGAACTAGGCTAATGGGGGGAACCGCCTGGGGGAGGTCGACCGGGGCAAAGGGGAGATACTCCCGGCCCAGGACAGAGAAAAACAGGCTCTCCTGCCTCCAGCGGTGGGCTAGCCAATCCGCCAGGTTGGGCAGTTCACCTGGCCCCGCCATCAGCGAAACAGCGATGCCGGGACCGGGCATGGCCGGGCCTGACTCAAGCTGGGCCTGGGGCACAACCAGGCCAGAGGGATCCCCAGGCAATTGCGGGCCCGGATTTCCCAGGCTCCGAACCAGGAGGCTAAGGCCGAGGCTCACAACGACAAGGATCCCGGCGGCCCTTTGGCTTTTCTGGGGCCGCTCCGAGCTAGGAGGAACACCGAGGATGGGGAGGGGCACAAAGGAAGCCCTCCGGCCCTCTAAGCTCCGGCGAAGACGCAAAAGAGCCGCCGCCCCAAGGGCGCCGGCCAGGAAGCCAAGCAAGATGGAGGGAAGGAGGCCCGGCTTCCAGAGGGCAAAGCCGAGGATGGACAGGGCCGGGGCCAGGAACTGCCGGGATCGCGCCCGGAAGAACCTTAGGCCGCGGCTCTTTAGGCCAAGGGATAGGAGATTTTCCAGGAAGGCTTCCCAGGCCGGAGAAAGGGCGACCTGAAGGCAAGCCAGGAGGAGGGCCGCCAGGGCGGCATCCATGCCACCTAAGCCCAAGGGCAGGAGGGGGAGGAGGAGCCCCCCGAGGAGGAAGGCCCTCCTGGAACTCGCCGAAAGGGCAAGAAGGCCCAGAAGGCCCAGGCCCAGGGCGGCGAAGGCCAGGGGATCCCGGCTTTCCCGGGACGAGGCCTCGGGGAAAAAGGCCTTGATTCCAGAAGCGTCAAGCTTGGCCTGCATTATGGCCTTGGCCCTCGGGCCGGGATGGCCCGTAAGGTAGACTATGCGAAAATCCCGATTGCCCTGGCGGGCCCTAAACCATGAGGACAGGCCCTCGAGATAGGGGTCCCGCCGGGGATCCCTGTCCCCGAGCCTCGCCTGCGCCTCGGCCAGGCCCAGGGTCTCGAGGCCGCCCCGGCCGCCTTGGGGGGAGAAATTGGAGACCCGGACAGGCTGGGTGGATTCCGAGAGACAGCCCCAGCCAAGCTGGGAAAGGACGGCAAGGGCCTCGGCCTCGCTTGACTCCAGGGGCATGAGGAGGAGGCTGTGGCCTTTCCAGACGCTAACGGCGGGGCGGGGAAGCGCGAGAAAAGCCAGCGCGGCAAAAGCAAGGGAAAGGCTTCCGAGGAGGGCGAGAGTCCTATTAGGGCGCACGCCATGTCCCTACAGGGTGCAAAAAGCCAGGGCTATGAAAAATCCGAGGAGGGCCCCGACGGCGACCTGGGCCGGGCTGTGGCCCTGGACTTCCTTGACGGGATGGAAGGCTAGGCCAAGGCGGCTGGAAAGCTCCCTTCCCAGCTGGTTCAGGGCCCTGGCCTGGAGGCCCGCCGAGCGCCTGACCCCCATGGCGTCCCGGATGACCACGAGGGCAAAGAACAGGGAGAGGATAAAGATAGACGAGTTGGGCCCCTCGGTCAGGGCTATGGCCGTGGCCAGGGACACGGCCAGGGAGGAATGGCTCGAGGGCATCCCCCCGGTCTTCCAGAAGAAGGTGAGGAGGACATCCTTGAAGGAAGTTGAGCGATAGCGGAAGAGGTTGATAATGGCCTTGATAAATTGGGCCGTGAGGAGGCTGAACACCGCCGCGAGGAAGACGGGGTTCCGGAACAGGTCGCCTCCCGGAGGCCGCACCGCCAGTATCATCAAAAAATAGTCGCTTGAAGTCCCGATCCTTGTCAAGCCAGCCTGTTAGGGACTACAACCACTGCATGAGAGCCATGAAGGAGTTCCTTGCCGGAGCCAATGACGAGGGAAGGCGCCTGGATCGGGTGCTCAGGATCCTCCTCGGCCAGCGTGGCCTCCCGGAGATCTACGCCGGCCTGCGCAAAAAGGCTATCCTCGTCAATGGCGCCAAGGCCGAGCCCTCCCTCCGCCTGGCCGAGGGCGACCGGATCGAGGTCGATGTGAGGCTCTGCCCCCCGGGGGAGCTCCAAGGACCCCGGCGGTCCCTGTCCCCGGGGCCCATCCCCGGCTTCGCCGACCTTGGGGCCCTGAGCCTTTACCGCTCCGCCGATATCCTCGTCCTCAACAAGCCCCGGGGCCTTGCCACCCATGGTCCCCACAGCCTGGAGCAGCTGGTCCGGGAGGCCGAAACCGAGGGCCAGGAGACCTCCCTGGCCTTCGTGCCCGGGCCCTTGCATAGGCTGGACAGAAACACCAGCGGGGTCTTGGCCTTTTCTTTGAGCATCATCGGAGCGAGGGCATTCACCTCTGCCCTCCAGGCCGGCCTTGTGGCCAAGACCTACCTGGCCCTGGTCGAGGGCGAGGTCGAGGGCCCGCAGGTCTGGGAGGATGAGCTTGTCCGGGACGAAAAAAGCCGGGTCAGCCAGGCCGGGCCCGGGGGGGCCTTCGCCCGGTCCAGGGCCCGGCCCCTCGCCGTGGCCCGGGGCCTGAGCCTCCTCGAGATCCAGATCGACACGGGCCGGACCCACCAGATCCGGGCCCAGGCTAGCCTCCATGCCCATCCCCTGGTGGGGGACATAAAATACGGCGGGAGGCCCGGGGAGTTATATTTCCTCCATGCCTATCGCCTCAGCTTTCTTGAGCCCTTCCTGCCAGGCCTTCCGGCTAGTATAACCGCCCCCATCCCCGAGGACGGCCTAGCCCTCCTCCAAGGAAGCCTTGGCCTGGCAAGGCCCGACCTCGAGGCCCTCTGGCCTTGATGGGAAAAAGGACCCCAGGCCCTGCCGCAGGGTCACTTCCTCGTTGCTTTGGCCCCAAGGGCGGCGTATAGTGTTCGGATATGGGCATACGGCCTAAGTTTATCTTCCTAGTCCTCCCCCTCATCATCGTCGCGGTGGTCCTCGCGGGGGTGTCTTCGTATTTTGTCGCCGCCCAGGCCGTGACCAAGATCGCCACCCAGTTCCTGGCCTTCAAGGCCTACGAGCTAGAAAAGTACGCCGATGGGCAGTGGAAGCTCCTGGCCGAGAATGGGGTCACCGAGAGCCCGAACATGGTGGCCGCGGCCAAGGAGGCCGTGGTCAGCTTTGCCTCCTCCGTGGTGAGGAGCCCCACCGAGGCGATCCTGGCTGTGGTCCCCACAGGCTCCCTTGCGATGAGCGTCACCCTGAAGGGGGATCCAGTTCCCCCACCTTTGGCCGGGGAGACCCCCACCCTCGCGGCCATGGCCACCGGGGCCGAGCGGGGCTTTAGGACCCTCAAGCTTGGCGGGACTACCCGGGTCGCCCAGGCCTTTCCCTTCCCGCCCTTTGGCTGGGAAGTCCTCGTGACCGAGGAGAGGGCGAGCTTCTACGACGAGGTCGAGTCCATAGCCAGAAGAAGCCTCATCATCCTCGTCGCCTCCGTCGCCGTGGCGGTCATCCTCCTCCTATGGTTCGCTACCTACCTCACGAGCCCCCTGGTCGAGGTTGTGGCCGCCATGAGGCGGATCATCACGTCCAACAACCTGGCCGAAAGGGTGCCTGTCCATTTTGACGATGAGATCGGCCAACTTTCCCACACCTTCAACCTCATGCTCGGGGCCTTGGACGAGGCCCGGGAGCAGATCATGAAGTTCGCCCTCGACGCCGCGATAGCCCAAAAGCGGGAGATGAAGACCCGCAATGTCTTCCAGCTCTATGTGCCCAAGGACGTGATCGAGGAGATCTTCAAGAACCCCGAGAAGATTCTCGAGGGCGACGATAGGGTCGTCTCGATCCTTTTCTCCGACATCAGGTCCTTTACGACCATCTCCGAGGGCATGAGGCCCGATGAGCTGGTGCGGGCTCTAAACCGCTACTTCGCCGCCATGGTCGACGTGATCATGGACCGGGGCGGGGTAGTGGACAAGTATATCGGGGACGCCATCATGGCCATTTTTGGAGCCCCGGTCCGCCATGAGGATGACGCCCTCCAGTCGGTCTATGCCGGCCTGGCCATGACCAAGGCCCTCGAGGCCTTCAATGAGGTCCAGCGCAAGAACAAGGCCAAGGAATTCCACATAGGCGTGGGCATCAACTACGGCATAGTGACAGTGGGCAACATAGGCTGCGACAAGAAGATGAACTATACGGTCATCGGGGACGCGGTCAACCTGGCCTCCCGCCTCGAGGGCCAGACCAAGTTCTATCGCCAGCCCATCCTCATATCCGAAAGTGTCCAGCGCAAGGTCAAGGACATCCTGCCCTGCCGCCTCATGGGCAAGCTCCAGGTCAAGGGCAAGACCCAGGGGGTCAAGGTCTTTACCGTGCGGGAGGCCCTGGACGCCACAGAGACCGAGACCTGGGCTATCTGGGCCAAGGCCATGGACCTTTTCTACGGAAGGGACTTCGCAGGAGCCCGGAAGGGCTTTGAGGCCGTGCTCGCCCGGGATCCCTCGGATGCCCCGGCCCTCCACCTCCTCGAGACCGCCTCGGACTTTATCAAGACCCCACCCCAACCTTCCTGGGACGGCTCCGAGATCTTGACGGAAAAATAGGATGTCCAAGTCCAAGCTTGCCATCTTCCTGCTGGCGATCCTCCTGCCGTGCTTCCCCCTGGCTTCGGAGGATCGGGCCCTTATCCTGGATATTTCGGGTTCAGGGGACGGCGCGGAAGCCCAGGGTTATTCCAAATTCCTGGCCGAGGCTATCCAGCGCGGCCTTCTTGCCCTCACTCCTCCCCTGAAATCCAGCATCCAAAAGCTCGGAGCCCCGCCAGGCCCCGAGGAAATCCAGGCCCTGGCCACGGAGGCCGGAGCCCGCTGGGTCTTTGGGGTGGCCTCCAGCTTTGATGGAACCCGGATGGCCTGGACGGGGACGGCCTGGGATAGCGAGGACGCCTCGGTCTTTGGCTACGATTCCTATGCAAGCCGCCCCGGGCCCGCGGCCCTGCCCCTCATTGAGGACAGCGCCCAAAGGCTCTTAGCCTACCTCGATAGGCTAGCCAAGCTGGACAAGGTTACCCGGGACCCGGGACGCTCCCTTTTCTTTACCTCCCAGGATGAGGATGCCCTTGTAAGCCTGGGCAACGGGACAGTCCTCCCCTCAGCTAAGCTTAGGATGGACGGCAACGAGGTGGAGCTTGGCAGGATAGCCGGCGGGGAGCTCCACTCCCCTAGCCTGCCTCTCAAGCTCGGCCAAGTCCTGACCATCACGGTGCAAAAACCCGGCTTTTGGCCCCTGGTGACAAAGATAAAGGTCAAGGAAAAGGGAGCCATTCCCCTCCCTAGGCTCGTGCCCCTGACTGTAAAAACCTGGGGAGTGGACTACGGCCTTGGCCGCCTACTGGGGGCGGAAGTCCTTGCTCGGGCCTACACCCTGCCGGACCAGGTATTTTTGGAGCTGGCCACGGCCCCCTATATCACCTATGACTTCCTGCCTGGCTCCTACCCGATCTTCCATCAGGAATTCGGCCTGTCCTTCTTCTTTACTCCCTTTTTCCGCCCTGGGGCCAAGCTCCGCCTTGTTGTAGGCGCCGGGGCCCAGTTTTACTTTACCGCGATGACTGCCCCCAAGGTGGATCCCCGCCTAGCCGGAGACATAGTCTTGGCTCCGTTTCAAGCCGGCCTCGAATATCAAGGAAGAGGGATGACGTTCTTCTTGCGGGCCCGGGGCCTCTATTCCCTGGGCCTAGACGGAGGTGCCCTGGAACGCAAATGGCTCATGGTCGGGCCTAGGGAATTGCCCTCCCTAAGCCTGGGGGTGCTGTTCAAATGAGAAGGCCCATCCTCGTCCTGGTCCTGGCCGCAAGCCTCGCCCTTATTGCAGGTTGCGAGTTCCTAGGCTGGGACGTCTATCCCACAGAGCTGCAGAATGTGGATAGGAGACTCGACCTGGGGACCCTCGTGCTAAACCAGACCGGCTATGGACTCGACCACGTAATGGAAACCGCCGTGCTCAGGGCCCACCCAAGCCTGCCCTACCACCTCCTGGTCCTCTGCTCGCTCAAAGACTCCGGGGGCAATGCGGTCTTCTTCCTGGATCCCGTGACTCTGAGCTTTGAGGCCTGGGTTTGGATTGGGAATGCCAACCGCCCCCTCACGGTAGCCTATGCTGATGACATTCCCATCGGGGCAAGTTTTTGCGCGGGCCAAGTGAGGATAGATCCAGTTAACCTAGTCGATTCGTCCCCCCCCTGGGCCCAGGCCAACAATTCGGCGGGGGTAATTCTTCAGCCCTCTTTGACGAATAGTCTAGTGCTGTACTCCTCAAACGGAGATTGGGGGCTCAAGGTCTATTCCAATGCTTGGGGACTCCTGGATACCCGGGGCAAGGCCTTTATGGCCGGCAATTATGCCCTCGACCTTGTCGCGGTCGCCACCGCGCAGGCTTCGACGGCGGTGAGGCTTATCCTGCGGGATAGCAATACAAAACATGGCCAGCTAGTGGAATTCGCCAATCCGGAGGATATGGTTACCGCGATCTCTTCAGGTGCATTAGATATAAAAACCTCAGGCCTGACGACAAAATTCCGAGATTTTGGCCATGATATCAGGGATCTCTGGCTCACGGACAAGGAGATCCTCGCCTACGAGGACTACGACAAAGGCAAGCTCGTGCGCTACAGCCTGGCCGACGGCTCCGAGCTCGATTCCAGGTCTTTTTCCGGAGAGGAGGCCCAGGGCCTTTCCTTCTCCTCCGTCACGTCTCGCTGGTATTACTGGGACAAGGCCAGACAGGAATTCCTTTCCTTGAGGACGTGGTGGTGAAAAAGCGCTTTATGCCCGGCTTGGTCCTGGCCCTGCTCCTGGGCCTTGCGCCTTCCGGCCTCTGGGCCGAGGAGGGACGGCGGATTCTTGTGGCGTTTTCCTCCTCGACCCTCGATCCCCTAGCCTGGACCGCCAGCCTGGAGGGAAGCCTTTCCAGGACGCCTCCGATTTCCGGAGTCCTCCGAGCCAAGGCGGGGGGGGATGAGAGGAGACAGGCCGGACAGGCCGCCTGTGACCTAGTTCTCCTTGTGGCCGCGGAAAGCGTCAATTCCGGGGAGGGCGTAAAGGTTGTCTGGCATATCCTCAGCGCCGACCCGGGGAGTGCCTCGGAGGCCAAGGATGGAGGCCTGCTCAAGGAGGGAGAAATCGAGGCTGGCCTACCTTCTGCCCGAAGGCTGGCTGAGACCTTCTGGACCGAGCTTTCCGGCATAGTAGCCCAGGTTGCGGCGACGGAAGTCCGCCCGGGTCGTGCCATCCTAAGCATCGAGGCCCAGCCCAAGACAAGGATCCGGGGCTTGGGCAAAGACCTCGTTATGCCCGCCTCGGGCCACCTTGAGCTTGAGCTGACTGCCCCAGCCACCTATGTCTGGACAGCCTCGGCCAAGAACAGGCTCCCCGCCACAGGCAGTCTGGTGCTATCTCCGGCAGGGGCGAAGCTAAGGATAGGACTCGAGCGCCTAAGGCTCTTCTCCTTAGGCCTGGATCTCCGCCAGGCGGCCTTTCCCGGCCTTAGCCTGGGCCTCGCGACTCAGGGGGATAGCCTAAATCTGCTATATCTCCTGGACCAGTTCTACTGGGGCCTCAATTTCTCCTCCGATTCCGGTGACGCCTCGAGCCTCATCTGGTCCGTGCCTCTGATCCAGCCGGGTCTTGGCTTTTCCTGGAGTTTTGGCAAAACCGGAAAGGACCTAAGACCCTTTGTGTCCCTGGCCGGCTATATTCGCCTAAGTGGGACCGCAGGAAGTCTGGACATGGATCCAATTGCGCCTTATCTCGTCGCCCCTAGGCTGGGGATCGAGTGGAGGCCCACGGCCCCCTGGGGCTTCTATGCCCAGTTTGGGCTTGACTGGTATCCGGGCTGCGACGGCCTCCTCATGGCCGCCTCGGACCAAGGCTCTTCCTCGCCCTATTCCTACGGGGAAGGCTGGTACTTGGAATATCCGGCCTTTTCCATTGGCCTGAGGCTGCGCCCATGAGAAAATTCTTGTTGCCCGCCTGGGCACTGGCCTGCCTCGGACTCCTCTTGCTCCCTGGATGCTATCGTCCCCACTTCGATGCCATGCTGGGAGCCTCCGCGCATTTTGAGTAGGGCCTAACAATGGTTGCCAGGCTCGGGCCTATCCAGACCAATTCCTACGACAATGCTGTTGAATGGTTTATTCCAGATAGGAGTGATTATCCAAGCTTTGGCTGGAGGGCTAAATATGGCTCCTCCAACCTCCAGCTTACTTATATGGACAGATCCGCTTTTAGGGCTTCTGTGGGATATTGGGGCCTCGCCAATGGTGCAGATAGTTATGTCCTTCCTCTCTCGCCCGTCTCCCTCACGAGCCTTTCTTCGGTAGCCGGCAAGGGTTACATTATGCTCGGGGATTGCCAATTCACTTCATACTACGGGATGGAAGCCGCTGGCATGGACGCGACCATAACGGGCGTCAATCCATTGCCTCCGACTTCGATTTCGGTTCCAGATACCTCGATGTATTTCTATCTCGGAGGTTCCATAACCCCTGATTCCCCTTCCACGGATAATATAGCGGCTGCCTTCCTGTGGGATAACGCCGGTGTCCTGACTTTATATGCCGGCCTAACAACGCTAGACTCCACGGCTGACCTGACGACCTATTCCATCGTGACGGGGGCAGTCAACTACCCAGGCCCAAAGCTGAAAGCCGGCGCGTTTTACGGATTCAACCCGGCAACGACAGATTTCTACCTTTCTGGATATCTCGTCGCCGATGGGAGCCCCTACACTTGCTTCTGGGATTCAGGTCTGGGCAGTGCGCCAACGATCCTAACCGGCCTGGATAGCCAAATCTCGACGATTCTCTCGGATGGCCGGCTTCTGGCACGCAAGGATGGAATTACAAAAATCTATTCCTCCGTTGGAGCCCTCGAAGCAACTCTCAATACAGGCAACCTCCGCTTTTGCTACGAGATCAATTCCGGGGGGATTTACTACTCGGTATTTAGCAGGACCTACCGCATCCAGGACGGGAAGGACAGTTCCGACTCGAAGCTCTTTGCCGAGGCTTTCCGGGTGCCCACGGCCGACTTGGCTAGCCTAGGGGATTGAGAAGGCCTTAGCCCCCAGGGCTTGAAGGCACATTTGGGTTCCCGGTGGAGGGGACCATGTCGCTGGGCTGGGGGATTCCCGGCTCAGGTAAGCTGCCTGCGGAGGCCGGCGCGGCCGGCGCGGACGGGATTGGGCTGGTGGCATCCGGCCCAAGTTTGACCTCAAGGCTCTTCAAGAAGTCCTGGATCTGGGCATCCCACGCATAGTCCCCCCGCAGGAGCGCCAGTTCTCTAATGCGTCCTTCCGGGTCCTGGATCGTGAGAAGGGCCGCAAAGATATCGCTAGCATCCTTCAGGAAATTGTCGGCGATGCTCGCCTGTAGGGCCTGCCAATTCCTCTGGATTCGCGCAGAGAAGCCAGGGAAGGCCTCTCCCATAGACGGGGTAGAGACGAAAGAAAGCAGGTTGGCCAAGGCCCTTGTGGCTGAATCGGAACTGCCCGAGGCGAGGATGCTGTCCTCCTCGGCCACATAGTCCCTATAGGCATTCTTGAGATCCTCGTGGCGCTTTTCTACTTCCGTGAGTCTCGCATTCTCATTCCTGAGGGTTTCCAGGGTGGCCTGAAGATTTGGATCAAGAGGGTCGGGGCCTGTAGCCGAGGGCTGGACCTCGACCGTGGGTTGGACCTGGGGCTTCTGCTTTTCTTTTTCCAGGTCGGCCATGGCTTGGTCATAGAGTTGCTTGATACTGGCGAACCCCGTCCTGGCGGCTTCCAGGTCCGTGTCCCTCAGGGCCAGCGTGTCTTTAAGGCCGTCCCTCTCACCAAGGAGCCCAAGGGCATTCTCATTGGCGAGCTTGAGGGCGGCTTCAACTTCTGCTGCGTGGGCCTTGGCGGCCGATTCCCGGGCCTCCGCGGTTCCGGCCCTCTCCTCGGCCGCCTTGGCCCGGGCGAGAGCTTCCTCAGCCTGGGCCTTGGCCTCGGGGAGGGCGTCCTGGGTCGCAAGGGTATTGGCCTCAACCCGAGCGAGCTGGGTCCTGAGGTCGGCGATAATGGCGTCCTTTTCCGACCTGAGACCCTCGAGGATGTTCGAGTCCTCAACCCTGGCCAGGCGCAGGGCCTCGGCCTGGGCCTGCTTTTGGTCCTCAAGGTCCTTGAGGAGGCCGTCTATCCTATAGCGAAGCTCCGCCTGGGTTTGGGCAGCGGCGGCTGTGGCAGAGGCCAGGGCTTGGGCAAGGCCCTTTATGGCCCGGCTTGCGCCTTCGGCGGCCTCGTCGGCCTGCTGGGAAAAGGGGAAGCGGCTCAGGATAGCCACATAGCCCGCATAGGCCTCTTCCCAACGCCCGGCCTCCAGGTTGGCCTTGGCGGCCGAGCTGGACTCCCGGGCCAGGCGGGTTTCGTTTACCTGGCGCTTTAGGGCGGCGAGCCTAGTCGCCGTAGTCTCGATCTTTTCTATAAAGGCCTTGCGGTCGACCGGATCCAGGGGAAGATAATCCAGGGCCCCGATATAGCTCGCCCGGGCCTGGTCGAATTCCCCTTGGTCGTAGGCGACCGCGCCTTTGGCTAAGGCCTCGGTGAGGCTCTTCCTTCTAAGGGCTTCCGTCGCCTCAGCCTTGGCGACAAAATACTGGTGGGCCTCGAGGATCGGAGGCAGCTGGGCGAGGGCAGCCTGGTAGGCCTGGTCGGCCTTGGCGGTATCCCCCGCGGCAAAGGCCTTGTGGCCCTCCTCGGCGGCCTTGCGGCTGCCCTCGTAGGCTTCTGCCTGCTTGAGAAGGAGGCCTGCGTCGGCCTTGGTCCTGTCGAGCTGGAGCTTGGCTAGGCTAGCCAGGGAGTCGGCGGCAAAGAGGTCGGCTTCCCGCCGGGCGGCAAGCCCTGGGAGGGAGGCGACTGCGGGTTCCTGAAGGTAGGACCGGAGGCTATCTGACTTGGTCAGGGCCGAGGCATAGTTGGCCTGGGAAAGGTCCTGGCGTATCCCGCTGTAGAGGCCCACAAGGGCTTCCTCGGCCAGGCTGGCCTTGCGCTTTTCCTCGGCGAGGCGGTTTAGCTCGGCCTTGGCCGCCTCGAGGGCCTCGGTGCCCGCCTGGGCCTGGGCCGTGGCGGCGGCGTTCTTGCGGGCCAGCTCGGCGGCCAGGCTAGCCCGGAGTTCCTCTTCTTTTTTGGCGGCCTCTTCCTCGAGGCGCTTGCGCTCCGCGGCGAGGCCGGCGGCGTTGGCCTCAAACTCCTTGCGCAGCTTGGCGTAATTCGCCTCGGCCGCCACCTTCTCCGCATCGGCGGCGGTCTTGAACTGGGCAAGCTGGCGCTGGAATTCCAGGGATTTTTCCTGCTCGAATTTCTTGAGCCTTTCCTGGATCACGGACTCCGAGAGACCCTCGGCCTGGAGGCGCTTGCGCTCGGCCTCGAGCTCGGCATCGAGCTTGGTCTTGAGCTCGGCTTCCTTGGTCTTGACCCGGGTCTCGAAGCTGGCGCTCAAGGAGGAGACTTCCTTGTCCAGGCTCTGCATCCGGGCCTGGATCTCGGCTATCTCCTTGTTCTTGGCCTCCAGGCGGGCGGCGGAGTCCCGCTTGAGCTCCGCCAGAAGCCGCCCTTCAGAAGAGTTGAGCACGGTCTCATTGACGGCCTCGCTCGCTTCTTTCTGGGCAAAAAGGTAGGAAAAGAGGTAGACCGAGGCGCCTATGACGAGGACCGCGGCGATATTGATGATCAGGGGAAGGACAAAGCCTTTTTTTCCGGCCTTGAGGGCAAGGAGGGCTGGGTCGGTGGGTAGGCGGTTGGCCTTGGCGACCTCGTCGAGACGCTGGGCTATCTCGGCCCGGTCGGCCTCATCGATCCCCGAGGCGTCGACACCCTTGCCCGCCCCAGGAGCTGGGCTTCCGGCCGGGGCGGCTAAGGACTTGGGTCCGCGGGCTGGCTCACGGGCGCGGCTAGCCTTTATAGTGCTCGCCCTCCCTAGGAGGCCGAGGCTTTCGCCTTCTTTCATCTGGGCAGTTTTCCCTCCTTTGGAATATCGGCATAAGGGCCCTTTTTCAGCAGGGG
>JAKPBN010000471.1 GCA_029778945.1 Spirochaetota bacterium
AACCCGCTTGACACTCCCCCCCCCATCCCGGTAATCTCTCCTTGCTTCGGGGGTGTAGCTCAGTTGGCTAGAGCGCTTGAATGGCATTCAAGAGGTCGTCGGTTCAATTCCGATCACCTCCACGAAGAAAACGGCTTCGGTCTTTGACCGGAGCCGTTTTTCTTTTAAACCCCCGTGAGGTGATCGGAATTGAAGGGTGCGAGCGCCGAGCGGAGCGAGGGAAGGCGCCCATGGATGGGCGCCGCGAGCGAGCACCCCGGCCTGGAGGGGCGAAACAGGATGTTGAGCCCCGGAAGGCAATTCCGGCGCCACCGAAGGTGGCGAAGCCTCCACGAAGAAAACGGTCACCGGTAAAACGGTGGCCGTTTTGCTTTTAAACCCCGGATCCACGGGCCCCTTGAAGGCGTGTTCGCCCTTGAAGACCCGAACAACGAGGGATAGAATGAGAGCGGAATGACGGCAGACGGGAGCCTGGCTCCCGGCCGCAAGGCTAATCACATCCTGGAGAGCCCAGTGTCCGACGAAATCGATCCTGAGATAGCCGCACTCATTGGCGGAAACGTCGAGCAGTATCGCCCAGGCGGAAAGGCCCCGGCCCTCCCCCTTGCCGGTGGGCCCCTGCCCCCGGATTTTGACACCCTTTTCGGCGAGTTGGGGGTGACCGCCGAGGTCAAGAACAAGGGCGAGTTCAGCGTCGACCTCTCGCGCAAGGGCTTTGCCCCGGTGGAAAAGACCGAGGAAGAGAGCTCCACGGACTATTTCTCCGACCCCGAATACTACAAGAAAGCCCTAGGAGGAGAGGGCGAGGAAGCGACCCGCTTCCATGAGATCCTCTCCAAGTACATGAAGGCCACAGACATCAAGGACAAGGGGGTCTACCGCCAGCAGCTCATCTCGAACTACTGGTACCTCGCGGCCAAGGTCGCCCTGAGGACCTCCTCGGCCCAGGTCATCCTGCCCAAACGCCTCCTCGTGCGCTTTTCCGCCCTCCTGCCCAATGTGATGAGCCCCGAGCTCAGGGACGCCATGGGCAGGATCATCTTTGACAAGAGGATCGATGAGCCCGTCTATTATGTGGACGAGTGGATCCGGGCCGTGGCCACCGGCCAGGTCAATCCCTCGGCCACGGACGAGGTAAAGCCCAAGGGCGGGACCGACGACCGGGCCCGGATCACCGCCATGCTCCAGAAGGCCCAGGGCAAGCGGGACGCCGCCGAGGGCATAATGAAAGCCAAGGTCGACGAGAGGAGGAGCCTGGAGATCCTGCTCAAGGACAAGGTCGACCAGGTGGTCCACCACGAGAGCCAGCCCGGCCTCCTCCACGTGCCCGCCCCCTACACCGATGGCCAGAAGAAGCAGATGAGCGAGTTCTTCGAGATCACGAGGCGGATGATCCAGGTGGACAAGGACCTCGTCCAGACGATGAACGATTTCGAGAAGGCCGGGGCGGAGCTCTCGGCGGCCAACGAGAAGGCCGGGGCCCTGGGCTCGGGCGAGGTCAAGGCCGACCTCCAGACCCTCGCCCAGGAATACGAGACCGTCAAGCAGATGACCAAGCTCTGCATCGGCCGCCAGGGCAACCACTTTCCCCTCCTCACCCGGGATTACTTCCACGGGAGCCTGCGCGACATAGGCACCCGGGAAAACGTGGTCAAGCTCCTGGCCTGGATCGAAGGCATTGACTGCGAGGCCTTCTGCAGGCCCTACAAGAACGCCCTCCACCGTATCGTGCCCTTTATCCTCCTCTTGCCCTGCTATGGGGATTCCGGCATCTGCTGGGAGCCCTTCGACCGCTACAACCGCGCCTCGAGCCGGGGAAGGGTCGCCATTCCCATGTACCCCAAGAACCTGACCAATGCCGTGATCAGCGCCGTGGCCGACCTCCGCTGGCAGGTGGCCAAGGAAAAGGCCTCCTTCTACTGGATGGAGGAAGGCCTTACGGGCAATTACTACCAGTGGTTTACGGCCAAGAAGATCCGGGGTGACGTCAAGGAATACTTTATCCAGGACTACCAGGTATGGATCACCAAGGAGAGCGAGGGCATCCAGAAGCTGGAGAAGGAAGTGAGGGCTATCTTCTGGCGCTTTATGCCCTATTCGAAGGAGATCAAGGACAAGCTCAAGCAGCGCAGCTATGTGTACCAGGAGCTCTATCAGAAGGATATCAACCGATCCATGTCTGACGGATACTAAGGGAATGTCAGGCTTGCGTTGACACCCCTTTGGGCGGAGGGCTATACTTATTTATTGCGGTTTTACTGTAGTTTTTAGCCCCGTAGGGCAGGATGGGAGACGATAATGGATCTGATCAGCCATAGGTACCGGGACCGAATCATGAAAATGCTGTCCCGCTCCAAGGGCGAGTCCCAT
>JAKPBN010000478.1 GCA_029778945.1 Spirochaetota bacterium
GCCCTCTCCCTGGCCGACGAGTCCCGGCGCCTGGAGGCCGCCGTCTCGGTCTTCGATCTTGGGGAAAAGGCCTTAACCGAAACCTGACTTGACTCCCCGCCCGGGGCTCACTAAATTCAGCGCCCCTTTCAAAGGGGAGGTCCGTCCCGGCCTGTCCGGGGCGGCCAGCCTGTATGGGGCCAGGCCCGATCGGCCCCTTGGAGTGATATGCCGGAGCGGAAAAAGCGAATCCTCATCCTCTCGGCCAATGCCGGGTACGGCCACAAAAGCGCCTCCAAGGCCCTCCTGGCTGCCCTTGAGGAAACCCATGGAGAGGACTGCGAGTTCGAGATCATCAATGCCCTCGACCACCGGAAGACTCCGGCCTGGCTCAGGGAGTCCCAGACCGACTACGACCGCATAGCCCGGGACATGCCGGAGATCTACAAATTCGGCTATGACGTGAGCGATTCCGTCATAGCCCGGCGCTTTATGGAGAATGGCCTCCGGGTCCTCCTCTTCGCCGCCCTCAAGGATATTGTGGAATCCTGGAAGCCCGACGCCATCATCTCCACCTATCCCCTCTATCAGGCCCCCCTCAATACCTATTACCAGCTTTCCCGCACCTTTATTCCCACGATCTGTGTGGTCACCGACCTGACCTCGATCCACCAGATCTGGTTCTCAAAGGACGCCGACCTGACCATTGTGCCCACAGAGATCGTCCGGACCCTGGCCCTCGAGGCAGGCCTGGCTCCCGAGCGGGTGGAGGTGGTGGGCATCCCCGTCCATCCGGCCATACTCCACGAGAACCGGCCCGTCGGGGAGCTACGGGCCGAGCTGGGCTGGGACAGGGACCTCACCACCATCCTGGCCGTGGGCTCCAAGCGGGTTAGCCGCCTCCCGGAGGTCCTCAATGTCCTCAACCATTCGGGCCTGCCCCTGCAACTGATCGCCGTGGCGGGGGGGGATGAGGAGCTCTATGCCAAGCTCTCGTCCATCGACTGGCACCTCCCGGCCAAGGTCCTGGGCTTTGTCTCCAACATGCCTGCCCTGGTCCATGCCGCGGACGCGGTGGCCTCCAAGGCCGGGGGCCTTATCGTGTCCGAGTCCCTGGCCGCGGGCCGCCCCCTCCTCATCGTGGAGGCCATACCCGGCCAGGAGGAGGGCAACGCGGACTTTGTGGTGTCCGGCGGGGCCGGGGACCGGGGCCTCGACGCGGTCTCTGCCCTGGAGGCAGTCAGGCATTGGACCCTGGATGGGGCGAGCCTGCTAAAGCGCAGGACCGAGAGGGCCTCGATCCTGGGCCGGCCCCGGGCGGCCTTTGACATCGTGGACCGGGCCTGGGCCCTGGCCCAGAAGGGCCCTTACCGGATGGACTTCCCCCAGACCGAGCTGGGGAAAAAGATCGGCGAGGCCCTGCGGAGCGCCGGGATCGAATTCGACGACTAGGGGATGGGGCCGGGAGCGCCTTGACAGGGATCCCGCCCTTTTAGGATACTTGCGGTTGAAGGCTGAGATGGAGAAGAGTAGCCGCCCACCCCATTACAGGGAGGAAGGTCCGCGATTGAGAGACCTTTCAGTGGAAGAGCGGTGAAAACCACTCCGGAGCCGTCCGGGTAAAAGCTTTGGGGCCAGGGCGCGGTGCCCTCCCTTGAGGCCGGTAATCCGGGCCGGCACCAGGCGCACGAAGGCCTGGTGGCGCTGGAGTTGCGGGGAAAGCGTCGCTGTCCTGGCAAGTCCGGCGGATCTGCCGTCCGTCAAGCGGCAAAGAGCGCGGCGGCCCCCTTGCCTGGGGGTTGCCGAAGTAAGGTGGTACCGCGGACATCGCGAAGGCCAGGCCGGATCAACACCGAGCGGGGCTTCCTCGTAGTTCGTCCTTACGCGAAGGCTTAGAGGCCTTTCCGTGCGAGGACGAGACTGCACGGAAGAGCCCGCCTTTTTATTGGCGCGAGGGTCCCTTAAGGATCCCCGCCTTCGGTCCCTCGCCAGCCTGAAAAGAGATGGCGGCCCAAGGACCGAGAAGGAGTACCCATGTCAGCCAAGGTCGAGACCCTTCGACACTCCGCGAGCCATGTCCTGGCCGAGGCAGTCCTCAAGCTCTATCCGGGCACCAAGCTCGGCATAGGGCCGGCTATCGAGGACGGCTTCTACTATGACTTCCAGCTGCCTGCGCCCATCCAGCCCGAGGACCTGCCCGCCATCGAGAAGGAGATGCGCCGCGTCATCTCCTCGGGGGCGGAGTTCAAGCGCCGGGAGGTCTCCAAGGACGAGGCGAAAAAGCTCTTTGCCGACCAGCCCTTCAAGCTCGAGCTCATCGAGGGCCTCGAGGACGACTCCATCTCCCTCTACGAGCAGGACGGCTTTGTCGACCTCTGCCGGGGACCCCATGTGGAGAACGTACGGGAGATCAGGCCCGACTCCTTCAGGCTGCGCGCCGTCGCCGGCGCCTACTGGAGGGGGGACGAGAAGCGTCCCAT
>JAKPBN010000006.1 GCA_029778945.1 Spirochaetota bacterium
GGCGACGGGATAGGCGACCTCGAGGGTATCCGCCGCCGCCTGGCCTACCTGCAGGACCTGGGGGTGGACGCCCTCTGGATCTCCCCCTTCTTCCCAAGCCCGATGCGGGACTTTGGCTACGACGTGGCCGACTACCGGGGGGTCGACCCCATGTTCGGCAGCCTCGGGGACTTTGAGCGCCTCCAGGCCGAGGCCCACGAAAGGGGCCTGCGCATTATCCTCGACCTCGTGGCCAACCACTCCTCGGACCAGCACCCCTGGTTCAAGGCCGCCCGGGCCTCCACGACGGCCCGGGAGCACGGCTACTATATCTGGAAGCCCCTGGCGGGCAAGGTCCCCAACAACTGGAAGAGCCTATTCGAGCTCCGTTCCGCCTGGTATCCCAACGAGGCCACGGGGGAGCGCTACCTGGCCACCTTTACCCGCTTCCAGCCCGAGTTCGACTGGCGCAATCCTGCCCTGCGCCAGGAGATCTACGACATCATGGGCTATTGGTACGGGAAGGGCGTGGATGGCTTTCGCCTGGACGTGGCCACCGCCTATTTCAAGGACGAGGCCTTCCGCTCCAACCCCTTTTCCTGGCGCCTGGTCCCCGACCTCTTCCAGCGGCACCTCTATGACCGGAACCGCCCGGAGTTCCACGGGGTCTTCAAGGAGATGCGCCGCCAGGCCGACCAGGCCGGGCAGCGGGTCCTCATAGGGGAAACCCATGGCCAGGACGCCGAGCTTGCGGCGGCAAGCCACGGGGAAAAGGCCGACGAGCTCCACATGGCCTTTAACTTTGACTTTCTCAACCAGCCTTGGAAGGCCCGGGCCTTCAGGAAGTCCGCCGAGGCCTGGTATGCCTGCCTGCCGGAAGGGGCCTGGCCCAATTTTACCCTCTCCAACCACGACAGGCCCCGGGCGGCCTTCCGCTTCCGCCATCGGGATCCCCGGGTCACCGAGGCCCGGGCCAAGGTGGCCGCGGCCATGCTCCTCTGCCTCCGGGGCACGCCCTTTGTCTATTTCGGCGAGGAGATCGCCATGCAGTGCGAGCGCATTCCCCGGAGGCGGCTCAGGGACCCCCTGGGCCTCTCCACCTGGCCCCTGGCCTTCCTGGGCCGGGACCCCGAGAGGACTCCCATGCAGTGGGACTCGAGCCCCGGGGCGGGCTTCGGGTCCACCGAGCCCTGGCTCCCCCTCAACTCGGATTGGCAGACCCGCAACGTGGCGGCCCAGGAGGGCTTGCCGGGCTCGGTGCTCGCCTGGTACAAGGCCCTTCTCGCCCTGAGGCGGGAGCGAAGCGACTTGCGGGAAGGCTCCCTGGAGTTCCTGGACGGGGACAAGGATGTCCTAGCCTGGCGCCGGGGCGAGGGGACTATTGTGGCGCTCAACTTTGCCGCCGGCCTCCGGAGCCTCGAGCTCCCGGCCAGGGCCAGGGTCCTCCTGGCCTCGGCCCTCGAGGGGCGACCCGCCCGGGACAAGGACAGTCTTGTGGAGGCGGGGAAGCTGGTGTTGGGGCCCTGCGAGGCCCTGATCCTGGGGCTCTAGGCCAGCTCGAGCTTGCCGGCCTTGGCCATGGCCCCAAAGACAAAGAGCTGGAGGAGGGGCCGCTCCAGGACCGAGCCCATGCTCCGGGCGTGGCCATCAAAGTCGGCGGCAAGGCTTATGATCCTCTCGCAGGCCGGCCTCGGGTAGCGCTTGACCGCCTGGCGGTGGAGGGCCTGGAGGCTCTTGGCCCGGATCCCCAGCTTTAGGCAGGCCGTGTCAAAGCCCTCTCCCCCGTCGAGGAGGGCATGGAGCTTGAGGAGGCGGCGGAAGGACCAGGTCAGGGCCGAGATCACCTGGACTGCCCCGCCCGAGCGGTCGGCCAGGACCGCGTCCAGTGTCTCCAGGGCCCAGGCTACCTCATCCTCCACCATCCGGGCAAAGAGGCTAAAGGCGTCCTCCTGGCGGTTCCTGGCCAGGGCGGCCTCGATGTCATCGGAAGTCAGCCGGCTGCCCTCGGGAAAGAGGAGGGCCAGGCGGGCACAGGCGGCCTCGAGGTCGGCGGTGTCGTTCTCGATGAGCTCGAGGAGGGTCTCCACGGCCTCGGAGTCGATGGACAGGCCCCGCTCCCGCATCCGGGACTCGACCCAGCGGGGCTTCTCATTGTCGAAGAGCTCATAGAAGGTGCGCTTGCGGGCCTTGCCCACGGCGTCCTCCAGGGACTTCTCCGCGTAGAAGGACTCCGTGACGAGGATGAGGACGGCGTCCTGGGCCGGGGCAGCCAGGTACTCAGCCAAGGCCTTGAGCTCGTCCTTGGTCTTTACGAGCTCGGCCCCCCGGTATTCCACGAGGCGGCGGGAGGAGAAGAGGGAGCCGTTCCTGAGGAGGGAGAGGAGGTCGTTGACGCCCACATCGGAGGCATAGAGGCGGTGCTCCTCGGCGGGGCCGCCGTCGGCGGCCAGGACGGCGGCCTTGATCTCGTCGATAAAGGCGGCGCGCTTGCCCGCCTCGGGCCCGGCGAGGAGATAGACTGGCTCGAGCTTCATCCTAGTATTTCCGGATCAGGCCCTTGAGGCGGCCGAGAATCTTCACGTCCTGGGTGTAGATGGGACTGTAGGCAGGGTTCTCCGCCACGAGCTTGACCCGGTTGTTTTCCCGGAAAAAGCGCTTGAGGGTCACGGCGTCGTCGATCATCGCCACGACAATCTCGCCGTTCTCAGCTACCTGGCGCTCCTCGATCACGGCTATGTCCCCGTGGAAGATCCCGGCGTCCCTCATCGAGTCCCCCCTCACGGTGAGGGCGAAGCAGGTGGCCGAGCGGACCATGTCGGCGGGTATGGGTATGCGGCCGGAAAAGTTCTCCTCCGCGAAGATGGGCTTGCCGGCGGCCACGACGCCCAGGAGGGGCACCTCCACGACGCTCCGGTCGTGGCGCTCGTCCTTGACGATCTCCAGGGCCCGGGAACGGTTTTCCCCCAGCCTGAGCTTGCCCTTTTTCTCCAGGGCCTTCACGTGGTCGTAGGCTCCCTTCACGGAGATCTCAAAGCGGTCCGCGATCTCGCGGATCGTAGGGGGATAGGCGTGGGCCTCGAGGAACTCCGCGATGAAGTCGAGCACGGCCTGTTGGCGTGCGGTCAGGGTCTTCATTTTTCTTGTTCGATCCCCAGCTTCTTGATTTTGGCGTGGAGGCCGCTCGGATAGACTCCGATCAGCTCCGCGGTCCTAGAGACATTATAATCGCAATCCTTGAGCTTTTGCGCAAGGTAATCCCGCTCAAATAGCTCCTTGGCGTCCTGGAGGCCCAGGGCGAGGAAGCGGGAGGGGAGCTTGGGCTTGTCCCCGGCGGCCACCTGGACCTGGGGCCCCAGGATCCGCTCCACCGTCGCGGCCTGGATGGGCTCCTCCGAGGAGAGGACCCGGAGCCTTTCCATGGCGTTCCGGAGCTCCCGGACGTTGCCGGGCCAGCTGCGGGCGGCCAGGGCCAGGGCAGCCTCGGGGCTGAGGCTCCGGATCTCCTTGCCGGGCTCGGAGAGGAAGCGGGCGCAGAGCTCGGGTATGTCCTCGGGCCGCTCGGCCAGGCTGGGCAGGCGGATGGGGATGACGGCCAGGCGGAAGTACAGGTCCTCCCGGAAGCGGCCGGAGGCCACCTCGGCCCGGACATCCTTGTTGGTGGCGGCCAGGACCCTCACATCGACGGCCACGGTCTCCATCCCTCCGATGCGCTCGAAGCGCATCTCCTGGAGGACCCGCAGCAGCTTGGCCTGGGCGGCCAAGGAAAGGTCGGCGACCTCGTCGAGGAAGAGGGTTCCCCGGTCGGCGGCCTCAAAGCGGCCGATCCTCCGGGCGTGGGCGTCCGTAAAGGCGCCCTTCTCGTGGCCAAAGAGCTCGCTCTCCACGAGGCCCTCGGGGATGGCGGCGCAGTTCAGGGCGATGAAGGGGCCATTGGACCGGGGGCTCTTCTCGTGGATAAAGCGGGCGAGGAGCTCCTTGCCCGTGCCGTTTTCGCCGGTGATCAGGACCCGGGCCTCGGTGGCCGCCGCCTGGAGGGCCAGGTTCCTGGCCTCGTTCATGGGCCGGGAAAAGCCCACAAGCTCCTCGGCCGGGGGAGGGGCCTTCACGAGGCGCTTGAGCTTGTGGTTTTCCTTCCTGAGCTCGCTGGCCTCGAGGGCATTGCGGGTCGAGGTGAGGAGGCGCTCGATGGAGAGGGGCTTCTCTATGAAGTCATAGGCCCCGAGCTTGGTGGCCTTGACGGCCATCTCCACGTTGCCATGGCCGGAGATCACGATGACCGCGACCCCGGGATGGGCCTTGCCTATCTCCTCCAGGGCGTCGAGGCCGCCCATCCGGGGGAGCCAGACATCGAGGAGGACGAGGTCGATCCCTCCGCGGCCGAGGAGCTCAAGGCCGATGACGGCATCCTCGGCCACAAGGGCGTTGTAGCCCTCGTCCTCGAGGATGCCCCGGACGGCGCTGCGGATCCCGGGCTCGTCGTCGATGATCAGGATGGTGGCCATGCCCTCGTGCCCCTTGCCCTCTCGATGTCCTTTCGCGATGCCCGACACTAGTGGTCGAGTGGAATGTCGATCAGGAAGCTTGCCCCTGCGCCGGGCTCGGACTCGCAGCGGATGCTGCCGCCGTGGTCGAGCACGATGCGCTCCACAATGGACAGGCCCAGGCCCGTGCCGGTTTCCTTGGTTGTAAAGTAGGGGAGGAAGACCTGGTCCAGGTTTTCCGCGGCTATGCCCGGCCCGCTGTCGCTGACCCGAATCCTACAATACCTTGAATCCGCCGCCTTTACAAGATCGGCCCCGATCTCGATCCGCCCCTTGCCTCCCATGGCCTCCACCGCGTTGGCCAGGAGGTTGGCCAGGGCCCGCTTGAGCTGGCTTGCGTCCACCTTGAGCGCCGTCCCTGGCTGGATCCCCGCGTAGTCAAAGGCCACCTCGGGATAGGAGGCGGCATAGAGGTAGACCGCGTCCCCGACGATGGTCCGGAGGTCTGCCCAGTCCCGCATGGGCTCGGGCAGGGAGGCAAAGGAGCGGAATTCCTGGAGGAGGGCGTCCATCGCCTCGACCTCGGCTATCACCGCCACCATGGAGGGCGCGATCAGGGGCAGGGCCTTCTGGGGGTCCTGGGTGGATGCCCGGAGGAGGCGCTCGGCGGAGAGGCGGATGGGGGTGAGGGGGTTCTTGAGCTCGTGGGCCAGTCTCTGGGCTATGTCCTTCCAGGCGTCTATCCGGCCCTTGCGCAGGTCGCCTTCCCGGTATTTC
>JAKPBN010000032.1 GCA_029778945.1 Spirochaetota bacterium
GCCTCCGAGGGCATGACCGTGCTCTTTGTCTCCCACAAGCTGGAGGATGTCGAGGTCCTCTGCGACGCCGCCGTGGTCCTCCGCCAGGGCCAGCTCGTGGGCCGCTCGGATCCGCCCTTTGACGCCAAGGCCCTCGTGGAGCTCATGTTCGGCAAGGAGCTGCCCCAGGTCCAGAGAAAGCGGGCCGAGCCGGGCCATCCCGTCCTCTCCACCAAGGAGCTCTGCCTCGACAGCATCAGGCTCCAGATCAAGGGCATCGAGCTTTCGGTCTGCGCCGGAGAGACCATAGGCCTCGCGGGAATGGAAGGCTCGGGCCAGGCCCTCTTCCTCTCCTCCTGCGCCGGCCTCGAGCGGGCCGTCTCGGGCTCGGTCTGCCTCGACGACAAGGACATGACCCATTACACCCACCATGACTTCAAGCGCCGGGGCGTAGCCTACCTGCCGGCGGCCCGCCTCGAGGAGGGCCTCGTGCCCGGCCTCTCCCTCTCGGACCACTTTATCCTCTCCGAGGGCGAGGGGGGGATCTTCATAGACAAGCGCGGGGCCGATGAAAGGGCCAAGGCGCGCATCGCCGCCTTTAACATCAAGGGCCGGCCCGACAGTCCCGTCGAGGCCCTCTCCGGGGGCAACCAGCAGAGGGCCCTCCTGGCCCTGCTCAAGGAAGAGCTGTCCCTCATCCTCATCGAGCATCCCACCCGGGGCCTCGACATCGAGTCCACGGCCTATATCTGGTCGAAGCTCAAGGAGCGCTGCGCCAAGGGCGCGGCCATCGTCTTCATCTCCGCCGACCTGGACGAGATCCTCCAGTACAGCGACCGGGTGGTCGTGTTCTTCGCCGGCCGCGTGTCGCCCCCCCTCGAGGCCGAGGGGCTTTCGGCCTCGGATCTGGGCCGCCTGATAGGCGGCAAGGGCTGGGAGCGTTTTGAGGAGTCCATCCATGCGTGAGTCCCGCCTCGCCAAGCCCCTTTTCCAGGCCGGGGCCGTCATCCTGGCCTTGGGCATCACCACCCTTGTCCTCCTCGCCACCGGGGCCCCGCCCCTCGCGGCCTTCGCCAGCATCGTGAAAGGCGCCGTAGGCAGCCTTGGGGTAGCCTCGGACGTGGTCGTGGCCTGGGTCCCCCTCCTCCTTGTCACCTCGGGCCTCCTTGTCACCTTCACGGTGGGCCTGTGGAACATCGGCATCGAGGGCCAGATCACCCTAGGCGCGATCTTTGCCACCTGGGCGGTCAGGGCCTTCCAGGGCACGGCCCTCTCCCCGGGCCTCGTCATCGCGATCGCCTTTGCCGCCGGCATGGCCGGAGGCGCCCTCTGGGCCATGCTCGCCGGGGCCCTCAAGACCTTTGGGGGAGTCAACGAGATCTTCGGCGGCCTGGGGCTCAACTACGTGGCCACGGCCCTCAACATCTGGCTGATCTTCGGACCCTGGAAGCGGCCCGGGGTCGCCTCGATGTCGGGCACCGTGCCCTTTGAGCCCCGGCTCTGGCTGCCCACCGTCAACGAGCAATCCCGCCTGGCGCCCATCGCCGTGGGCATCGCCCTGGCGGGGATCGTGATCATCTTTGTCCTGATCCAGGGCACCTATTTTGGCCTCAAGCTCAAGGCCGTGGGCAAGAACGCCAAGGCCGCCTACCTCCTGGGGATCCCGACCTGGCAATACATGATGGCCTCCTTCGCGATCTGCGGGGTCTTCGCGGGCCTCGCCGGGGCCGTCCAGGTCACCGCCGTCTACCACAGGCTCATCCCCTCGATATCCTCGGGCTACGGCTTCCTCGGCCTCATGGTGGGGATGCTCGTCAACTTCAGCGCCGCCCTCGCCGCCCCGGTGGCCCTCTTTTTCGCGGCCCTCAACGTGGGCTCCATCCAGCTCCCCATAGTCCACAAGCTGGACTCCTCCCTCTCGGGGGTCCTCCAGGGCACGCTGGTCCTCTTCGTCCTCCTGGGGGACGGACTGCGCAAGCGCCTCATGGCGAAAGGAAGGGCAAGGCCATGACAAGCGAAATCCTGATCCTCGGCCTGGCGGGCATCCTCGCCTCGGCGGGACCCGTCCTCTTCGCCGCCATAGGGGAGGCCATCACCGAGCGGGCCGGGGTCACCAACCTCTCCATGAACGGGATGATCCTCCTTAGCGCGATGGGCAGCTTTGCCGTCGCCCTGGCCACCAAGAACCTTGTCCTGGGCTTCCTGGCCGGTGCGGCGATCGGGGGCCTGGTCTCCGCCATCGTCGCCTTCGCGAGCATAAGCCTCAAGCAGTCCCAGGTGGCCGTGGGCTTTGTCCTGGCCCTCCTCTGCCGGGACCTCTCCTATTTCCTGGGCAATCCGATCATGGGCCAGCCCGGCCCCAGGCTGGGCCAGCTGACCATCCCCTTCCTCCGGGACATACCCGTCCTGGGCCCCCTCCTGTTCCGCCAGGACCTGATGACCTACGGCAGCTTTGCCCTCATAGCCCTAGCGTGGTTCTACTTCAACAAGACCCGGCCCGGCCTCGTGCTCAGGGGCATAGGGGAAAAGCCCGCGGCGGCCTACGCCCGGGGCAGCAACGTGGCCAGGCTCCGCTACATCTACACGATAGCCGGAGGCGCGATAGCCGGCCTTGCTGGGCCGATGTATTCCCTCTCCATCAAGGCGGGCTGGAAGGGCACGATCACGGGCCTGGACGGGATTGGCTGGATCGCCCTGGCCATCACCATCTTCGGCGGCTGGAGCCCGGTGCGGGTGGCCCTCGGGGCCTATTTCTTCGCCCTCCTCCAGTGGCTGGGCATCGTCCTCCAGCCCGTCCTGCCCGGGGTGCCCTCCCAGGTCCTCCAGGTGGCCCCCTTCCCCCTCATGATCCTCACCCTCCTCCTTGTGAATGTGGGCAAGGCCGAGTGGGTCCAGCGGATCCTGGCCCGGCTGCCGGAAAAGGCGAGGAAACGCACGGTCAAGGTCCTCCGGGCCATGAGCGTCACCCCCCCGGCCGCCCTAGGCCAGCCCTTCGAGAAGGATTGACAGGATAAAGGCCTTGATCCGGCCCTCCAGACTGCCGATAGAGTAGGAGAATGCCCCGTTGCAGCCGAGGATGGAGGGTCGAGAGATGTCCGCCGAAAACAAGAAGCTCCTGTGGATCGCCGTCGCCGTCGTTGTGGTCGTGCTTGTGCTCGCGGGCACGGCGGTGGCCTTTTTATATCCCCGCAAGGGCCGGGCGACTGCCCCGGCGACCATAGGCAACACCGCGGCCCCCAAGGCCGCGGATCCCCAGGATTACCTCTCCGCCCCCCAGCTTGAGCCTGCGGCAGTCCCGGCCTCCGGGACCGGGGACAGCGGGGACGTCATAGTGATCTACGGGGACAAGCCCGAGGGCCTGTCCGCGAAGCCCGGAGAGGGAGAGGCGGCGATCGCCGAGACCGCCGCCACGGCGACCACGGCCACCAAGGCCGCTCCCACCACGGCCGGCTCGGCCCCCACGCCGGCGGACAAGGCTCCAGCCGCGGCAAGCCCTGCCAAGCCCGCGGCCAAGCCGGCCGCCAAGCCGGCCCTGAGCGCCCCGGCGGCGACGGCCCCCAAGGCCCTGCCCCCCTCCAGCCAGTACTGGGTCCAGGCCGGCTCCTTCTCGAGCCGGGGCAAGGCTGACGAACTCAAGGAAGTCCTGGGTAAGAAGGGCCTTTCCGGCCTTGTGACGGTCACGGAGATCAACGGCAAGACCTGGTACAGGGTCAGGGTCGGCCCCTATGTCTCGAATTCCGAGGCCTCGGGCTGGCTCGCCCGGGTCAAGGCCATCCCGGGCTGCGAGGAAGCCGGCATCTGGAAGGGCAGCGCCGCGAGCAAGTAAATCCCGGGGTTTTTGCTCCCGCAAAAAATACTTCACAGAGTAAAGTATATGCTTTACTTTGTGAAGTATTTCATTTTCCCCCTATAGCCAAGTCCCCAGCTTTTTTCTTCTATCTCCCGGGCCCGGGCTCCGGAGACAAAACCTGCCTTGTCCCCCCTCAGAGCCGGGTGTATACTTTCCCACCCTAGACCGGGGAACAAGGAGTTCGCGGTGACGGACAAGGATCTTATCGACGCGGCTGCGGGAGCCCTGCCCTGCGATATCAACCTGGTAAACGCCTCCCTTATCGACCTTCTCCGGGGCGAGATCCGCCGCAACACCACCGTGTCCATCCGGCATGGCCGGATTGTGGGCGTGGACGATGGCCTCCGGGCGGAGAAGACCGTCGACCTCAAGGGCCTCTACCTGGCCCCGGGCCTTGTGGACGCCCATGTCCACATCGAGTCCTCCTTCCTCACCCCCTCGGAATACGCCCGGACCGTGGTGCCCCGGGGCACCACCACCGTCGTCGCCGACCCCCACGAGATCGCCAATGTCCTGGGCTATGACGGGATGCGCTTTATGCTCGCCGCCAGCGAGGGCCTCCCCCTGGACGTCTACTTTATGATCCCCTCCTGCGTGCCCGCCACGGACTTTGACACCGCCGGGGCCGCCCTCTTTGCCTCGGACATGTACCCCTTCCTCCGGGAACCCCGGGTCCTGGGCCTGGGAGAGGTGATGAACTATCCGGGGATCCTCTTCAAGGACCAAAAGCTCCTGGACAAGATCGCCCTCTTCCGGGAGGCCGGCAAGCCCGTGGACGGCCACGCCCCGGGCCTGGCCGGAAAGGACCTCTCCGCCTACGTCGCCGCCGGGATCGGCTCCGACCACGAGTGCACCCGGCCCGAGGAGGCCCTGGAAAAGCTCGGCAAGGGCATGTACATCATGCTCCGGGAGGGCTCGACGGCCAAGGACCTGCGCAAGCTCCTTTCGGCGGTCAATTCCCGCAACGCCTCCCGCTTCCTCATCTGCTCCGATGACCGCCATCCCAACGACCTCGTGGACGAGGGCCACATGGACCATGCCCTGCGCCTCCTCCTGGCCGGCGGGGTCGACCCCATAGACGCCTTCCGCATCGCCTGCTCCAACCCCGCCCGCTGGTTTGGCATCCACGACGCCGGCCTCGTCGCCCCGGGGGCCCGGGCCGACCTCGTGAGCTTCGAGTCCCTGGAGCGCTTTGAGGCCCGCCAGGTCTGGAAGGCCGGGACCCTTGTGGCCGAGGACGGCAAGCTCCTCGCCGATGCCCCCGCGGCCAGGCCCCCATTGAGGGACTCGGTCAACATCAAGTGGCTCACCCAGGATGACTTCCGCATCCCCTCCGAGCCGGGCAAGCGGATCCGGGTGATCGAGGCCTTCCAGGAGTCCATCATCACCGGGGAGCGCATTGTCGAGCCCAAGGTCGAGGAGGGACTCTGCGTCTCCGACCTCGAGCGGGACATCGTCAAGCTCTTTGTGATCGAGCGCCACCGGGGCTCGGGCAACATAGGCAAGGGCTTTATCACCGGCCTCGGCCTCAAGCGGGGCGCCTTAGGCGGCACCATCAGCCACGACTCCCACAACATGATCATAGCCGGGGTGGACGACCGCTCGATCTTCAAGGCCGCCAAAAGGCTCAACAAGCTCAAGGGCGGCCTCGTGTTCGCCGTGGGGGACGAGGTCCTCCTCGACCTGCCCCTGCCCGTGGCGGGCCTCATGAGCGACCAGGACGCCAGTTTTGTGGTGGAGCGCCTCCGGGCCTTTGAGGCCCTGTTCCGGGCCGAGGGCCTGACCAACACCTCCCCCTTGATGACCCTTTCCTTTATGGCCCTCCCGGTCATCCCCAAGCTCAAGATCACCGACAAGGGCCTTGTCGATGTGGAGCGCTTTAGCCCGGTGGAGCTCTTCACCGACTAAGGCCTCGGGCCCGGCCTGGAGGGAAGAACGAACTTGACGGCGTTTTGTATACAGAATACAATAAGCCCAATGATCTCCAGGCAACGCTTTAGCGCCGATGTCCACCAGGAACTCCTGGGGCGCATTATCCGCGGGGAGCTTCCGTCGGGACAAAGGCTCAGGGATACGGAGCTCGCCGAGGAGCTCGGGGTAAGCCGCACCCCGGTCCGGGAGGCCCTCCTCCGCCTGGAGCGGGAGGGCTTTATCTCCTCCCAGAAGCATCTGGGCTTTACCGTAAAAGGCCTTAGAGAGTCGGAGATAGAGGAGGTCTACCCCCTCGTCCGCCTCCTTGAGTGCTCGGCCCTAAAGGATGCCCCGGTCCCCTGCCAGGCCATGGTCAAGAGACTCGACGAGCTGGACTCCAGCCTGGCCAAGGCCGGCCCCGACCCCTTCCGCAGGATAGAGCTCGATTCCTCCTGGCATGTCCTCCTTATAGAGGGGGGGGCCTCAGGCCACCTGGCAAGGATTCTCTCGGACCTCAAGGGCATACTCTTTCGCTATGAATACGCCTTTATGAAAAAGGACCACCTCGTGGCCCAGTCGGTCGCCGAGCATGGGGCCATAGCCGCCAGCCTGGCGGCGGGCAAGCGGGAGGAGGCCGTGCGCCTCCTGGGGGAGCACTGGGACCGCTGCGCCCAGGCTACCCTGGCCGACTTCCGGGAGCGGGGAGCTCGGCCGCAGGAAAACGGCGCGGGACTAGAGCCAAGCTAAGTATCGACGGGAGCGAAGCATGAAATTCCTGGCCAACGACAGCGTTATCGATACCTCGGCCGGAGCGGGCAAGCCCGCCCTGGACTTTATCCGGGGAGAGCTCGGCCTAAGCGGCACCAAGGAAGGCTGCCGGGAAGGGGACTGTGGAGCCTGCGCCGTCCTGATCGGCGAGAGGCATCCGGATTCCACCTTTACCTGGAAGGCCAGCCCCTCCTGCCTCCTCGCCCTGGGGGAGCTCGAGGACCGGCAGCTGGTGACCATCGAGGGCCTCGTGGCCGGGGCAAGGGCCGCGGGCCAGCCTGAGTCCCTGACTCCCGTGATGGCCGCCCTTCTCGCGGAAAACGGCAGCCAGTGCGGCTTTTGCAGTCCCGGGGTGGTGATAAGCCTCACGGCCTGGCTCCTCTCCTCCCCGGTCCTGGACGAGGCCTCGGCGATCACCGCGGTCGAGGGAAACCTCTGCCGCTGCACGGGCTACGCCGCGATCCGCCGGGCCGCCGCGAGGCTGGCCAGCCAGTTCGCGGGCCTGCCCCGGGAGCCCCGAGCCCGCCTGGAGGCCCTGGTGGCCGCCGCCGTCGTGCCCCCGAGCCTCCTAGGCTTCATTAAAGGCGAACTCCTGCCCGCCACAGCTGCCCAGGCCACCCCGACGGGCCCAGGCTCCAAGGCCCCGGGCTCCGGAATCCCCCGCCTGGGCGGAGGCACCGATTACTTTGTCCGCAACCCCGACCCCGAGCCGGGCTTTTCTCCGGCCCTCCTCGACCTCGATCCCGGGCTTTCCCGGATCCATCCGGGCCCCCAGGGCCTCGAGCTGGGCGCGGCCGTCACGATCCGGGACTTCTTTGAGTCCCCCCTCGTGCGCAGCCTGGTCCCGGGCATAGAGGCCTTCGAGGCCGAGTTCGCCTCCTCCCTGATCCGTTCCCGGGCCACCCTAGGCGGCAATGTGGCCAACGCCTCCCCCGTAGGAGACCTGACCTCGATGCTCCTCGCGTTGGGCGCGATATGCGACATCGCGGGGGGCCCCTCCGCCAGGGCCATCCCCCTCTGTGGCCTCTACCTGGGCTACAAGAAGCTGGCCCTGGGCGAGGGGGAGTACATAGCCCGCTTCCGGATCTCCCCTCCCGCCCGGGGGGACCTGCGCTTCAGCTTCGAGAAGGTGTCCAAGCGGCGCCGCCTGGACATCGCGAGCGCCAACACGGCCCTGAGGCTTGAGACCGAGGGCCAGGGCCCGCGGCCGGTTATCCTGGCCGCCATGCTCTCTGCAGGGG
>JAKPBN010000219.1 GCA_029778945.1 Spirochaetota bacterium
CGGCCAGGTCCATCTGGTAGCGCATAACCCTTCTATCCGGGTTGGCCTTGGCGCTGTTGAGTGCCAGGTCGGCGGCGTGGAAGAGGTTGGACCTGTCCCGGGCGTCCTCGGGATAGAAGGCAAGGCCGATGCTCAGCTCGAGCTGGGGAGCCTCGGATTCCTCCCGGGGGGTGTCGTTCATCCTGTGGGAAAAGGCATGGATCCGCTCCAGGAGCCAGACATCGGGATCGGTGGCCCAGAAGGCGAATTCGTCCCTGTCCAGGCGGGCCAAGGATATGTCCCGGCCCACGGCCTCATGGAAGCCCTCTAGAAACCCGGAGATGATCCTGTTGCAGGTGCGGGAGCCCAGGTCGGCCCGGAGGATGTCGAGCCTGCCCAGCCTCATGATGCCCAGGATCCCCTGCTGGCCTTCGGGGGCGGCCTTGAGGCCCTCGTCCAGGAGGGCCTGGAAGCGGTAGCGGGAGGCCAGGCCCGTGGCCTCGTCAAAGTTGGCCCTCTGGAATAGGGCGAGCTCAAGCAGCTTTTTGCCCGTGATGTCCCGGCCTACCCCGCGCCAGCCCCTCCGCCCGTCTTTTCCCGGGGCCTTGGGTGTGGCCGTGAAGGAGAGCCAATGGAGGGAGGCGCCGATCATGATCTTGGCCTCCAGGTCCTTGAAGGGCCGTCCTTTGTCGAGGGTGGCCAGGAGCTCCACAAGGAGGTCCTCGGCCTCGGTATCCTTCGGGGGCAGCCTTCCCCGCAAAAAATCAAGGGCCCTCATGCCAAGGATCGAGGTGCCCTTTGAGGTGGTGGACATCTTTTTGGAGACATAGGAAACCCTCAAATCCTCGTCGAGCTCCCAGAGCCAATCGCTCGACTGCTCCTCGAAGTCCCGGAGCAGAAGCTCGATGATCTCGTTCTGGTCCCTGAGCTTGGCCTCGACTTCCCTCTGGAGGGTCACGTCCTCCTTGATGGCCATAAAGCGCTGGATGGTGCCCTTGGCGTCCTTTATGGGGCTTATCGAGGCCTTTTCTATGTATTCCCTGCCCGACTTGTCCCGGTTGACGAATTCCCCGGTCCAGTTTTCCCCTCGGGAGATTATGCTCCACAGGTCGACATACATGGCGCCGGGAGTCTTGCCCGACTTGAGGACCCGGGGATTGGCGCCGATGAGCTCTTCCTTGGAATAGCCCGAAAGCTCCTCCATCTTCTGGTTGGTCTGGACTATCTGGCCCGAGAGGTCGGTAAGGACGATCGAGAGGGGGCTCTGCTCAAAGAAGGTCTCGAGCTCCTGCTTTCTTCGCTCGGCCTCCAGCTGGAAGGAAAAGCGCTCCCGGTAGAGGCGATAGTAGGCCAGGGCAACATAGACAAGGTAGGAGAGCAGGACCAGGAAGCCCGCCAGGGTGGGGAGGACGAGGCCATCCCTGTCCCCTAGGATGGCGGCCATGGCGCAGACGCCTAGGGTCGCGACCCAGGTCAGGGCTATCGAGGGAACCATCGCGGAGACAAAGGCTCCGGAGGTGATCACCGCCATAAAGGCCACGGTCACGAGGAGCTCCTCGTGTCCCCCGAGGAGGGGAAAGAGCTGGATCGGGGCCTGGCCGAAGATGGAGGCCAGGAGGGCCGCCGCGCAGATGTGCCATCCCAGGATTCGCCGCCTGGGGCCGTCCTTGGGCTTTCGGTCCTGGCCGACCATGAGGAGCCAGGCCAGGGAGACCAGGGTGGTGGCGAGAATCCAGGCAAGGCCGAGGACGGGGGCCACCATGCTTCTGTAGAGGATGAACAGGCCCAGGGAGATAAGCCACGTGGCGATGATAGACATCGGTATGAGCCTGAGGAAGGCCTCGAGGCGGGCTTCCCGGGTTTCCCGGTCTAGGATTGTCCAGCTTCCTGCCATGATAGGGAAAAAATCATAGAGCAAAGGCCCAGGCGGCGCAATCCCGCCTGGCAAGGCCTGCCTCAATAGCCAAGGGCTAGGGTAAGGGAAAAATAGGAGCCGCTATCGTAAAGGACCTCATTGAGATAGGTGGAAAAAGACAGGCCGAGGAAGAGTCTCGGGGCTGGCCCGAAGCCAAGCTGCAAGCCTCCTTCGGCCTCCAGGTAGAATGAGCTTCCCCCGGCTGTGATGATTGTCAAGCCTGTGGCTGTCCCGATGTTGAGGCCGGCAAAAGGCAGAAGGAGGAGGGCGTCTCCCTGGATCGGGTACTGAAGCCTGCCGCCCACGGCGGCCCTATACAAGCCGGCATTGCTATAGCTGACGAAGCTGTTTCCGGCGTCGGTGCTCACGGACAGGGTCGCGCCTAGATAGGGAGAGACGAGGCCACACCAAGAAAAGCCCACGAGAGAAATCTGGTCCGGGGTCATGGTGACGTTGGCGCCGATTTGCACGAGGCCGCGAAACGGCTTATCCCCAAAAGTCCAGCCCTTGGTCCCGGCCAGGCGCGTCCCCGGGCCTCGCGCGGCCTTGTCCTCCAGGCTGGCCGGGAGGGGGTAGGCGCTGATTCGCCAGACCCCGTGCTCTAGGATCCAGTCCAGGGCCAGCACCTTGCCCTCCCGGCTGAAGTGCACGGGGACCTGGCCTTGGGGCGCCTCGGCGTTTCCCTCCACGGAGCGGAAGACGAGGGGAAGCATTCCGTCCTTGCCCTCAAGACTCGCTTGGATGGAATAGGCTATGGCCAGGCGTATGCCTTCGATGGGCGAGGCGCCTACGAATACCGCGAGGATCTC
>JAKPBN010000018.1 GCA_029778945.1 Spirochaetota bacterium
AGGCAGTCCCGGGCCGAGGGCGGGGCCAGGCCCTGGCTTCCCGCCTCCCCTGCCCAGCCCCGGCCAAAGACCCTGGCGGGGTCGGCCAGGACCGCGCCAAGGTCCTCGGCCAGGACGGGGTTGAGGCCCAGGAGACGCCGCCCCCCGGCCTCAAAGCGGAAAAGGAGCAGCCTGTCCTGGAGGTTGGCGACCCTTATCCCCAGGTCAAAGAGGGGCAGGTCCCCCTCGAAGAGGAGCCTGAGCTCGGCCTCGGGCATGGGACCCAGCTGCCAGAAGATGCCCAGGACCCGGGCGTCCAGCTCATCCAGGAGTCCGACGATGGCCTCCCTCACGTCGGGGCGGCGCAGGAAGGCGGCCAGCCTCCCCACGATCTCCCGCTTGTCATAGGGAGTGCGCACCGGCCCCAGGTAATTCCGGGCTGCCCCCAGGAGGAGCTCGGAATCCGCGGAGAGGAGGGCGGCCGCCCAGAGGGCCTCGTCCACCCTGGGCAGAACGGCGGCGCTCACTCCCAGGCCTCGATCGCATAACGATAGCCCTGCTCCGTGAGGAATTTCCGGCGGTTGGCCGCGAACTCCTCCTCGACCGTATAGCGCGAGACCAGGGAGTAGAAGAAGGAGTTCCTGGCCTTGGGCCGCAGGATGCGGCCAAGGCGCTGGGCCTCCTCCTGGCGGGAGCCAAAGGAGCCCGATACCTGGATGGCCACAGAGGCGTCGGGCAGGTCGATGGCGAAGTTGGCCACCTTGGAGACCACGATGACCCTCACCGTCCCGTGGCGGAAATCATTGTAGATCTTCTCCCGCTCCGGGTTGGGGGTCCTTCCGGTGATGATGGGCGCCCCCAGGTCCTTGGAGATCCGGTGGAGCTGGTCCAGGAACTGACCTATGACCATGATGGGGTCGTCGGGGTGGTTTTCCACGAGTTCCCGCACGGCCTCGTACTTCGCGGGGTTCTCCGCGGCCAGGCGGTGCTTTTCCCTGGCCTCGGCCACCGCGTAGGTCAGCTCCTCGGCCGGGGGCAGGGGGATGCGGATCTCCCGGCAATAGGCCTCGGCGATAAAGCCCTTCTTCTCGAGCTCCTTCCAGGGCACGTCATAGCGCTTGGGCCCGATGAGGGAGAAGACATCGTCCTCCCGGCCGTCCTCGCGGACCAGGGTGGCCGTGAGCCCCAGGCGCTTGACGGCCTGGATCTCCGCCACCACCCGGAAGACCGGGGCCGGGAGAAGGTGGACCTCGTCGTAGATGATGAGGCCCCATTTCTCCTGGCGGAAGAGGCTGAAATGGGGGAAGTCCGAGGCCTTGTCCGGCCTCCAGGTGAGGATCTGGTAGGTCGCGACCGTCACGGGCTTGACGGTCTTCTCGGCCCCCGTGTACTCCCCCACGTCATCCGGAGAGAGGTCGGTCTTGTCCAGGAGCTCGTCTATCCATTGGTGGACCGCCGCCACGTTGGTGGTGATGATGAGGGTCTTGCGGCCTATGGCGGCCATCGCGGCCATGCCCACGATCGTCTTGCCGGCCCCGCAGGGCAGGACAATGACCCCATAGCCCGAGCCCGGCAGGCCCTGGCCCACAAAGGCCGAGAGGGCGTCCTCCTGGTAGGGCCGCAGGCCAAAGGCGCCCCCCGCCGAGCGGTGGGGGAGGAGGCTCAGGGCCAGGGGGTCTCCGGGCACGAGGGGGGCCTCGTCCCGGATGGGCCAGCCCAGGCGAAGGAGCTCCCGCTTGACCGTGCCCCTTTCGGTGAGCCTCACCCGGAAACCGCCCACACAAGGCTCAAGCCACTTGGCCAGGCGCTTGTTGGCTCCCAACTCCCGCTCGATGCCCGGATCGGTGCACACGAGGAGGAGGTCGGAGTAGAGGCCCTGGCCCGAATCGGCCGGGGGGCCCGCCTCCCCAGGGGCCGCTCCGGAGGCCGCCCCGGGGGCGGGAAGGGCCTCCAGGGCCCGCAGGATAAGCTTGCCAAAGCGGGACATGGTGTCCTTGATGATAAAGGGTATGTCCGTGGGCAAGTCGTAGCGGCCATAGCGCGCCAGTGTATCGAGGACATCCTCAGGGCCCAGGCCGGCGCTGGCGGCGTTCCACAGGGAAAGGGGATCGATGCGGTAGGTGTGGAGGTGCTCGGGGCTCTTCTCGAGGGAGGCAAAGGCACCCACCGCGGCCCGTGCCTCCTCGAAGGCGTCTTCATGGACGTCCAGGAGGAGGGAGAGATCACTCTGCACGATGAGGGGCTTGCCTTCGGCCATATCCGATACATTGTAGTCCGAAGGAGGCGCGAGGAACAAGGAGCGCGGGGGATTACCGCGCGACTCCCCTTGCCCAGGCCTGCGAGGCCCCCTACACTCCCGGGAGTGAAGCCAGATCCGAGTCCCCGCAACCGCAGCCTCGTCCTCAGCCCGGCCGACCGGCAGAGGCTCAAGCCCCTCCTGCCGGTCTCCCTCCCCAAGGCAGGCCCCGGAGGCGATGCCACCCCAAGGGACCTCGTGGTCCAGGGGGACTGCCTCGAGCTCCTCAGGTCCCTGCCCCCGGCCTCGGTCGACCTCCTTGTCGCCGACCCGCCCTACAACCTCGACCTGGTCTTTGGCTCCGAGCGGGGCCGCAAGATGGGCGACACCGACTACGAGGACTATTGCGGTACCTGGCTCGACGCGGCCCTGCCGTCCCTCAAGCCGGGGGCCAGTGTCTATGTCTTTGGGGACTGGCGGGGCTCCTCGGCCCTCTACCGGGCCCTCGGCGCAAGGCTCGCGGTGCGCAACCGCATTGTCTGGGAGCGGGAAAAGGGCCGGGCCGCGGCCCGCAACTGGAAGAGCGCCCACGAGGAGATCTGGTTTGCCACCCTGGGAGAGGACTGGTACTTCTGCGCCGAGGAGGTGAGGCTGAGGCGGAGGGTCCTCGCCCCCTATCGGGACCGGGAAGGCCGGCCCAAGGACTGGGAGTCCGCCCCGGAGGGCAAGTACCGGGACACGGCGGCCTCGAACATCTGGACCGACCTGACCGTGCCCTTCTGGTCCATGGCGGAGAACACCGACCACCCGACCCAGAAGCCAGAGAAGCTCCTGGCCAAGATCATCCTCGCCTCCTGCCCCGCCGGGGGCCTCGTCCTCGACCCATTCCTGGGCTCGGGCACCAGCGCCGTGGTGGCCCGCAAGCTCGGCCGCCACTACCTGGGCTTCGAGCTCGACCCCGAGTACTGCCTCATGGCCCTGCGGCGCCTCGAGCTCGCCGCCGAGGCCCCGGGCATCCAGGGCTACGAGGACGGGGTTTTCTGGGAGCGGAATTCCCGCCTTCCCCGGGGATGAGGGCCAGCTCCAGGAGCAGGGGCAGGTGGTCCGAAAAGCCCTGGCCGGTGCTGGGGCTATAGGCCAGGGGCCGGCCCTCGGCGTCAAGGAGGAAGTCCAGCTCGAGGCTGCGAAAGCCCGCTAGGCAGAGGCCTGCCCCGTCCAGGAGGCCCGGCCCCAAGAGGAAACCGTCCAGCCTCTCCTTTTCTCCCCCGTGGATATAGCTCCAGGCCGAGGACCCCGCCCAGGGGCTGTAGAGGCAGAGCCTTCCGCCGGGGAGGAGCCCTGCCCCGCTCTTTTCCTCGGCCACATAGATGCAGGCCGGCCCAGGGCCTGCGGCCGCGGCCATGGAAGCGGGCATCAGGGCCGTGGGCCAAGCCTCGCCTGTCCGGGCGTACTCGTCGGGGCCCTCATTAAAGTCCCCGCAGGCCAGGACCTCCAGGCCGGGGTCGGCGGCCAGGAGGCTCGCAAGGCGGTCCGCAAGGAGGGCCGCGGATTCCCGCCTCTCCCCCTCGGTGGCCTCGGGGCCCTCGATCCGGGACTTCCAGTGATTCACAAAGACCACCAGCTCCACCGTCCCCAGGTCGAGCCTGGCCTCGAGGATATAGCGGCCCGGCCGCAGGCCCGCCTTGAGGCCATGGGCCCGGAGCTCCTTGACGGGAAAGCGGGAAAGGATGCCGCAGCTAACCGCCTGTCCCGGGGCCTGGACCAGGGCCGAGCTCACATAGCCTGAGCCAGCCAGGCTTCCGGCCCTAAGGTCCTCGAGGATGGCCTGGGTCTCCACCTCCACAAGGCAGAGGACGTCGGGCCCCTTGGTGGCCGGTCCGGCGGCTTCCACGACCCTGGCCAGGGCCGCTAGCCTGGCCTTGTACTTGGCCTCGTTCCAGCGCCCGGCCTTGACGGAGAAGTCCGGATACTCCCCTCCGGAGTCCCGGGCGTCAAAGAGGTTGTGCACATTGTAGCTGAGGATGCTGACGCTGGCCTGGGCCCTGGGGGCGCAGGCCTCGGCACAGCCCAAGAGAAAAGCTGGAAGGATGACCAGGGCAAGGATAGCGGAGAGGGCGGGAGAAGCTTTCATAAGGCCTCCGGCGGCGATGGGGCCGCGTCAGGAGCCTAGGAGCTCCCTTTCCACGATACGCCCGATCGCCTCGGCCTCCGCTTGAGGTCCTGTCCCCTTGGACTCGAAAAAGTCCCCGGTTATTGTCTCAAAGGCCTGGACATAGGCCAGGGCCGTCTCGGCCCGCACCTGGTCTGGGAGGGCAGGCGCCTGGCCTCGGCCATCAAAGCCCTGACGGGTGAGCCAGTGGCGCCAGGCCTCGCCATCCAGGTCCCTCTGGGCATCCACCGTGGGGAAAAGGGAGGGATAGCCTGGGGCCCACCAGTAATGGCTCGACTCGAGGCTATGAAGGTCGCAGACATAGGGGCGGCCTTCCACCAGGCCAAACTCATAGGAGGAATCCACAAGGATGAGGCCGGCCTCGGAGGCCAGTTCCTGGCCCCGGCGGAAGAGGGCCAGGGCCAACTCCTCCAGCTCGTCCCATAGCCCGGACCGGACCTCCCCGGCTTCCTGGCCCTCCCATTCGGGGGACACCAGGGGTATGGGGAATTTCTCGCTGGGCCTCAAGCCCTCGGGCAGGTTAAGGCCACTGACCTTCCTGCCCGCCTGGTAGTCGGCCCAGGCCTCTCCGGCCAGGTAGCCCCGGACCCTCACGCGAAAGGGAAGGGGCTCGGTCCTGCGCACCAGGCAGGCCCGGGCCGTCCCGGCGAGGACGGGGGAATCGGGGCCTTCCAGGAGGGGGTTGGGACAGAGGTCGCCGCAGGCCCCGAGCCAATAGGCCAGGAGCCTGGCCTGGACTTCGCCCTTGAAGGGTATCGTGCCCAGGACCCGGTCCAAGGCCCAGAGCCTGTCGCTCGCCACAAGGAGATCCAGGTCCCTGCCCCGGATCCTTTCCAAGACCCGTCCCCTCTGGATGGGAAGGCCCAGGGCGGAGCTATCGGGCAGGTCCTCCAGGACAGCGCCGAGGCTGGATTCGACTCTGTCCAGGGTCATAGGCCCAGATCGCCCCTCGTCGCCCCGATCTTGGAGATGAGCCCATAGGCGAGGGCTTCCTCGGCGCTCATCCAGTAGTCCCGGTCCGTGTCCTTGGCCACCCGCTCGATGGACTGGCCGGTCTCGGAGGCGATGATCTTGTTGATCCTCTCCCGGGTCTTCTCAAGCTCCCGGGCGTGGATCTCGATCTCCGTGGCCACCCCCCGGATCCCAGAGAGGGGCTGGTGGATCAGGTAGTGGCTGTTGGGGAGGGAAAGCCTGCGCTCCTTGGGCACCGCGAGGAGGACCAGGGCCGCGGCGCTGGCCACAAGGCCCATGCCGATGATGCGGACCGGGGCCTTGATAAAGCGGATCATGTCAAAGATGGCATAGCCCGCGTCGACATCGCCCCCGGGGCTGTCGATATAGAGGTCGATGGGGTCGGAGGAGAGGCTCTCTAGGAGGAGGAGGTGGCGGATGACCTTTTCCCCCTGTTCCTTGTTGATCTCCCCCGTGAGGAGGATGGTCCTTGTCTTGAGGAAGCGCTCGGCCAGGGGATCCTCGGAACGGCCGGGGACCTTCGGGGCCTCTTCTTCCTCATCGCCTTCGAAACGGGTATATACGGAACGGTTCATAGGGGCTTCATCCTCCATGGCAGGTACTATTGTCAGGTCAATATACTGCTTTTGCCTGGGCTCGGGCGCCGATTCGCGCCGGAACGTCTATACTACCCGCCCGGCCCAAGGTATGACAATGGCCGATCCTGGCTTGAATCGTAACCTCAAGACAAATATATTGTTTAATGAATATAGTCCAAGGAGGCCCCCGTTGCGCCCTAGACCCACCCAGTCCCTTGCCCTCGCCCTCCTTGTCCTAGCCCTTGGGACTGGCCCGGCCCTAAATGCCCAGACGAGCCGGCCCGCCTACGCCTCCCGCCTCGAGGCCCTGGGTTTCCAGGTCTTCAAGACCCCCAGAGCCATCAAGGACTTTAGTCTCAAGCCCTTGGGCGGCGGGGAAACCAGGCTCTCGGCCTTTAAGGGCAAGATCGTGGTCCTCAATTTCTGGGCTACCTGGTGTCCCCCCTGCAAGGAGGAAATGCCCTCGATCCAGACCTTCTGGCAGAAGACCAAGGGCAAGGCCCTGGAGCTCGTCGCCGTCAGCGAGGGCGAGTCCCCCTCCACGGTGTCCTCCTTTGTCAAAGCCAAGGGCTATACCTATCCCTTCTATGTCGACGAGGCCGGCAGCCTGGGGACTATGTTTGGCGTCCAGGGCATTCCCACCACCTTTATCTTCGACAAGAACGGCCTCGCGATCGCCCGGGTTGTGGGAGGCCGCTCCTATGACACCCCGGAGCTCATAGCCCTGCTCTCCGAGCTCGCCGACGCCCCGGCCAGTCCCTCCAAATGACGGGTCCCGAAGGTCCAGGCCTGGTCGCCGCCCTTGGGGCGGCCCTCGGAGCGGGCCTCCTCTCCTTCCTCTCCCCCTGCGTCCTCCCCCTCGTCCCAGCCTGGCTCTCCTACCTCTCAGGCTATGGCCTGGGGGATATAGCCTCGGGCCGAGGCCGCGGCCGGATCATCGCCAGGAGCCTGGCCTTTACCCTGGGCTTTACCCTTGTTTTCGTGGCCCTGGGCCTGGTCTTTTCCGGAGGCGCCCTGATCGCCGGGGGCGGAGGCCAAGCCCTTAGGCTGGCCTCGGGAATAGCTGTCCTAGTCCTGGGCCTCAACCTTATCTTCGACTTCCTGAAATTCCTCAACCTCGAGCGCCGGGTCCAGGCGGCCCGGCCCAAGGAGGGCAAGCTCAAGGGCCTCGCGGGCGCCCTCGTCCTAGGCATAGCCTTTGCCGCCGGTTGGTCCCCCTGCATCGGCCCCATCCTGGCCTCGATCCTCCTCCTAGCCGCCCGGGAGGCGAGCCTAGCCCGAGCCTCGGCCCTCCTTTTTGCCTATTCCCTGGGCCTAGCCATCCCCTTTATCGCCGCCGGCGCGGCCTTTGACCGCATGAAGCCCCTCCTCGACTGGGCCAAGCGCCGGGGCCGGGGCATCCGCATTGGGGCCGGCATCTTCCTCTCCCTCCTGGGAATCCTCATGGCCTCGGGCCGCCTAGGCCGCATCTCCAGCGGGGCCACCCGCCTGGGCTATGCGATCAAGGAAGCCCTCATCGCCCAAGCCAGCCTCGTAAAGGCGATCGACCTCTCGGCCCTCGCCCTCCTCGCCCTCGCCATAATCCTCGTGCCCATTCTGAGGCGCAAAAAGC
>JAKPBN010000220.1 GCA_029778945.1 Spirochaetota bacterium
GCGAGACCGAGGAGAGGCTGGCCTTCCAGAGACTGCGGTCCTAGCCGGCGAGGCTCGCCACCGCGGACTCAAAGATGGCCACGAGGCCCTCTTGGGTGGTCTCCGCATGGAATTCCGGGCGCCAGGCCAGCTCGGCCAGGGTGTCGCTCACGCTAAAGCAGGCCGCGATCTCCACCTTGCGGTAGGCCGCCACGGTAAACAGGGCTGCCGCCTCCATCTCCGCCACGAGGACTCCTTGGTCCCGGAATTTCCTCACCTCTCCGGCGGTCTCCCGGTAGATGGCGTCCGTGGTCCAGGTCGTGCCCCGGCGGTGGCCAAGGCCTCGGGCCGTGAGCTCCCGGCCCAGCCTGTCGGTCAGGCCTGCTGAGGGGAGGGCCTCGGCGCCCGCGGGGGCGTAGTGGTAGGAGGTGCCCTCGTCCCGGAGGGCCCCGGTGCAGAGGAGGAGGGAGCCCGGGGGGAGGTCCAGGACGAGGCTGCCCGCGGTGCCCACGGAGACAAAGCGCCTAACGCCCCAGGCCACAAGCTCCTCGAGCATCACCGCCGCCGCGGGAGAGCCCACGCCAAAGCGGCCCACGATCGCCACCTTGCCACCGGTCTCCTCGAGGTAGGACACCTGGCCCCCGAAATAGCCCTCGGCCCTGGTGACCTTGCGGGAGGTCTCAGCGTACTCCAGGAGGGAGCGCTGGTAGGAGAGGATGACCGCCTCCGGGGCCGGCCGGGAGCCGAGGATGCCCTTGCCCTTGATGTAGCCGATAAAGTCGCTGGGGGCGAAGAAGGCCTCGGAACTGTGCTTGCTGGGGTCGAGGGGAAGGCTCACGCTGGGTTTCCTCCGGGCCGCCGGACTCTGGGGCCCGGGGGACAGGGCGAATTCTAGCGCAGGAAGGCCCTGCCTTGGAAGGGCGAGGGGGCAATAAATGCTACGCATAGAATCCGCCTTGCGCAGGAGCCTCGAGTCCCTGCCGGGGGAGGCGGAGTTGTAACTGGGCACTGACTCGGGTATCATCTTCCCGCGGATAGAGGAGGATGAGATGAGCAAGATACTTGGGGTGAGGCGACTCTCCGGGGAAGTCTACCGGATGGAGGTCGAGGCCCCCCTTGTCGCCCAGGAGCGCCGGGCCGGCCAGTTTGTCATAGTCCAGGTGGACTCGGACTTTGGCGAGCGCATCCCCCTCACGATAGCCGACGCCGATCCGGTCCGGGGCACGGTCAGCCTGATCTTCCAGACTGTCGGCGCCACGACCCACAAGCTGGCCCTCAAGCCCGTGGGCTCGGAGATTGTCCTCCTGGGCCCCCTCGGGAACCCCACCCATATAGAGAATTTTGGCCGGGCGGTCTGCGTGGGCGGCGGCATAGGCCTGGCCCCCTTGCACCCCATCGTCAAGGCCCTCAAGGCCGCGGGCAACCATGTGACCGTGATCTCCGGGGCCAGGACCGCCGAGCTCCTCATCATGCAGGAGGAGATGCAGGCCCTGGCCGACGAGCACATCGTCGTGACCGACGACGGATCGGCCGGCCGCAAGGCCCTGGTCACCGAGCCCCTGAAGGCCCTCTGCGCGGCCGAAGGCCCCGGGGCCATCAAGCCCGACATAGTCGTGGCCATAGGCCCGCCCATCATGATGAAATTCTGCGCCGAGACCACCCGGCCCTTTGGCGTCAATACCCTCGTCTCCCTCAACACGATCATGATCGACGGCACCGGGATGTGCGGGGGCTGCCGGGTCGCGGTGGGAGGCCAGACCAAGTTTGTCTGCGTGGACGGCCCCGAGTTCGACGGCCACCTCGTGGACTGGGAGGGCATGATGGGACGCCTGCGCTCCTACAAGGGTCTCGAGGACGAGGCCCACCACAAGTGCCACATCGACATAGCCGCGGCCGAGCTCGCGGCCCAGGCCGGAGGAAAGGCATGAGCCACATCAGCAAGGAAGAGCTGGCCAAGAAGGCCCTGGCCGAGCTCCAGGGCATCGAGGCCCTGGGCCGGGCCCCGAGCCCCAAGGAGCGCCTGGGCTTTACCGTCCAGGACATGCCCTGCCAGGACCCCGACATCCGCCGGGCCACCATGACCGAGGTCGCCGAGGGCTACGACGAGGCCCAGGCCCGCCTGGAGGCCCTGCGCTGCCTCAACTGCAAGAACAAGCCCTGCGTGGCCGGCTGCCCCGTGGGCGTGGACATCCCGGGCTTTGTCACCAAGGTCGCCGCAGGCGACTACGCCGAGGCCGCCCGGGTCATCAAGCGCACCAACCTCCTGCCCTCGATTTGCGGCCGGGTCTGTCCCCAGGAAAAGCAGTGCCAGGCCCCCTGCACCCTCGGCAAGTCCCTGGGCGGGGTCGACAAGGCCGTCCAGATCGGCCGGCTCGAGCGCTTTGTCGCCGACCGGGAGAGGGCCTGCGGCCTCTGCGAGCTGCCCGACGCCCCAAGGGACTCCGGGCACCGGGTCGCGATAGTCGGCTCAGGTCCCGCGGGGCTCACCTGCGCGGCCGACCTGCGGAGGGAGGGCCACGAGGTCGTGGTCTACGAGGCTTTCCAGAAGACCGGGGGTGTGATGGTCTACGGCATCCCGGAGTTCCGCCTCCCCAAAGAGCTCATCAGGCTCGAGTCCGAGACCCTCGAGAACCTCGGGGTCTCCTTCCAGCTCAACTTCCTCGTGGGCCGCACCCGGCCCCTCAAGGCCCTCCTCGCCCAGGACGGCTTTGACGCCGTCTTTGTAGGCACCGGGGCGGGCCTCCCCAAGTTTATGGACATCCCCGGGGAAAACCTGGTGGGGGTCTTCTCCGCCAATGAATACCTCACCCGGGCCAACCTCATGAAGGCCTACGACCGGACCCGGGCCGACACCCCCATCTACCCCAGCCGCCGAGTCGCCGTCCTGGGGGGCGGCAACGTGGCCATGGACGCGGCCCGCATGGCCCTCCGCCTGGGGGCCGAGGAGGTACACATCCTCTATCGCCGGGGCCGGGAGGAGCTCCCCGCCCGGGCCGAGGAAGTGGGCCATGCGATGGAGGAGGGCGTCATCTTCGACCTCCTCCAGAGCCCCACCAGGGTCCTCGCCGGGGATGACGGCCGGGTGGCCGCCCTCGAGGTCCTCAAGTATGAGCTGGGCGAGCCCGACGCCTCGGGCCGCCGCTCCCCCAAGGCCATCCGCGGCTCCGAGCATGTGGTGCCCTACGACACGGTGATCGTCGCGATCGGCAACGAATCCAACCCCCTCCTCGCCCGCACGACCCCCGAGCTGGCTGTGGACAAGTGGGGCCATATCCTTGTGGACGAGCGCCAGAAGACCAGCATTGACCGCATCTACGCCGGTGGCGACATAGTCCTCGGCGCCGCCACGGTGATACTGGCCATGGGAGAAGGCAGAAGGGCCGCCGCCGCGATCAACGAGGTCTTGCAGTAAGGGAGGAAGACATGGCCCAGGGCCTGGTGCTCGAAGCCCTCTGTGGCTCCGCCGACGATGTGTTCGATGCCGCCGCCGCCGGGGCCGACCGGGTCGAGCTGTGCTCCAGCCTGGGGGCCGGGGGACTCAGCCCCAGCCCCGGGACGGTCAAGGCCGCCTCCAAGGCGGGTCTGCCCATCATGGCCATGCTCAGGCCCAGGCCCGCTAGCTTCTGCTACGGCGCTCGGGAGTTCGAGGTGATGGCCGAGGATGCCCAGAGCCTTCTTGGCGCGGGCGCGACGGGCCTGGTCTTTGGCATCCTCACCGAGTCTGGCCGGATAGACCTGGCCCGCTCGGCCAGGCTTATGGCCCTCGCCCCGGGGGCTGAATGGGTCTTTCACCGGGCCTTTGACCTCGTGCCCGATCCCTTCAAGGCCCTCGAGGAGCTCATCGACCTGGGCATCCGCCGGGTGCTCACCAAGGGCCAGGCCAACACCTTTGAGGAGGGCGAGGCCCTCCTTCTCGAGCTTAGGGACCGGGCAGCGGGACGCATCGAGATCCTCGTGCCTGGGGTAAGGCCCGCCAATGTCGAGCGGATCGTCCGGGAAGATGGCTTTGATCACCTCCACTTTGGCCGCCTCGAGGAGAGGCTCGACCCCTCCAATGTCGCTCGGCCCGAGGTTTACTTTGGCCTGGCCTCCCGAGGCCGGGAAGGCATCTACGAAGGCTTCGATTCCGCCTACTTCAGGGAGGTCGGAGACACTTCCCGCCGCGCCTACGCGGCCCGGACGGGAGCCCAGGCCTCGGCCCATCGATGCACGCCCCGGGCCCCGTCCCATTAGCCAAGGAGTGGCCCATGAGTGAAGGATCCTACCTCGGCCTCGATATAGGCGGCACAGGCATCAAGGGCCTGAGGCTCGACCCCGATGGGCGCATCGGTGCCCGGGCTTCCCGGCCCACCCCCCAGGGGGCAGGGGCCCAGGCCGTCCTGGATGAGGTGGCTGCCGTGCTCAAAGAGCTATCCGGGGCCTCCCGGATAGCCTCGGTGGGCGCCGGAACCCCCGGGGCCGTGGACTCCCGGGGAGTCGTGGTCGCCGAGGCCGTCAATATCCCTGGCTGGAAGGGCACGGATCTCCGGGCCGCCTGCGAAGCCGCCACCGGGGCTCCCGCGGTCGTGCGCAATGACGCCAACCTCGCCGCCTACGCCGAGTGGTCTGTGCGCCAAATAGGCGCCAGCTCCTCCGGCCCGGGCCTCCCGGCCTCGCGCAACCTCCTCTTTGTGGGCCTGGGCACGGGGATTGGAGGCGGCTATATCGAGGATGGCCACATTCTGGGTGGCACCGATGACCGGGCTGTCGAGCTTGGCCATGTGGTGATCCGGCCCAAGGGCCGGCCCTGTCCCTGTGGCCGCTCGGGCTGTGTCGAAGCCTATGCCGCCGGGCCGGCCATAGCCTCCCTGGCCAGGGACCTGTCCCCAGGCCATGAATCAGGCCTGGCCCGTCTGCTGCGGGCGGGGACTGCGCCTGTAACTGCCCGGGAAGTCTATGAGGCCTTTGCCCTCGGGGATAGCCTGGCCCTGGCCGTCCATGTCGAGGTCGCCGAGGCCCTGGCCCACGCCATCGGCCTGGCCCTGGCCCTCCTTGCCCCGGACACGGTTGTCCTGGGCGGGGGAGTCCTGGCCGGGGCGGGAGCCCTCGTGGGGGACGTGGCCCGCCGGGTGCCCGAGTATGTCTACGGGGCCGCGGTCCGGGACTGCCGCTTTGAGGCGGCCCTCCTGGGTCCCGAGGCCGGCCTCTTGGGGGCCTGCCTGAATGGGGCCTCCCTGGTCCTGGATCGGCCAGGCCTGCTGGGTTTGGCGGGAGCCTTGGCCCCCTAGCCTAGCACCAGGCCTTGGTTCGGGCACAAAAAAGGGCTAGCCCGAGGGCCAGCCCTATACACAATTTCGGTGGCACTAACTAAGGCTACCAGGGGCGCTCGAAATCTCCAAAGCTGACCGTAAAGCCCAGGGTTGGGCTTCGATTCACAAAGTCCTCGAAGGCGAGGCCGGGGACGATGTTGGCCATCACCGCATAGCCCAGGGTGGCCGAAAGGTGCATCCAGGAGGTAAAGCCCAGGCCCAGCTCCACATAGGGCTCGGCGTAGGCTATGGCATAGCCCTTGTTCCGCCAAAGGGCGCTGGGGTTGTAGTACCAGAGGCCCCCGAGGCCCAGGCGCGAGGCCAGGTCCAGGTGCACAAGCCGGGTACCGACGAGCCTAGCCCCGACGATCACCCCGCCGACCCCTCCGGCCATGTGGTATTGGGCATCCCAGTTGGAGAGGAAGCCCATGGAGTTGCTGTCAAAGAAGCCAAAGCCAAAGCCCCCTATGATGGATCCATCATAGGTGACGCCGTAGCCGTAGCCGCCGAAGTAGTCGACGTTGTAGGGCATCCGGGCGTCGGGGAGGAAGGAGGGATTCCAGTCGGGCTTGACGATCTGGAAAAAAGCCCCTCCGGCGCCTTCGGCCGCGGCGGCGCCAGCCAGGGCGATAAGGGCGACGAGGACGGCCAGGACCCGGCTTGTTCTGCTCATGACCGGCAATATAGCCCGCAGGGAAGCCAAAAAACCAGAGCCCGGGCCAGGATGGCCGCCAGGATGGACGCCATCCTGGCCGCGCTCTTGCCGAGGTGGCGGATTACGGGCCATAATAAGGGGATTTCACCGCTTTCCGGAGGATCCGCCCCATGAGACGAAGTGCCCTCGCGCCGATCCTGGCCCTTGGCCTGGTCCTTATCCAGGTCCTTCCTGCCCAGACCGCCCCCGACGCCGGGGCCCGGCAGGATGCCCTCCTCCTCTACCGCCAGGGCAGGGACCTCGACGCCGCCAACAAGATCCCCGAGGCCCAGGCCAAGTACACCCAGTCCATCGCCATCTGCGACCAGGAGCTTGCCTCGGATCCCCGGCGCATCGAGGCCTATGTGGTCAAGTGCTGGAGCCTCTTTAGGCTCAACCGCTACCAGGACGTGGTCTCCGTGGGCCAGGCCGCTATGAAGATCCAGTTCGATCCCCGGATCTCGGAGATCCTGGGGGAGTCCTACTTTTTCCTTGGCCAGAACGCGGAAGCGCTGCGGGCCTTCCAGAAATTCTTCGAAAACGCCTCCGAGGGGGCTGACCGCATCCCCACCGCGTATTTCTATGTGGGCGAGGTCTACTTCCGCCAGAAGAGATTCTCCCACGCCGATATCGCCTACTCCACGGCCGTCAAGGGCGAGCCCTCGATGCCCCGCTGGTGGTACCGCCTGGGCCTGACCTGCGAAAACCTCGGGGAGTGGAAGCGGGCCTATGACGCCTACGGCAAGGCCCTGGCCCTGAGCCCCGCGATGGGCGACGCGATCGAGGGCCGGGACCGGGTCAAGCCCAAGGCCGGCCTCTAGGCCGCGGCCTCTAGGCCGGGTCCCCCGGAGCTTTGACAGGGCGGTCCGTATGGATTAGGATGCCCGGATGAAGCTCCGCAATGCCCACCGGGCCGGCCTGGCCGCCCTCGTCCTCCTGGCCCTTGTCCCCCTTGGCCTCTCCGCCCAGGCCGGGACCCCCCTCGTCTCCTCCTCCCTCAACCAGGACCTGGTCAAGATCTTCCCCGAGCTGGCCCAGGGCTACCTGGACTTCAATGGCAACGGCAAGGCCGACGCCGCCGGGGACGTCTCCGAGCTTATCCCCGAGTCCAGGGTCAAGGACGGCCAGCTCCAGGCCCAGGAAGTCCTCGACTTTGTCGTGGCCAACTGGCGCTTTCTGCCCCTGGCCAAGCTCAGGGCCGTCCAGGCCGCGGTCAAGGGAGGCTCAGGCGCCCTCCAGGAGCTTATCGCCATCGACTTCGCCTCCTCCCTCGGGGACGCCCTAGCCCAGAGGGAGGCCATGGGGGACATCCTCTACCTCACCCCCTCGGCCTACAAGGAGGCCATGGCGAGGATCGGCGGGATCATCACGACCATGGCCAATGCCTACAAGAAGGAGGGCGCCAAGGCCGAGGGCGAGTTTGTCTCCTCCCGGGACGCCCTCTTTGGCATGATCGAAAAGGGCTACCCCCTGCCCCAGGACATACCGGCGGAGGAAAAGTCGACCCTCTCCACGGCCATGGTCTCCACCATCCTCAAGGAAAAGGCGAGCAACCCCGGCCGCACCCGCTCGGCCATCAGGACCCTGGGCCAGCTCAAGTCCCAAGACGCCGCGGCCTACCTCCTCAGCCTCGCCGAGGCCTCGGACTACCAGGTCGAGTCCATCAAGGCCCTGGGCGAGACGGGCTACCGGCCCGCCGTCCCGGTCCTGGTCAAGCAGCTCAAGACCTCCAAGGACGGTGAGGTGAGGCGGGTGTCCATCCTCGCCCTGGGCGCGATAGGCGCTCCCGAGGGCCTCGACGCCATCCTCGAGCTCCTCAAGGCCCCGGCCCGGGCCAGCCTCCCCAAGGACCTCCTCCAGGCCTCCTCCCAGGCCCTCTCGGGCCTCGCCCAGAAGGGCAATGCCGACTATCGCGTCCAGACCGCCCTCAAGGATCTTTCCACCGACCTCGACTCCCTGGTCCGCCGCTCGGCGGCCACGGGCCTTGGCTCCCTGCCCTCGACCCAGTCCACGGAGGCCCTTGTGGCCGTCCTGGGGACGGACAAGGACCCCGGGGTCAGGACCCAGGCCGTCCTCGCCCTGGCCAAGCAGAAGGGGGACACCGTGGTCCCGGCCTTCCTCAAGGTCCTGCGAGAAAAGGACCTCGACCCCGGCCTCGAGATCGCCACCCTGGGCGCCCTAGGGGACAACCCCGGCGGCTCCCAGGCCGTGAACCTCATGGTGGAAGAGCTCGCGGACAAGAACGAGGGAGTGCGGGCCGCCGCGGCCGCGGCCCTGCGCAAGCTCTATCCCGCCAATCCCCAGCCTATCACCGGGGCCCTGACCCGGAGCCTCCTCGCGAGCCAGGACCAGGCCTTCCTGATGGCCGGCTCGGCCCTCCTGGCCGACCTCGCCGACCCCTCGACCCTGGTCTCCCTCCTCACCCTGCTCCAGAGCCCCCTCCCCGAGGTCAAGCGCAACGTGGCCTGGGCCTTCTACAAGATCCGCGCCTCCACCAACCCCCGGGTGATGGACGAGCTCCAGAAGCTCATCACCAACGAGAACGAGACCGTCTCTGTCCGGGCCACGGCGATCCGCGCGGTGGGCGCCATCGGCTTTGACTCCCCCCAGCTCAACCTCTGGCAGACCCTGGTCACCACGGCCCAGATGCGGGGGGAAAAATACGCCATGCTCCGCTGGTACGCCGTCGAGGCCCTGGGCAGGGTAGGGGCCGGCAAGCCCGGGGCCCTGGCTGCCCTGGCCCGCATCGCGTCCAAGGAGAGCGACCTCGAGCTGCGCAAGGTGGCCGTGGAGTCCCTCAAGGTCCTCGCGGCCCAGGACGCTGGCGTCGAGGAAGCCCTCGTCTCGGCCTTTGCCCAGGCCGAGGACGGCGACCTCAAGGTCCTCGTCCTCGAGGCCCTGGCCGACATGGGCTCCCAGAAGCCGGCTAGCCTGGCCGGGGACTTCCTCGCGGCCCCGGGCTCGGGCGGAGCGAGCCTGGCCCAGAAGCGCCGGGTGCTCACGGCCCTCTCGGAAGCCCCCACGGAGGACTCGGCCCAGGCTATCCTCGACGCCTGCAAGGACCCCAAGGTCCTCGAGTTCGCCCAGGCCGTCCTCGAGGGCTATCCGGCCTCCCTGATGACGGGCCTCGTGTCCCGCCGGACCCGCACGGAGTCGGACAAGAACGTGCTCTCGGTGCTCACGGCCCTCTCCCAGCGCTTTGTCGAATAAGGGAGCCTCCGGGGCGGCGAGGGTCGGGGCGAGGCGTCTAAGCCGCCCTTGGGCCATAGCGATAGGCGGCCTCCTTGTCCTCGGCCTGGCCGCAGGCGCGGTCTTCCTCCTCTCCGAGGGCCTTATCTGGCATATCTGGCCCAACAAGAGGATCTACGGCGTAGCGGGCCTGGACATCTCCAACCACCAGGGCGAGATCCGCTGGGAAGAGCTTGACGGGAAGTATAGGTTCGCCTTTATCAAGGCCTCGGAAGGCGATGACTTTGTGGACAAGAGCTTCCAGCGGAATGTCGCCGGCGCCCGGTCCCGGGGCATCCTCGTCGGGGCCTACCACTTCTACCATTTTTCCTATGATGGCCGGCCCCAGGCCAGGAACTTTATCCAGGTGGCCCAGAGGGGCATAGACCTGCCCCCGGTGGTCGACCTGGAGTACCCCGGCCGGCCCGAGGCCGCAGAGGTGGCCGAGATCAGGGTCCAGCTGGGCCTTATGCTCCAGGACCTCGAGGCCTACTACAAGGTCAAGCCGATCATCTACACGACCCGGGCTTCCTACCGGGATATAGTCCAGGGACATTTCTCCAATCCCCTCTGGATCCGCTCGGTGGCCCTGCCCTACAACGGGAAGATCCCCGAGGTCCTCTTCTGGCAATACCACGACCGGGCCCATGTCGAGGGCATCACGGGCCGGGTCGACCTGGATGTCTTCCGGGGCAGCGAAGAGGAGCTGAAGCGCTTAGTCATTAAGTGGACGGCCGCCGAGGGGGGCTGAGAATCCTGGGAATCGTCAATCCTTCTCCTAGTCCTGGTCGATAGCCCCCAGCTCCCTGCGCATCTCCGCCTTGGGGTCCTTGGCCTTGGCGAGGGCCCTGGCCTTGGCTATAAAAACCGCGAGGTCGTCCTTGCAGACGAGGCGGCAATAGTCGGCATAGAGCTCGCTTTCCCCCTCATAGAGTCGGTAGAGGTCGAGCCAGGCGTTGTTGATCCTGGCCATGTCGAAATTCCGCCAGCCCGCCGCGTCCGGGCCGGAGCCAAAGAGCTGGCTCCCCCTCTCCCGGTAGACCCTGGCCCGGTCCGCGATGATCCGGGCCTTGGCCTGGCGCTTTTCCTCCGGGCTGGCGGGGCTCGCATAAACAGCCTCAAGCTCCCGGGCGGTGTCCCGCAGAAAGGCCGCGAAGGCCTCCGACCTCTGGCGGCTCCGGCGGGCTTCCGCCAGGGAGGGCGAGGCCTGGCCCTCCAGGTTTAGGAGAAAGGCCTCGGCTCCCCGGCGGCCCACAAAGGTGGCTAACTCCTCGTTCCAGTCCCCGGGGGCCTTGGTGAAGGCGGTGGCGTGGGTCATCTCATGGAGAAGAAGATCCGCGAGCTCGGCCTTGGAATAGGTCTCCATAAAGCTGAAGAGGGGGTCCCGGAACCAGCCCAGGGTCGAGAAGGCATCCACGTCCCGCACGAGGACGTCGAGGCCCTGGGCCCGAAGCCTATCGGCTTCCTTGCGGGCGTCCTCGGCCTTGAAGAAGCCCTTGTAGGGCAGCTTGCCCACCACGGGATAGGTCCAGAGGTGGCGGGCAAAAGAAAGCTCGTCGCAGGCCTGGACGACGGTGGCTAGGCTCCCGGTGCCTAGCTCGACGAGGCTCGTGAAGTTCTTGGTGTCCGCAAGGCCAAGGTCCTCTATGCCGAAGGCCCGGATCTGGGCCACCTGGTCGAGGAAGCGCAGCTCGGCCTCGGGGGTCGTGGGCTTTTTTCTCAGGCTGGCTATGGGCTTGGCCTTGGCCAGGATGGAGAGATAGGCCGTCCCCTGGTCCAGGACATAGCAGGAGGACAGGAGGAGGCCGGCCAGGGCTAAGGCGGCGAGGGACAGGGCTCGCGGACGGGAGGGGCGCATGACCCCAGTCTAGCCCTCGGGCCCTTCCTGCGCCTATACTGCCCGGGCTATGAGCCCAGCCACACCCACCATGGTCGATTCAGCCTTTTTTGCCGGACTGGCCGCCCCCGTCACCTTTACCATCATCCGCCACGGCCAGAGCGAGGCCAACGCCAAGCGGATCATCCAGGGCCTCCAGGACTTTAGCCTGGACGACACCGGCCGGACCCAGGCCGCCGAGCTTGGGACCTATCTCAAGGCCAAGGGCCTGGATGTCATCGTGGCCTCCCCTTTAAGGCGGGCTGCCGAGACCGCCTCGATCCTGGCCACGAGCCTGGGCCTCCCCGGCCCGAGCCTGCGGGAAGAGTTCCGGGAGCTCGACACGGGCTCCTTTTCCGGCATGAGCCTCGAGGAGGCCCAAGCCCGCTATCCTGAGGTCTACGCCGACTTTGCCCATCGCTCCTGGTCGGCCGTCCCCGACGCCGAGGCCGCAGACAGCCTCTACGACCGGGCTATCCTGGCCTGGGAAGTGCTGCGGGCCGAGGCCTTTTCCGGCAAGCGCCGGATAGCCTGCGTGAGCCACGGGGGTTTTATCCAGTGGCTGGTGCGGGTCACCTTTGGGACGAGGACCTGGATGCCCATCCTGCCGACGGGCAACTGCGGGGTCTTTGACCTGACCGTGGAGCCCGCTCAGGGGGGCAACTTCCTCCGCTGGGATAGGCTTAATTTCCAGGTCCCCGGCTCGGCCAAGCCCATCGGCCCGGTGTTCTAGCCGAGGGCGTCGCCCTGAAGGGCGGCCCAGAGGGGCTCGGACTCCGGGAAGGGGGCAAGGACCTCGAGGGTCTCCCGGGTCCTGGGCTGGGTGAGGACGAGGCGGCGGGCGTGGAGCATGATCAGGCCGTTCTTGTTGGTCCGCCGGGCCCCATACTTGATGTCCCCCCGGATGGGCAGGCCTTCGCAGGCCAGCTGGGCCCGGATCTGGTGGTGCTTGCCCGTGATGAGGCGGATCTCGAGGAACCAGAAGCGCTCGGATGCCCCCGCCAGGCGGTATTCGAGGATGCCCCGCTCGCCTTTCGTCTCCTCCCCGGCCTTGAGCTTGAAGGCCCTGACCACATTGGTCCGCTTGTCCCACACGAGGCGGTGCTCGAGGCGTCCCTCCCTGGCCCCAGGCTCGTGCTCGACGCAGGCGATATAGGTCTTCTCGATGGCCTTGCCGCGGAAGTCGGCCTCCAGGGTCTCCAGGGCCCGGCGGGTCTTGGCGAAAAGGAGGGCCCCGCTGCAGCGCCGGTCGATCCGGTGGGCCGCCTCGAGCTCGAGGTCGCCCTTGGGCCCGGAGCGGCCGGCAAGCTCGGCCCTGAGCAGGTCCTGGAGGCTGGGATCGCCGGTCTTGTCCGGCTGGACCGGCAGGGGTCCGAGCTTGTTGGCGACGAGGATGTCCTCATCCTCATGGAGAATCCTGTACTGGTCCATAGCCCATCCTAGCATGGCTGGCCCGGATAAATCCTCTCCTTAGCCCTTGATCCCGAGGCGGCAGGCATTATCCTTAAAGCAAGACCCGGCAGGCGGCCTGCCGACCGCGGGCCTTGCTTCCCCTCCGTCCAGGGCCGCCCCCGGGTGTCAAAGGAAAGCCTTCCAGGTCTTGAGTCTCTCCCCCCCAAACATTATCCTTGGGTTCTATGGCCATCTCCCGGGTGTCCGCGATAGGGCAGGGTCCCCAGCTCCTTCCTCCCCGCATCAGCCCCCTTGGAGCCCTAGGCAAGGACTCGGCCCCGGTCAGGGTTGAGGCCATACCCGCCCTCCGGGGCCGGGCCGAGGGTGACGCGGCCGGATCCGGAAGCAAGCCGAGGGCGGGCGCCGGCCCGATCCCGGCCCCCGACCCCCGGGGCCCCGCTTCCCTGTTCGCAATCCCCCTGGCCAAGGCGGAAAAAACCCTGGAAGTGGCCCGGATCCTGACCCAGCTCAAGGCCCGGGACAGCCATGTCCGGGACCACGAGGCGGCCCATATAGCCGCCGGCTCGGGCTATGTACGGGGCGGGGCCAGCTATTCCTACCAGAAGGGCCCCGACGGCCGGTCCTATGCCGTGGGCGGGGAGGTGGGCATCGATACTTCTCCGTTGCCCGGCAAGCCCGAGGAGACCGCCGCCAAGATGGTCACTGTCCGGGCCGCGGCGATGGCTCCCTCCGACCCCTCCGCGGCCGACCTGGCGGTCGCGGCCGCCGCCTCCCTTGCCGAGGCCCAGGCCCGGGCGGAGATGAATTCCTCCCGGGCGGAGTCCCTCGCCCAGGGCTATGCCAGCTCCCTCTCGGACCTTGGCCAAAACCTGGACCTCTCCGCATAGGCCGGCGATCCACCTAGCCAAAAAAGCTCCCGCCGTCGTATCCTGTCCTAGACCAGAGCGGCCGGAAACCCTTTAGCCTCGCCGCCATCCTATCCCCTGGAGGATCCCCATGAGCATCCATATTTCCGCGGAGAAGGGCCAGATCGCCCCGTCCATCCTCCTCCCCGGCGACCCCCTGCGGGCCCAGTTCATCGCCGAGAATTTCCTCGAGAACCCCGTGCAGTTCAACAAGGTCCGGAACATGTTTGGCTACACCGGCACCTACAAGGGCGAGCGGGTCTCCGTGATGGGCACCGGCATGGGCCAGGCCTCCCTGTCCATCTACGTCAATGAGCTGATCCGCGACTACGGCTGCACCAAGCTCTGCCGGGTGGGGACCTGCGGGGGTCTGACAAAGGACGTCAAGGTAAGGGACCTCATCATCGGGATGTCGGCCTCCACGGACTCGGCCATCAACCAGATCCGCTTCCAGGGCATGGACTACGCGCCGGCCCCCTCCTTCAATCTCCTTTTGAAGGCGTACAACGCGGCGATGGCCCGCAAGATGCCCGTCCATGTGGGCAAGATCATCTCCAGCGACTCCTTCTACACCGAGGATCCCGACCAGTGGAAGCTCTGGGCCCGGTTTGGCGTCATTGGCGTTGAGATGGAGGCCGCCGAGCTCTACACCCTCGCGGCCAAGTATGGGGTCGAGGCCCTCTGCGTCCTCACCGTCTCCGATCACCTTGTGACCGGGGAGGCGACCACCAGCGCCGAGCGGGAACTCACCTTCAAGTCCATGCTTGAGGTGGGTCTCGAGGCTGTCCTCTCGAAATAAGCTATTTATGACGCCCTAGAAAATGGAAATCCGAGAGGGCCTGCCTGAACCGTTCTAGGACGGTTTAGGGCGGGGCCTGGCAAAAGGAAACGGGGTGCCCGCTGCGCGGCATCCCGTTTCCTTTTGTCACCCGCCGCGCTGCTCCGTCCACAGAAAACTTGGGCGGGGTCTATCCCCTGGATACCATTTTCAAGCGCGGCCACCCAAATACAGCTTGGATCGCGCAGATGGCTGCCTCGAGGCCTTGGCCTGGAGCGCGGACTTGAAGGCGCGATCGAGGCTTGGGGTATCCATATGCCACCCGCCGCGCTGCTCCTTCCACAAAAAACTTGGGCGTGGTCTATCCCCTGGATAGCATTTTCAAGCGCAGCCACCCAAATACAGCTTGGATCGCGCAGATGGCTGCCCCGAGGCTTTGGCCTGGAGTGCGGACTTGAAGACACGGTGTAGCTTCTGGCCTAGGGATGGGGATGAACTTGACAGTTGGGTGGGGCGGGGGGATTATAGATGACGGGGATCTGGAAATAGGAATAGCAAAATACTATTAGGTAGTCGAGAGCTGGCCGGCGATGCCAATGCCCAAGGAAAGAACGTCAGAAAGCCGTGAGGTAACGATGGCCCAGTCGATAGTCCATATAGCGCTTGTCGTTAGAGATTATGATGAGGCTATAAAGTTCTATGTGGAAAAGCTGGAATTCTCCTTGCTCGATGACACATATCAGCCTGAGCAGGACAAACGATGGGTCGTTGTAGCTCCTCCTGGCTCACTAGGAACAACTATTCTATTATCAAAAGCGTCAAAACCAGAACAAGAGCCATTTATTGGAAATCAATCAGGAGGACGAGTATTCCTTTTCTTATACACAGATGACTTTGAGCGAGATTATAGCGCGTATAAGGCGAGAGGAATAGAATTTGTTCGTGATCCCCATACGGCAGATTATGGAAGGGTCGCCGTATTTAAGGATCTCTACGGGAATCTGTGGGATTTGATCCAGTTCAACGAAGATCACCCAATGATGAAAAGGCGGAAATGAGAATAGCGCTGCAAGAGCTGGTCGATTACTGCTCAGCCAAGGATGATGTGATCCGGATATTGGAGCATGTTATCGGGAACAGCATAAAGATATAGTACTGCCTGGATATCATGTTCCCTTGGGGCAGAGGAAATATAAGAACACGATATTGCTGGATAAAATGATAGAGCCAAAAGCCGTTTTTGAGATGATAGATCATTCATACGACACCTTGAGACCGTAAAGGAAATTCCATCGAGCGATCGCTTCCACCATGGCAGCCTGGCAGGCTCGGATCGCAGGTTGTGCCTTTGTTGGCTTGATAGTTAGCGATAGGCGGTGTAGATGAAGAATGCAAATATAGCAAGAAAAATCGCCGCAGCCTCTACTTACTCGTCATGGAAAAGAATACCCCATGTGTCCTTTATCTGCGATATCGACGTCTCCGGTCTATATGAAAAATACCAGGCAAATAAGGCGAACCTAGGAAAGGCCGGCAAGGACATATCATTCAACACCATTATTGTAAAAATAGTCGCAGAGTCCATCAAGCCATATAAGGTATTATATAGTTCCTTTTCCTATAATAGGCTAATCTACAAGATAAAATACGAGTATAGCGAAACGGTCGATGTCAATATTCCATGGGCCTTGCCTGGCGGGGAGATGATTCCTTTTCTATTTAAAGACGTTGCCGATAAGCCCCTATCTCAATTCGCCGTTGAAATCGAAAACACCAAGAGAAGTATCGACGATATCGATATAGAAAGCGAAATGCTTGCTGCCGCTATCAAGGATACAAAAAGAAAATTGCGGAAATTCGATATTACGGCGCTGACAAGGATAATCCCATTAAAGATCGCTAAGGCAAGATCCATAATTGCGGATAAAGGCAGCCAAAAGCCGCCGGAGATCAATTCCAACGGAATAATAATATCGAATATTGGCTCCTTGCTCGGTGATATAAAGGGCCGATTTGCGCTTCTTGAGGTTATCGAGCCTAAAATAATCGCAATAGGCATAAGCTCTATTGAAGATAAAATCGTAGTAGCTGAAGATCCCGAGAAATATTCGATCAGAAAAATGCTTCCCCTTACAATTGCCTTCGACCATCGGGCGATCGATTTTGGCAATATTGTCCCCTTTATCAAATCGCTGCAAGAAAAAGCAATAAGCTATGAGATAATAGTATAGCAAGCGCTTTAGGCTATCGGTTGCGCTTACCCGCAGCACGCTAGCATTGCTATGGCGGACGCTTCGAGTTCGAGGCAAAGCAGGAGCAAGCCGAAATGAATAGTATTGACTCCAAGTCGTATCAACTACTCATGCGGGCCCTGGGCAAGTTTCTCGTCGTCTTCATTATTCTGGGTGCGTTGCTTTTTGGCAGTGCCGGCACTTTTTCCTATGTCAATGGATGGGTCTATCTGGGCACGATTGTGGCCACTCTTGGATTGGGGCTGTCGACCTTGTACAGAAAGGACAAATCGCTGCTTGAGAAAAGGATCAAAACGAAAGAGACGGACCCAAAGCAAAAGCGATTTGTTAGAATATCTATAGTCCTGATTGCGTGCATTTATGGGCTGCCGGGCCTGGATTTCCGGTTCCATTGGTCTTCCGTTCCCCTTGTCGTGATGATAGCGGGCGAAGTGATCCTTCTGCTTGGATACGGGATCAACCTAAAAGTGATGATGACTAACAGTTATGCCTCAAGAGTTGTCGAAATCCAAAAAGAGCAGAAAGTAATCGATACCGGCCTTTACGCTGTAATCCGTCACCCGATGTATATGGCGATTATGCTGGTGTATATTGGCACATGCCTTGCCTTGGCTTCCTTTATAGCCCTGATCCCTTGTGGAATGATGATACTGGTATTGGGCAAAAGGGCTATCAATGAAGAAAAGACTTTGATGGATGGACTGCCAGGATATGGGGAGTACATGAAAAAGGTGAAGCATAGAATAGTCCCATTTGTATGGTGACTAATCGCGAAAGAGGCCTAGCGACCACTGCAACTCGATTCCGAGCCACATCGGTCTCGAAGGCTAGGCGATAAGGAGATTTGCAATCGGTTTTATCACGAGTCTTGCTATGGGAGAAAAATGATTGCCTCGGACGAAATACGAATTGACTTGCCGGAAGGGATACATACAAAAGACAATAGGCTTCATTGCATAACCCTGAATCAAGCGTGTTTATTTATGATTTTTATATACATCCAAAATGCCGAAGTAAAGGCTATGGCAAAAAAAGCATGATTGCTCTAGAGGAAATCCCGAAAAAAGCGAGTATAAAGCAGATCAAGCTCCGCGTAGCATTTACCAATGAAAAGGTCTTGCCCTTATATAAGGAGCTGGAATTCACTGTTGCAGCGATAAATTTGCGAAAAAGGGAGGAATGCATGACGCTTCTCAGGGAGTATAAAATATTCATTACTCATGGATACGAAGGCCATCCAGATTACGATCGATTGGCGGAAATTCTTGATGGCATTTCCAGCCTGAACATATCGCTGCTTAGCGTTCCTGTCAGTTATAAATATCGAAGCATGAACAAGGAGAAAAGAGAGGAGGAGATCAGAAAGCAAATCAGGCCAGCCAACTGCGTTTTTGCTCTGGACTCCATATGCATTGAGAGCGGCGACTGGGTGCGGTATGAGCTAAAGTGCGCGGCGTCGGCGAAAAAGCCCATAATTGGAATAAGGCAATTGAGGAGCAAGGGCATCTCAAAGGCAATAGAAAACGTGGCTATCGAAATACTTGGTTGGAATGAAAGCGAACTGGAAAGGACGATTAAGGAGAATTCCATTCGACCCATGATCCTGAGCTAGGATTGGCCGATATCCGCTTCCGGAATCAGGCTGGAGGCGGGAGAAGAAATAGGAGTACCATGAACCCCATCATTCGCCTAGAGAGCAAGGCTGACTACGCGGAAGTGGAAGAGCTGACCCGGGAAGCCTTCTGGAATCTCTACGTTCCTGGATGCGACGAACACTACCTGTGCCATATCCTGCGAGGCCACGAGGACTTTATTGAGGAGCTGGACTATGTCGTGGAGATGGATGGTAGAATCGTCGCCTCGATAATGTATACCAAGGCCTGGCTTTTCGGGGAGGATCAAGCCAGGGTGCCCATCGTCTCCTTTGGTCCCTTGTGCGTCCATCCGGACTTCCAGAGAAAGGGAATCGGGACGGCCTTGATCTTTAAGACCAGCTGCTTGGTCGCGGATATGGGAATTCCTGCCATCGCCATCTATGGGGATCCTCATAATTACTGCAAACACGGCTTCAGGAATGGCGTGGACTTCCGGGTAAGCGCTATGGACGGCGATTATCCTTTGGGTTTGCTCGTCCTGGAGCTTCAGCCGGGCTTTTTCGGAAAGCAGGACTGGAAGCTGAAGCAGAGCGACGTCTTCCAGTTCGACCATGATAAGGCCCTGGAGTTTGACAAGGGCTTCAAGCAGAAGGAGATGAAGGTCCAATACAGCCAGGAGCTGTTCCGGATGCAGATCCGCGCCTTCCTGCGGAAGGATCTGACGGGGATCGCCGCAACCTGATTCGTCGTCGTGCCAGGCTCTTTGCGCCTGGCTTGCAGGATGGATAAACTTATCATTTATGGGGTTATCATGAGAAAACGCCGACTTGCGCTGTGTGCCCTTGGTCTTGTGCTTGCCTGCTATTGCGCCTTTGCCCAATCCGGCCCGGTCAATCCGGTCTTGGTGCCCGGCAAGAGCACTTGGCCGGCCAAGGAAATACCTTCAGTCATACCCGATTACAAGGGGAAGGTGGCGAACTACGGAAATGGCGGATCGACGAACTGGTTCCAGATCTACCTTGTGGAGACCAATGAGGCCAAGGTCAGAGACTACGTGGCAGGCTATGGGATGGCCGGATGGACCCTATCCAAGGACGGGAGCTCGGACAAGGCCACCAAGGACCAGTATGAGGTGCTGATACACTTCTATCGGGACCAGGGCCTCGTCGGGATAACCATCTCCATCAAAAGCACGGACAAGCAATGGCCGACCAAAGACTACCCCTTTATCCCCCAGTTCAGCCAATGCCTGAGCTCGAGTATCCGTGACTACGAGTTCAATGTCACGATAGATGTAAAGCAAGCCAAGGAAGCGGACATCGCGGCCTATAAGCGGAGCCTGGCCAAGCTCGGGTGGGAAGGAGATCCTGAGGGTGAGGAATTCCATTGGGGCAAGGATGGCCTGGATACCACGCTGCAGATAACGGACCAGGGCGGGCAGAACTGGTTTTTTGACATCAGCAAATAGCCTTAGGCCGGACAGGCCCTAAGGCTGTATTCCCTGGAAGGAGGTCCCCGTGTCCGAAAACATCCTTGCCCATGGACTCGCCAGCCAGATGCTGGCGAGTCTCTATACCCTCAAGGATTGCATGGACAGGTGCCCGGATCCCGAGTGGCATGAAAAGCATGGGGACTATCCTTTTTCCCAGGTGGTCTTCCATGTCCTGTTCGATTGTGACCTGAGCCTCTGTGACGAGATAGGGGATATCCGGAGGCAGGGCTTCCATGCGGACAACCCCGGGCCCTTCGCGGACTATGAGGAATTGGAGGAGAGGCCCCGAAGCCGCCTCTATGGGCGGGTGTTTCTGGACAAGTACTATGAGTTCTGCGTATCGAAGGTCAAGTCCGTCCTTCTGGGCCAGCTCGGCGAGGCCTTGCTGCTGCCCGACAGCGATGTCTATGGGAACATGACCAAATGCGAGCGCTACATAAACGCCATCCGGCATATCCAGCACCACTCGGCCCAGCTGGGCCTAAGGCTGCAGTTCCTGGGCGGCCAGGAGATGGCCTGGATCAGCCGGGAGGCATAGCCAATGTCCTGGCCTCCGGTGTAGACTGCCTTCCCGTCCAGGGGGTGTCCAATGGCGGGAAAAGTCGGGTTTGACAACGAGAAGTACATAGCCGAGCAGGCTTCCTTCATACGGGAGCGCATGCGCCGCTTTGACAGCCGCCTCTACCTCGAGTTCGGCGGCAAGATCCTCGCCGACTTCCACGCCGCCCGGGTCCTCGCGGGCTACGACCCAAACGTCAAGGTCCGCCTCCTCAAGGAGCTCGAGAAGGATGCCGAGATCGTCCTCTGCATCCATGCCGGGGCGATCGAGCACCGCAAGATGCGGGCCGACTACGGGATCACCTACGACGCGGACGCCATGAAGCTCATCGATGACCTGGGTGAGTGGGGCCTTTCGGTCTCCGCAGTGGTCATCACCCGCTGGGAAGGCCAGTCCTCGGCCCGGGCCTTCAGGACCAAGCTGGAGAACCGGGGCGTGCGGGTCTATACCCATGCCCCGACCAAGGGCTATCCCACCGACGTGGACACCATCGTCTCCGAGGAAGGCTACGGGGCCAATCCCCGCATCGAGACCACCAAGCCCCTCGTGGTCGTGACAGGCCCGGGTCCCGGCTCGGGCAAGATGGCCACCTGCCTCTCCCAGGTCTACCATGACCACCTCCTGGGCACCCGGGCCATGTACGCCAAGTTCGAGACCTTCCCCATCTGGAGCCTCCCCCTTAAGCACCCGGTGAACATAGCCTACGAGGCCGCCACCCTCGACCTCAAGGACTTCAATCTCATCGACCCCTTTCACCTCGAGGCCACCGGGGAGGCCGCGGTCAACTACAACCGGGACGTCGAGTCCTTTCCCATCCTCAAGGCCATCCTGGAGCGCATCACCGACTCGGGCGGCGCCTATCGCTCCCCCACGGAGATGGGCGTCAACCGGGCGGGCTTTGCCATCGTGGACGATGAGGCCTGCCGGGAGGCGGCCCGGCAGGAGATTGTGCGCCGCTACCTGCGCTGCGCGAGCGAGTACATGACGGGCATGGCGGACAAGGCCTCTCTCGAGAAGGCCGACCTTCTCATGAAGGAGCTGGGCCTTGGGCCGGAGTACCGCCGGGTTGTGCCCGCGGCCCGGGAGGCCGCCCAGGCGGCCCAGCTGGCCCAGGCGGCCCGGGATCCCGCGGCCACCGTCCACGGGGTGGACACGGCCTTTTGCGGGGCCGCCCTCGAGCTGCCCTCGGGCCAGATCGTGACGGGCAAGAACTCGCCCCTCCTGCACGCCGCCACCGCGGCTATCCTCAACGGGGCCAAGCAGATGGCCGGGGTGCCCGACTCCATCCCCCTGCTTTCGCCCCTGGTGATCGAGTCCATAGCCAGGCTCAAGAAGGATGTCCTCCGGGGCAAGAACGCGAGCCTCGATGTGGACGAGGTCTTGATCGCCCTCTCCATCGGCGCGGCCCTGACCCCCATGGTCCAGACCTGCCTGGACAGGCTCCGGGATCTCCGGGGCTGCCAGATGCACCTCACCCATGTCCCCAGCCCGGGGGACGAGGCGGGCCTGCGCAAGCTCGGCATCAACCTGACCTCGGACCCCGCCTACGCCTCGAAGCGGCTCTTTGTGGAATGAGGGTCCCGGTCCCGGAAGTTTGACAATCCTGAGGCAAAATGTAATATTAAAGGCAGAAGGAGAAATCGATGCTGCAATTCCAGGTCTCTGTCCTGCCACTCGTAGTCCTTACCTTGGTCAACTTCTTCCTTTCCTGGCTCTGGTATTCCCCGGTCCTCTTCCTTAAGCCCTGGGCCACGGCCCTGGGCACCTATGGCAAGAAGGAGATGACCGAGGCGGAAAAGAAGGCTATGCCCTTCCTCTTCCTCTCGGGCCTTGTCGCCTCCCTCCTCCTCGCCTATGGCCTCCAGGTGATCGTCCACTCCATCGGGGCTACCACTTTCGGGGCCGGCCTGGCGGTGGGACTAGTGGCCTGGGCCTGCTTTGCCCTCACCCACAGCCTCAACACTCTCTTTGAGGCCCGCAAGCCCATCGTCCTCGTGATCAACAACGGGCTCTTCCTCCTGACCTATGCGGTCTACGGGGGCATTGTGGCGGTCTGGCGCTAGTTTTTTCCGCTTTCCAAGCTGGAAAACTGAGGCATATTTCCTCTAGGCTTGGCCCTCCCGGCGGGGGCCACTGGCCCGGGAGGGAGCCATGGCTCATCGGACAATGCAGAGCGCCTATGACCGCCTGACCGACCGGCTCAACCGCTTTCCCCAGGGGGCTCCTCCCTCGGACTTGCTTTTCGGCATCCTCCGCCTCCTATTCAGCGAGAAAGAGGCCGAGGCCGTATCCCTCCTTCCCATCAAGCCCTTTGACGCGTCCCAGGCCGGCCGGGCCTGGGGCAGGTCCCCCGGGGAGGCCAAGAAGCTCCTCGACGAGCTGGCCAGCCGGGCCCTCCTCATCGACTGGGAGCACGAGGGCCAGACCATCTACAGTCTCCCTCCCCCCATGGCGGGCTTTTTCGAATTCTCCATGATGCGCCTGCGGAGCGACCTGGACCAAAAGGCCCTGGCGGAGCTTTTCTACCAGTACCTCAATGTAGAGGAGGACTTTATCAAGGCCCTCTTCACCAAGGGCGAGACCCAGTTGGGCCGGGTCTTTGTCCAGGAGGCCCAATTGGGCCCGGCGCTAGGCGAGGGGGCAGGGGAGGACCTGGGCCTCCATGTCATCGACTACGAGCGGGCGAGCCAGGTGATCCAGACCGCGAGCCATATCGGGGTGGGGCTCTGCTACTGCCGCCATAAGATGCGGCACCTGGGCCGGGCCTGCGAGGCCCCAATGGAGATCTGCATGACCTTCAACTCCTCGGCGGACTCCCTGACGAGGCATGGCCATGCCCGGGCCATAGGCGTCTCGGAGTGCATGGGCCTCCTGGAAAAGGCCTATGAGCACGGCCTGGTCCAGTTCGGGGAAAACGTCCAGAAGGGCGTCAACTTTATCTGCAACTGCTGTGGCTGCTGCTGCGAGGCCCTGATCGCCCAGCGCCGCTTTGGCATCCTCCACCCGGTCCACACGACCAATTTCATGCCCAAGGTGATGCCTGAGACCTGCACGGGCTGCGGCAAGTGTGTGGACGCCTGCCCCGTCGAGGCTATGGCCCTCGTCTCCGCCGAGGACCCCAAGCGCCCGACCCGGAGGACGGCCCGCCTCCTCGAGGATGCCTGCCTGGGCTGCGGGGTCTGCGTCCGGGCCTGCCCCAAGGGCAGCCTCTCCCTGGTCTCCCGGCCGGCGAGGGTCTTTACCCCGGTGGACTCCACCCACCGGGCCGTCCTCATGGCCATCGAGCGGGGCAAGCTCCAGAACCTTATCTTTGACAACCAGGCCTTCGCGAGCCACCGCGCCATGGCGGCTATCCTGGGGGTGATCCTCAAGCTTCCGCCGGTAAAGCAGGTGATGGCGAGCGAGCAGATGCGGAGCAACTATCTCCTCAAGCTCCTCTCCCTGGCCAAGGTCTAGGCCTTAGGCAGGCTGGCCCGGCCTAGCGCCCAGGCCTGGAATATTGTAGCCTTTGGCTCCGGAAGGCATGTCGCCCCAGGGAGGGGCCCGTCCCTAGCCGCCTTATCCACAAGGAGAAAAAATGGACGTCAAGCTCGACAAGATGGAGAATTTCTACTTTGCCCTCAAGGTGGTCTTTACTGTAGTGGTCCTTGGGGCCTGCATAGCGGCGATCTCTTCCCTGGGAGAGCTGGGGTCCATGGTGACCACGGCCACCACCGTGGCTTTTATCCTGGTCTATGCCCTGTTTATCGTGGGCTTTGTCCTTGTCCAGAAGATATTCATGCTGGGCCACCTCAAGGGCAACGGGGTCCAGGTGACCGAGGGACAGTTCCCCGAGGTCTACGAGGAATACCGGAGCATGGGCGAGGCGATGGGCCTGCGCCGCCTTCCCCGACTCTTCCTCCTCCAGGAAGGGGGCATGCTCAACGCCTTCGCGATCCGCTTCTCGGGCTCCAACTACATAGCCATCTACTCCGATGTCTTTTCCCTGCTCTCCTCGGACATGGAGAGCCTCCGCTTTATCCTGGCCCACGAGCTTGGCCACGTTAGGCGCCACCATATGTCCAAGCGCTTCTGGACCTTTCCCTCCTCCCTGGTGCCCTTCCTCACCCAGGCCTGGTCCCGCAGGTGCGAGTACGGCTGCGACGCCCAGGGACTAGTCTTTGCCAAGGACAATCCCTTGAATGGCCTCGTCCTCCTGGCGGCCGGCCGGGAGCTCTACACCAGGATCAATGTGGCCCGCTACATCGAGGACGCCCGGGGCAACCGCAGCGCAGTGGTGCGCTTCGCGGGCGTCTTCATGAGCCATCCCTATCTTCCCCTGCGCCTGGCCAGGCTCGAGAGGATCCGGGGTGCCTGAGCCTCGGCTCTACCTCCTCCGCCACGGGCACAAGGCCGAGGGCCAGTGGCCCAACCCCGCCATCGGCGGCCACAACGACAATCCCTTGAGCGAGCGGGGCAGGGCCGAGGCCCAGGCCGTGGCGGCCCGTCTGGCTCCCCTGGCCCCCGCCGAGATCTGGGTGAGCCGCTACGGCCGCACGACTGAGACGGCCCGGCCTCTCGTCGAGGCCTTGGGGCTCGAGCCCCGCCTGGAGCCCCTCCTGGACGAGATCGACGTGGGCCTGACGGACCAGATGGACGAGGCCGCCCTCGCCCGGGACTACCCGGACTTTATGGCCGCCTGGAAGGCCTGGGACAGGGACTTCAGCTATCCCGGCGGCGAGTCCGGGGCCGAGGTGGCCCGGCGGGTGGCCGCGGTGCTCGAGGCGGTCCGGGAGGGTGGCCGGGACGTGGCGGCCTTTTCCCACGACGGCTTCTGCCGCATCGCCGCCTGCGTGGTCCTGGGCCTTTCTCCCTGGGAGAGGCGGCGCTTCCGGGCCGACACCTGCGGCCTCTTCGAGTTCGAGTGGGCCGAGGCGCGCGGGCGCTGGGAGATCGTGAGGCTTAACGCCAAGTAGCCTGGGCGAGGGCTAGACCTTAAAGCGGCCGATCTCCACCGTCAGCTTCTCCACCGCCTCAAGGTTGCGGTCGACTTCCCGGCGGACCTCCTGGAAGGAGGCCTCCAGGGCCGTGGCCTCCTTGGACTGGTCCCGGGAGGCGGCGGCCAGGCCCTCCAGGCGGGCCATGGCGGCCTCGAGGGTGGCGCTCATCTCGTTGGTGCGCCGGGTCTGCTCGGCCATGCGGCGGTTGATGGCCTCGCAGGAGGCCACGACCTGGGCCAGGGAGGCCTCGACGGCCTGGGTGCCCTGGGTCTGGGCCTTGGCCGCCCCGGCTATGTCCCCGGAGATCCTCGAGGACTCGGCCAGGCCCTCCACGAGGCGCCCGAGCACCTGTCCGGACAGCTCGGCCCGCTCCACACCCTTGCCGATGCGCTCGGTCATCGCCGTGATGAGCTCGCGGATCGCCTTGGTCTCCCCGGCGGCCGTCGTGGCCAGGGACCTGACCTCGTCGGCGACCACGGCGAAGCCCAGGCCGTGGGCGCCCGCGTGGGCCGCCTCGATCGCGGCGTTCATGGCAAGGAGGTTGGTGTTGGCCGATATCTTGGTGAGGGAGCCCAGGACGCCGAGGACCTTCCGGGCCGCCGCCTCGATCTCCCCTATGGCCTTGCGGGTGTCCGTGACCGCCTGGCCCCCGGCCTCGCCCCGGCTGGAGAGCTCTTCCGCGAGCACTCCGGCTTTTTCGGTCATGTCCCGGACCGACCTTATGGAGCCCGCCATCTCCTCCATCGCCCGGCCGGTCTCGGCCACGACCCGGCGCTGCTCGTCCGCGGCCTCGTTGACCCCCGCCACGGCCTCCCGGAAGGAGTCGAGGGCCAGGGCCAGGCCCCGGGACTCCTCGGCCTGGGCCACGAGGTCGGCCTCGAGGGCCTGGGAGGCCGCCCCGCTCCGGCGGGAAAGCTCCTCCGAGGTCCCGAGGACCCGGTCGATGGCCGCCGCCCCTTCCCGGGTCTGGCCCGCGGCCTCGCCGATGCGTTGGGCGACCCCATGAAATAGGTCGAGGAGGCGGTTGATCAGCTCCGTGATCTCTCCTATGTCGTCCATCGCGCGCAGATTGATCCGGGGCCGCAGGTCGCCCCCGCCCTCGAGGACGTCCTTCATGCGCCGGGCCAGGTCCCGGAGCTGGCCGCCCAGGTCGGCGGAGACCACGGCCTGGACCCCAAAGGCGATGCTCAGCATAAAGAGGATGTTGATCACAAAGGTGGCCCGCTGGATCCGGCGGTAGTCGAGGCCGGCCTCCCAGGGCAGGGGGAGGCTGTCCGCGGAGATGTCGACCCGGGAGGTGAAGGAGTCGAGGCTGGCCGCGAGGAGGCGCCGGTATTCCGTGGGGAGCTCGGCTGGGCTTATGCGCCCCGCGGCCAGGGCCTGGAGGGCCTCGGTCTGGACCGCCTCGGCGAGGACGACGTCCCGGGTGTTGAACTGGAGGAAGGTGAGGACATAGAGGGCGATAAAGAAGCCCAGGACCAGCTGGCGCCGGGTGGAGGTCGGCTCCCGCTTGCGGCTGCCTATCTCCTTGATCCCGAGCCTCTCCCGGACCGGGGCAAAGGCGATGTTGTTAAGGGCGGTCTGGGCGCTCGCATAGACCACACCGGCGGCCAGGTTGGAGATGATCACGACTATGCGGTCGAACTCGAGGAATTCGTGCAGGCGGCCCGAGATGAGGACGAGGAGGATCGAGCCCAGGGTAAAGCCGAGGATGTTGAGGATCAGGACCAGGCGGGAAAAGGAGAGGAGGCGGCGCCGGGTCTGCTCGAGGAGTCCTGGGTCGAGGACTTCCCCGGCCTCGAGGCGGAGGGCGACTTTCTGGATGGGGTGGGCAAAGGCATAGATGAGGACGGAGAAGACAAGGAGGGGAGGTATGATAAAGATCCCTAAAAAGCTCCCCACCGAGGGCAGGAAGCCCGCGAGGTCGTGGAGGCCCAGGATGATGTTGTCCCGGAAATAGGCCAGGGTCTGCATCACCACATAGACAGAGAGTATCATCAGGGTCGAGTGGAGGGTTACACGGAGGGCAAGCCTGCGGGTCTTCATGGCCAGGAGTCTAGCACGACTAGCCACGGCATGGAATATTGCGCGCGAAGATCCGACCAAGATTAATGTGCCACAGAGCCGAAGGCCTAGCGAACGAAGTGAGCGTTAGGCACAGAGGGGAAGAGGGAGAGAGGAATCCGAGATCGGGATGAGGAATGTTGAGAAATTATAATAAATATAATATCGTATTTTTTCGCTCCAATTCCCTCGAACTTTTTCCCTCTGTGCTCTTCCTCTGTGTCTAACGCTACGCCGGGCTAAGGCCCGGCTACGCTAGACCTTCGGCTGTGGCATAGCCACGGCCTCGGTTCCGCGGTGTGCCTTTCCTCTTAGTCCTTGCCGCCGAGCTCGAGGATCAATTCCACCTCTCCCCGGGAGACCTTTACGGCCCGGGCTATCTCTTCGGGGGCCCAGCCCTGGCGGGCGAGCTTGCGGACCGTGTCCTGGACCGTCGAGGGGGGCGCGCCCCGGGAGGCCCCGGCCTTGGAGCCCGAGCCCTCCTCCTTGAGCAGGGTCGAGAGGAGCTTGAGCTGCTCCGAGGCCTGTCGGTTGACCTCCTCGAGGCGGGTCTCCGCCCGGGCAAGCCACTCCCGGGCCTTCTGGGCGTCGGCGATGCGTTTTTCCGCGTCCTTGAGGATCGAGTCGAGCTCCCCGAGTTTGCGGACCGCCTCGTCGGCCCTGTCCTTGCCCGAGGCAAGCTCGTCGACGCTTCGCTTGATCTCCTGGATGCGCTCGGGCAGGCGCTTGAGCTCGGCCCCAAAGCCCGCGAGGAGCTTTTCCACGCCCTGGGTCTGCTGGAAGTTCTTGTCCACGGCCTCGGCGGTGGCGTCGAGGACCGAGGCCTTCTTCTCGAGGCGCTCGAGCTTGGCCTCGGCCTCGGAGGAGAGCTCGAGGAGCTTGCGGATCCTGGTCTGGGTCTCGGTGAGGGCGTCGGACTGGCCGGTGACCTCCTCGAGCTTGCGGTCCACCCCGAGGGAAACCTCGGAGAGGCGGGAGAAGTCGGCCTCCAGGGCGTCGATGCGCTTCTTCTCCGCGAGGAAGCGGGCGAGTTTCTGGCTCATCTCGTCCTCGAGGCGGCGGATCCGCCCCAGCTGGTTCTCGATCTCCGCTATCTCGGCCCGGCGGGCGTCGAGGCGGCCCAGGTCCTGCTTCATCGTCTCGATGGACTTCTCGAGGTCTTCCTTGAGCGCCTCGGTCTTCTCAAAGACCTTGGACTGGGCGATGTAGGCCTTCTGCTCCCGGTCGATCTCAGCCAGGACCTGGCTGAGGCGGGAGCCCTCGGTCTCGACCTTGCCAAAGGCCTGGGCCCGGGCGGCCTCGACCTTGAGGGAGATGTCCCCGGCGGCGTCCCGGAAGGCGCGCAGGCGGGTCTCGGCCTCGGCCTCGGCCTCCTTCTGGCGGCGGCCAATGTCGGCGATAAAGCCCTCATAGCCCCGGGTAAAGCCCTCGAGGGCCTGGTTGATCCTGGAGGAGAGGTCCTGGCGGAGCTCGGCGCTCCGGTCGGCCAGGGAGGCAAGCTCCTTGGAAAGGCGCTCCCTCTCGGCCTGGGACTGCTTGGTGAAGCCGTCCCGCTGGGCCTCGTAGTCGGTCCGCAGGCTCGTGGTGAGGCCGATGGTCGCGGCCTTGAAGGCCCCCAGCTCGGCCTCGAGCTGGGCCTTGGTCTCCCCGAGGGAAACCTTGAAGTCCTGGCTGAAGGCGGCGGCGGCCCCGGCGGCGGCCTCCCGCAGGGCGCGCAGGCCCTCGGTCTCGGACGCGATGCCCGATCCCAGCCGGGTGAGCTCGGCCTCGAGGGCCTTCTCCGCGTCCTTGATCCGGGTGCCCGACTCGAGGTTGAGGCGGGCCAGCTCGGCCTCGACGTAGGCCTGGGCGGTCTTGCGGGCGTCGGCGGCGTCCTCGAGGACGGCGGCCTTGAGGGCCTCCAGGGAGTCCTTGGCCATGCCGCCCTGGGCCTGGATCCCGTCGGCGATGCCCTGGACACGCTCCCGGAGCTTCTCCAGCTGCTCCTGGGCCTTGGCCTGGGAGTCGGCCAGGTGGGCGCGCAGCTCGTCCATGGCCTGGCGCTCGGCCTGGACCCGCTCGGCGGCCTCGGCGCTGGCAAGCTCGGCGAGCTTGCGCTCCAGGTCCTGCCTCCAGGCCTCGAGGCGGGCGTCGATTCCCTCGCTCCGGGCTTTGAGGTCGGTGAAGAACTCGTCCTCGAAGACCTTGAGCTTCTCCGAGACATTGTCGTAGGCCCGGGACTTGAGGGTATCGAGCTCGGTCTCCAGGGACTTCATGGACTCCCGGAGGGCGGCGGCCTCGGCGGCGAAGGCCTCCTCGAAGCGGGCGCTCCGGGTCTTGAAGGCGGCCTGGAAGGCCGCAAAGTCCCCCTCGACCTTGGACTGGGCCACGGCCATGGCGTCCCGCAGGCCCGTCTCCATTACGCCGATGTCCACGTTGACCGATTCCAGGCGGAGGAATTTGGCCTCGACCTCGGAGGAGTACTCCCCGAGGCGGCGCTCGAAGTCCGAGGCGATCTTGTTCTCCAGGCCGGCCATGGTGGCGGCGGCGGCCTCGGCGGTGGCCTTGGACTGGGCCAGCTGGCGCTCGATCTCTTCCTTGTGGGCGGCCAGGGCGGCCTTGGCCTTCTCCTGGAGGGCTGCCGCGACCTCCGCCGCCCGGAGCTCGACCTTGGCGGCCTTCTCCACGGCGGCGTCCAGGCGCTTCCCCAGGTCCTCGGCGGCGGCGCCGACCTCGGCCTTGGTGGCCTCGAGGAGGCCCTCGGCCTCGGCCTTCCACTCGCCCTTGAGGGCCTTCACGAGGCCCTGTGTCTCCGCGGCCTTGTCCTTGGCGGCCTGGCCTATCTCCCGGAACTTTTCCTCCACGGTCTCCTTGAGGCGGGCGACCTTGGCGTCCGAGCTCTCCTTGAGCTTCTCAAAGGCCAGGTCCTCAAGCTTTTCGGCCTCGATCCGGGCCTTCTGGAAGGCCTTCTCGAATTCCTTCTCCGTGTCCTTCCGGGCGTCGGAGGCCCTCAGCACCAGGGCCTTGGCCTCGCTGCCGGCCCGGTCGAGGACTTCCGTGGTCTCCGTCAGCTTATGGCTGATCGTGGCCAGGACATCCTCCCGGAATTCCCCAAGGGCGGCGGCGTTCTGGTGCTCGAACTCGGCCCTGATCCCGGGGATGTCGCGCTCCAGGGCGAGGACGGCCTTCTGGGCGGCATCGAGGCGGCGGGACACGGTCTCCGTGAATTCGCTCTCTTCGTGGAGGCGGGCCAGGTTCTCGTCCACGGCGGCGGTCATCTGCATGAGCTTGGCGAGGACCCCGTCGTATTCCCCCAGGCGCTTTTCGATGGCCCCGATGGCCTCGGCCCGGGCCGAGAGGCCCTCCTCGACGCCCTGGATGCGCTTGAGGACCTGCTGGGCGGCCTTTTGCTGGACGTCGAGCTCGATGGCATAGCGCTGGAGGTCGTCGGAACGCTTGTCCACATAGGCGGAGATGTCATCCTTGAGCTTGTCCGCGTACTTCTTGACCCGCTCCAGGGAACGGTTGTCCCGGTCGAGCTGGCGATAGATGACGAGGACTACGAGGACTACGCCCAGGGTTATGAAATTCGCAGCCGTGAAGAGCATTCCGGACTCCCGCTTTTATCGATCTGGCTTGGCGGCAGTATAGAGCATTTTGCCGGTCAGCGGAAGGGTTTTGTCCCGGATCGGGCCCCGCCACCCACCTTCCCTGGGGCCGGTCTGGGGGATATGCTGGGAATCCCTATGCACACCCGAGCCTACGTAAAGCCCCTCCTCGTCCTCGGCCTTCTCTCAGCCCTCCTGGGCCGGCTTTCCGCCCTGCCCTCGGTCTCGGCCCCCGCGGGCCTCCGCCAGGGGGACCCCCTCCTGGTGCGCCTGGCCTCGAGCCAGGCCCTGGTGGCCCCCCGGGTCGACCTGGTGGGTCCCGGGGGCAAGCTTGTCGACGGGGCCCTGGCCTTTCCTGAGGCCCGGCAGCCGGCCCAGGCCGGCCCGAGGCCAGTTCTCTGGAGGGCTCTTTTGGCCATTCCCCTCGACCTGGCCCCGGGCCTCTACACCCTGGCGGTCAGCGGCTCCGAGCTTTCCGGGACGGCCTCGGACTCGGCCCCGGTGGCCTTTATGGTCAGGCTCAGCCTGGGCGTGGAAGCCCGGGACTTTCCCCAGGAGGACATCAGGCTCGACGGGGCAAATACGGCCCTGAGGACAGTCCCGGACCCCAAGAAGACCGCCGAGGCCGAGGCCCTTTTTGCCCTCCTGGCCAAGGTGGAGGCCCAGGATGCCTGGCTTTCCGAGGCCTTTGTCCTCCCGGTGGAGGGCTATCCCCGGTCCGCGGGCTTTGGGGACCGGAGGCGCTATCTCTATATGGGCGGGGGCAGCGAGGGGGCCATCCACGCCGGGGTGGACTTTGCCGTCGTCGTGGGGACCCCGGTCAGGGCCTGCGGGGCGGGCCGGGTAGTCTTTTCGGGAATGCGGATTGTCACGGGCAATACCCTGGTCCTGGAGCACGATCCGGGCCTCTATTCGGTGTATATGCACCTCTCGGAGCTCCGGGCCAAGACCGGCCAGGTCCTGGCCCGGGGGGAGGTCCTGGGCTTGTCGGGGAAGACGGGCCTGGCCACGGGCCCCCACCTCCACTGGGAGCTCCGGCTCCGGGGCCGGTCGGTCGATCCCGATTTCTGGGTGTCCCATGCCCCGCTTGACAAATAAGCGCCGTTGATTAGAATTACTGGCGCTATCGAAGGGGGGTGATTTTTATTAAGCAGATTATTGTCGACGAGAGCGAGCCGCTCGAGAAGGCGATCAAGCGCTTCAAGCGCATGGTCGAGAAAGAAGGCATCATCCGGGAGTGGAAGAAGCGCGAATTCTTCGAAAAGCCCTCCACGATCAAGAACCGGAAGAAGAAAGCCCTCGCTCGCAAGCTCCTCAAGAAGGCGCGCAGACCGCGAGACTCCAAGGGCGGTTACTGACCCCTCGATAGGATTTTCGCAAATTCGGCCGCAAAGGTACTCATTACGAGCCTTTGCGGCCTTTTTTATCCCCGGGCTGTCCCGATTGGAGGATCCCATGGTCTTGAGGCTTCGGCCCCCCCTTTTCCTTGCCCTTGCGGCCCTGTCCTTCCTGGTCATGGCCTGCGCCCCCGCCAGGCCCAGCCTTGGCGGCGGGCCGACGAAGGCCCAGAAGCCCCTCCCGACGGCGATCCTGACCTGCGGCCAGGTTTCCATCGAGGCCGAGCTGGCCACCACCGACGCCCAGCGGGAGGCGGGCCTGATGTTCCGCAAGAGCCTTCCGGCCGGCAAGGGCATGCTCTTTGTCTTTGAGTCCGACCAGATCCTCAACTTCTGGATGAGGAACACCACCCTGCCCCTAAGCATCGCCTATATCTCTTCGGACGGGACCATCCGGGACATCCTGGACCTCGAGCCCCTCTCCGAGGCCGGGATCTCGTCCTCCCGCTCGGTCCGCTACGCCCTCGAGGTGCCCCGGGGCTGGTTTTCCTCGGTGGGCATCAAGGTGGGCGACCGCCTGGTCCTCCCCCCCGGGAATTGACCTCTTCCCGCCCCGTGACTACCTTGGACTGATGGAGGATCTTCCGCCGTGCTTGATATAGTGACTTATGGACATGAGGCCCTCGCCAAGAAAGCCAAGCCCTTGGGCGAGTTTGGGCCCGATATTCCCGCCTTTGTGGAAGAGATGTACGAGACCATGATCAAGGGCCATGGCATTGGCCTCGCGGCTCCCCAGGTCAACCGCGACCTGCGGGTCTTTGTCACCGGCCTCGACGGGGACAAGCTCCGGGTCTTTATCAACCCCGAGATCGTGGCCACCAGCCCCGAGGAAGCCGACTACGAGGAGGGCTGCCTCTCCCTGCCCGGCCTCTATACCCACCTGACCCGGCCCGCCATCGTCAAGATCCAGGCCTGGAACGAGAAGGGCCGGCCCTTTACCCTCGAGGCAGACGGCCTCCTGGCCCGGGTGATCCTCCACGAGAACGACCACCTCGACGGGGTCCTCTTCATAGACCGCCTCAATCCCTCCAAGCGGGACCGGGCCCTGGCCCAGTACCTCCGCAAGTCCAGGATGTAGGCCTATGCGGGTCCTCTTTGCGGGCAGTCCCGAGATAGCCCTGCCCGCCTTGAGGCGGATCAGCGCCACCCAAATTGTGGCGGGGGTCCTGACCAACCCCGAATCGGTCTCCGGGCGGGGCCTGGCCCCCACCGCCACCCCGGTAGCCCGCTGCGCGACGGAGTTGGGCATTCCCGTCCTCTCCTTTGAGCGCCTTGGCCCCGAGTCCCGGGCCGCCGTGGCCGCCCTCCAGCCCGACATCCTTGTCTCCTTTGCCTACGGGAGGATCTTTGGGCCCAAATTCCTAGCCCTCTTTCCCCGGGGGGGCCTAAACGTCCACCCGAGCCTCCTACCCCGCCACCGGGGAGCTTCGCCCATCCTCCAGGCTATCCTCTCCCGGGACGGCGAAACCGGGGTATCCGTCCAGGCCCTGGCGCCGGAGCTCGACTCCGGGGACCTCTACGGGGTCGTGCGCCTTCCCCTGGAGGGCAGGGAAACCACGGAATCCCTCTCGGCGACCGCCGCCCTGGCCGGGGCCGAGCTTCTAGACCGGGTTTTGGCGGAAATCGAGGCCGGAAAGGCCAGGCCCCAAGCCCAGGTCGGGGAGCCGAGCTTCTGCGGCCACCTCACCAAGGAGGACGGCCTCCTCGACTGGTCCCTGCCGGCCCTCGATATCGACGCCCGGATCCGGGCCTTCTGGCCCTGGCCGGTGGCCTATTCCTACCTGCGGGGAACCCGGCTCAATGTCCTCGAGGCCCGGGCTTATACCGGGGAAGTCTGGCCTGAGGGAAGCTGGCCCGGGGAGGGGAGGGCGGCTCCAGGAACCGTCCTCGGCCTAGACAAGGCTCGGGGCCTAATGGTACAAACAGGGGATGGCCTTATAGCACTAGGGCGCCTCCAGCTGCAGGCAAAGAAGGCCCTCCCGTATCGGGAGTTTGCGAACGGGGTTCGCGATCTGGCCGGCGCCGTGCTCGGTACCGCAGTCCACGAGGAACCTGGAAAAAGCCAATGAAGTTCAAGCTGAAGCTCCCTCGCCTCTCCGACCTCCCCAAACCTTCGGATATCAAGCTGCCGGTGGACCTGTCCAAGCTCGAGGGCATGGACAAGGAGCACTATAGCCTCGTGGCCTGGGGCCTTGGGGCGATCATCGTCTTTATGGTGGTGGTGGGCTTTGCGGCATTCTTCCTCACCCTCCGGGGCTCCGAGGAGACCATGGTCCCCGACGTGAGGGGGGTCGACCTCCCCTCGGCCCTGGTCAAGATGCAGGACAAGGAGCTCTATCCCCGGATCTCCCTGCGCTTTACCGACGACCCCCAGGACAAGGGCCGCATTGTCGAGCAGAAGCCTCTTCCGGGCACCATAGTCAAGGCCGGCCGCCGCATCCAGCTCACCGTGAGCCGGGGGCCCGTGGTGGACAAGGTCGAGAACTATGTGGGCCAGGACCTCAACGACGTGAAGACCCACCTGATGACCCTCTTTGCCTCCACCCGGCCCCTGGTGACCATCAAGGAGCCGCCGATCTATATCTTCGACAAGGCCGCCGCGGGGACTGTCCTCGAGCAGAAGCCCCCCGAGGGCACCCAGATCGATGGCCCCATCGCCCTCGAGGTCTGGGTGAGCCGGGGGCCTGAGAAGGCCCAGGTCGTCGTCCCCGATTTCCGGGGCCAGACCTACCAGGAAGCCCTCCGCCAAATCGAGAAGAGCAATGTGGCCGTGGTCTTTTCCATGCGCAAGGCCGATGGCCGGGAAAAGGCCGGGACCGTGGTGAGCGAGACCCCCGAGCCGGGCACCCGGATGGCCCCCTCGGCCAAGATCCAGCTTACGGTCACCGCCCCGGCCCCCGTGAAGGGCTTTACCGCAGGCATCTTTGAGCGGGAGCTCCAGGAATACGCCTATCCCGTCAAGGTTGTCCTCGAGGCCCTCCTGCCCACGGGGGAGCGCCAGTCCCTCCTCAAGGTAAACCATCCGGGGGGCAAGTTCTCAGCTCCCTATGTCCTTCCTGACTCCTCGGTCCTTATCCTCTCCGTCCTCGACCGCGAGTCGGCGAGGGTGGAGGTGAAGGGGCCATGAGCCCCCAGGCCGATCCCAACCCCAGGGGCAGGCGCCGCGATGCGCCCCCCTCCAGCCGGGGCGGAGCCATGGATCCAGGCAGGCAGGACAAGGCAGCAGCCCCGGGGCCTAGCCCCAATCGGCGAGGGCCCAAGCCTCCCCGGCCCAGGACCCGCAGCTCTGAGCCCCTCCCTGCCGAGGAGCCTCGGCGCCCCGCCCCCCGCGGCCGGAGGCAGGGCCGGGACAAGGATCCCGTCCACCTCTTTGAGGCCGTCTATTTCTACATCTACGACGTTGGCCGCTCCATAAACCAGAAGGCCGTTGCCGCCCTTATCCCCGCCCACGATGACCTGGGCCTCGTCAAACGCCGAGACACCCCGGCCTCCCTCTCCCTGCCCAGGCCCCTCGTGGTCAGGCTCAACGAGGAGGCGGCCCTTGACCGCGGGGTCTTCGAGTCCTTCTCCGCCCAGGCCAAGATCTACGAGGACGGGGCCGTCTCCGTGATCATCCGGGCCAAGTCCAGGATCCGCCTCTCGGAGCTCCACGCCCTCCACGACAAGGCCCTCCCCAAGGGGGAGGAGACGGTGACCCTGGACGGCTACGCCGACGAGTCCTTTGCCCGCCTTTTTGCGGCGATCAAGCCCGCTGTGGACGATCCCTGGGAGGACCGGAGCTTTGACCGGGAGACCTACGCGGTCTTCTGCCTCATCGACGGCGAGGAGGAGCCCTCAGCCTACCTGGCCGAGCATCGGCCCGAGATAGCCGCCCTCCTCATCGGGGAGTCCCCCACGGAGATCCTCCACGACTCCCAGGTCAACGCGACCCTGGGCCGGCCCTTTTCCTACCGCAAGGACGACCTGGCGGTCTTTGACATGGACCGCTGCTTTATTGTCGACGCCCGGCGGGACTACGAGGACCTCCTCCTCATCGTCGAGAACGCCAACTACCAGCTCCTGGAGCTCCGGGTCCTGGACAAGCTCCTCGACCGCTGGCTCGACGAGGCCGAGGAGGACATGAGGGTCCTCTACACCACCGGGTCCCGGGGGAGGATGCGCAGGATCGGCGGCTCGATCCAGGAGAAGTTCGCCCACATCCAGGCCCTGCGCTTCGATGCCCTCTTTATCCTGGAAAACCTGGAGAACTCCTCCAAGATCATAGGCGACTACTATCTCGGGCAGATCTACGACAGGCTTTGCGCCATCTTCAACACCGAGGGCTGGAAGTGGTCGGTGGAGCGCCGCCTGGAGACCCTCCAGTCCATCTACGACATGGTCAAGACCGACACGAGCGAGCGCAAGATCTACTTCATGGAAGTCATCTTTATCATAGTCTGTGTCGTCTTCCCCATCATCCAGATCTACCAGAGCTGGCTCCTCTCCAGGCAGTGACCGCGGCTTGACCCGCCGGTCTCCGGGACCTAGGATTGGCCCATGCGCACGATAGCCGCCCTTGGCGCCGGATGGCGTTTCCTCCCTCGCTTTGAGCCTGCCTTCCTCGACCCCACGGCCAGCCTCGTGGCCTGGGAGCCTGTCGACCTGCCCCACACAAACCATGAATTCCCCCTCAACGCCTTTGATGAGCGGGATTGCCAGTTTGTCTCCACCTATGCCCTGGACTTCCACCTGCCCTCCCTCGTAGGAGGCCAGAGGGCCTTCCTGGACTTCGAGGGGGTGATGACGGCCTGCGAGGCCTGGGTCAATGGCCGCCCCGCCGGAAGCCACCGCGGGGGCTATACTCCCTTTTCCCTTGAGCTCACCGGCCTTGGGGCGGCAGGGACCAACCGCCTGGTCCTCAAGGTCGACTCCACGGAAAGGGCGGACATTCCCCCCTTTGGCCATGTGGTCGACTATCTCTGCTATGGAGGCATCTACCGAGGAGCCAGCCTTAGGATCCAGGAGGCTGCCTTCCTAGCCGATGTCTTTGCCCGGCCCGACCTCGACCTCCACGGAGTGGCCCGCCTGGACATCGAGGCCCGGGTCGATGGCTGGGCCGCCATGGGCGGCGAGCATTCAGGCCTCGAGCTGGTCTCCCGCCTCCTGGATGGCCCCCGGGTCGTGGCCGAGCTCCGGGGCAGGCCCGACGCCGAGGGGAGGCTCAGCCTTTCCTTTGGGGTCCTCGAGGGGATGCGGCCTTGGGACCTGGCTTCCCCGTATCTCTACGGCCTCGAGACCGAGATCCTGGGGCCTGGGGGAGCCCTGGACAGCCACCGCCTCCGCCTGGGCTTCCGCCGGGCCAGCTGGACCCCCGACGGCTTTTTCCTCAACGGCAGGCCCCTCAAGATCGCCGGCCTCAACCGCCACCAGGCCTATCCCTACGCGGGTTATGCGATGCCGGCCCGGGCCCAGCGCCGGGACGCGGAGATCCTCAAGCGGGAGCTGGGGGTCAATCTTGTGCGCACAAGCCATTATCCCCAGGCCCGGGCCTTCCTGGACGCCTGCGACGAGCTCGGGCTCCTGGTCTTTGAGGAGCTGCCCGGCTGGCAGCACATAGGGGACCGGGCCTGGCAGGACCAGGCCTGCGCCGACCTCGAGGCCATGATCCTCCGGGACCGCTCGCGGCCCTCGGTCGTCCTCTGGGGGGCGAGGATCAACGAGTCCAAGGACGACCACGCCTTCTATGCCCGGACCAACGAGATCGCCCATCGCCTCGACCCCAGCCGGGCCACCGGGGGGGTCCGCTACCTCCAGCGCAGCGAGCTCCTCGAGGACGTCTACACCTTCAACGACTTTGTCCACAATGGCTCGACCCGCCCCTTGCGCGAGCCCCGCAGGGTCGTGGGGCGGGTCCCCGGCCGGGGAAGGAAGCTGCCCTATCTCGTCACCGAGCACAATGGCCACATGTACCCCACCAAGCGCTACGACAACGAGGAGCGCCTCCTGGAGCACGCCCTGCGGCACGCGAGGGTCCTCGACGCGGCCTACTCAGGCCCGGGGATCGCGGGGGCCATAGGCTGGTGCGCCTTTGACTACAACACCCACAAGGACTTTGGCTCCGGGGACAGGGTCTGCTACCACGGGGTCTCGGACATGTTCCGCATCCCCAAGCACGCCGCCGCCCTCTACGCCAGCCAGAAGGCCCCGGCCGACGGACTGGTCCTCGAGGCGGCGAGCCTCTTTGCCAAGGGCGAGCGGAGCGGGGCCTGCGTCCTCCCCATCCAGGTCTACACCAATTGCGACGAAGTCCTCCTCTATCGGGCGGGCCGCCTCATCGGCGGCTACCGGCCGGACCGGAAGGCCTTCCCGGGCCTGCCCCACCCTCCCGTGGTGATCGACGAGCTCATCGGCTCTCAGCTCGAGGGCTCAGACTTTTCCCTCCGGGACAGGGAAGTCCTCAAGGGGATCGTGGGCAAGATCCTCTCCCGGGGCCTGGAGAGCCTAGGCTTAAGGGACAGGCTCTCCATGGCCTGGCTCCTCCTCAAGAACCGGATGAGCCTCCAGGACGGGGAGGAGCTCGTGGGCAAGTATGTCCTGGGCTGGGGGGCAGCCGATGAATCCTGGGAGCTCGTGGGCATGGTCGACGGGGCCGAGGCCATCCGGCGGCGCTATGGGGGCGATGCCGTCCCGGCCTCCCTCCTCGTCCATGCGGACGACCTCCACCTAAAGGCCCGGGGGGCCGGCGAGGCTGCCCTCTGGGGGGAGCCCAGCTTCTATGGCGAGGCCTGGGACGCCACCAGGGTGGAAGTCCGTCTCGTGGACCAGTATGGCAACCTCTCGCCCTTTGCCGCCGAGTGGGCCCGGGTCGAGGTATCGGGGCCCGGCCGGGTGATCGGCCCGGCCACGATCGTCCTCCAGGGAGGCTGCGCCGCCTTCTGGGTGAGGACCTCCGGCGAGCCTGGCCCGATCACGGTGCAGGTCAGGTCCTCCCGCTTTACCCCAGAACCCCTGGTGATCCAAGCCGAATAGGAATACCTGGAAAAGATTAGCCACAGAGCCGAGGCTACGGCCGAGGCCTAGCGCAGCGTTAGGCACAGAGGCACAGAGAAAGAGGCAATCAACGCGAAAATCTAGAGAAGGATAGGCTAGGGAAGGGGAGAGATCTGAAGGAGGAAATGGAAGTCGAGGTTTCCTATACCTTGAACTTTTAACTTTTGCCCTCTTCGATCTTCTTTTCTATCTATCTTCCCTCTGTGATTCCTCCGTGCCTCCGTGCCTCCGTGTCTCCGTGGTTGCATTTCTCTTCTCTCACCTTAGCTTGCGTACTCCCTGCCCTTCCGTGTATTCTGGCCTTACCCATGGCCGAACGCGATAACCTCAAGGCCGGCGAGCGCCGGACCGCCACCATCCTTTTCTCGGATATGAAGGGCTTTACGACCCTGTCTGAAGGCATGGACCCCGAGGCCATGGATGCCCTTATGACCCGGATCTTCGGGGTCTTTGAGCAGATCATCCGCTATTACGGGGGGACGGTCGAGAAATACATCGGCGACGCCCTCGTCGCCGTCTTTGGGGTTCCCGAGCTTCACGAGGACGATCCCTCCCGGGCCATCTGGGCCGCCCTGGAATTCCTGGCCCGGATCAAGGACGAGAACAGCCGCCTGGCCTCCCGGGCCCTCCACCTGAGCTTCCGGACGGGGATCAACACGGGCCTGGTGACCACCGGTCGCCGGGGTGAATACGACGTGGTCACCGGCCACGCGATGAATGTGGCCCAGCGCCTCGAGGCCGCGGCCCCGCCGGACACCATTCTCGTCTCCGAGTCGACAAGGGAAAAGTGCGAGGAGGACTTCGAGTTCGGCCCCCTCATCGAGGTAGACGCCAAGGGCAAGACCGAGCTGGTGCGGGCCTACCAGGTGATCGCCTCGGCCTCGACACGGCTCCGGGACAAGGGCCCCTTTGTGGGCCGGACCAGCGAGCTCGACGAGCTCCTCAAGGCCTATATCCGCAACCGCTATGACGAGGTCTCGGGCTTTTACCTCCAGGGCGAGGCCGGGATAGGCAAGACCCGCCTGGCCCAGGCCCTGGTGGAAAAGATCCGGCGTTTCCCCGACTTTACCACCCCCATCCTGGCGGCCCGGGCCCAGAGGCACCGGACCGGGGGCTTTGGCATCGTGGTGGACATTATCCTGGGCTACCTGGGCCTCGAGCCCACGGCTCCCCAGGAGGAGCTCAAGGCCTGCCTCAAGAGGGTAAAGGGACTGGACCCCGGGGCCGCCGATCATTTTTTCCTCCTCCTCTCATCCCGGGATCCGGAGAAGCCCGATCCGGAATCCATAGCCGCCCTTTACGGGATCTTTAGCGCCATCCTCGAGCGCCATTCCTCGGACCTCTTTCCCATCCTCATCGTGATCGACAACGCCTCCATCATGGACAGGCTCTCCAGGGAGTTTTTCCAGTACCTCTTCCGCAAGGGCAGCATCAAGCCCTTCTTTGTCCTGGCGGGCCGGGACTTCCCCCCGGAGCTCCGCAAGGTCTTCCAGGGGATCAAGGTCCTGAAGCTCGGACCCCTCTCCCCCGAGGAATCCCGGGCTCTGGCCAAGGACCATTGGCCCGAGGCCAGCGAGGAGGCCCTCTCGAGGATCCTCGACGCCAGCCAGGGCAACCCCCTCTTTTTGCGGGAATACGCCCTCTACGCCTCCCGCCACAAGGATGACTCCTCCCTCCCCGCGACGGTCCAGAACATCTTCCTTTCCAGCCTCGAGCGCTACCCCCCGGAGTGGCGGGACCTTATCAAGAAGCTCTCCGCCTTCCTCCACGCCTTCCGGGCCGCGGATGCGGCCTTTGTCCAGGAGTCTTCCGGGGGCGACCCCAAGATCGTGGAGGCGGCCCTGGCAGCCTTCAAGGCCGACGGCCTCCTCGTCCTCGACCGGGACATCTACTCCTTCCGGACCGATGTCCTCAAGAAGGCCCTCTATGCCTCCCTGCTCAACCACAACAAGCGCATCCTCCATGGCCTCATAGCCGACATCCTCCTTGCCCAGGAAAGGCCCCACCGGATCAGGCTGATCTACCACCTGACCAAGGCCGAGCGCTACGGGGAGGCCTTCCGGGCCATGGAGAGCGACCCCAACAAGAACATGACCGCCGAGTACCTGCCTTACCTGGAGGTCCTCTACCGGCGCCTGCGCAAGGACGACAGGACCTCGGTCAGGCTCCTGATCACCAAGTCGGCCCTCCTGTTCAACCGGGGCAAGAACGAGGAGTCCGAGGCGGTGCTCAAGCGCATAATGCGCATAGCCGTCATCCGCAAGGACTCGAACCTCATGGGCTATGCCTACCACCAGATCTGCGCCCACAACGCCATGAGCTACGACTTCCAGAAGGCCGTCTTCACGGGCCAGAAGGCCCTCTACTACTACCGCGCCTCCGATGTCCAGGCCCGATCGGTCCAGAATGTCCTGCGCACCATGGCCCTGGCCCAGGTCCAGAGGGGGGACATCGAGGAGGCCCGGCGCCTCGTGGTCCAGTGCGAGGGCGTGATCGACGGGGACTGCTTTGAGGCCGCCGAGGCCAGGGCCGAGTTCTACCTCCTCTCCGGGGACTATGACAAGGCCCTGAGGGTGGTGGACCGCAGCCTGGCCATCGTCCCCGAGGAGAGGACGGTCTCCCGCTTCAACGCCCTCGACCTCAAGCTCAAGATCCTCTGGCAGCTCTGCGACTTCGAGGGCCTTGCGGAGGTCTCCCGGGGCCTCCTTGCCCTTGGCCAGCTCTCGGAGACCTCCCTCTCCCAGACCAACGCGATGCTCGCCTTTGCCTCCTTTGCCGCGGGCCGGAAGGCCTCGGCCGCCCTCCGCAAGGACGGGGCGGGCCCCAAGGACGGGATGGCCGACCGCTTTGTCCAGGCCGAGTTCTTCGCGGGCCAGCTCCGCAACGACTTCTACCGCCTGGACGCCCTTCGCACCCTGGCCCTCTGCCGCTGGCTCTCAGGGGAGACCAAGAAGGCCGAGGAGACGGCCCTCGAAGCCCTTACCATAGGCCTCCGGCACTCCTGCTACTGGCCGACCTTTACCCTCCTCACCCTCCTCGTGGAGTCCTCCTACGAGCGCTGCAAGGAGGAGAGGGCGAGGTTCTTCCTCAACGAGGCCTCCTATTTCTTCACGACGGGCCTCCTTCTGCCCTCCAAGGAACTCATCCTGTACTACTACTACGCCTCCCGCCTCCTCGACCCCAAGGACTCCAGCCGCTACCGGGCCGTGGCCTCCCGCCTTCTTGAGGAGGAGAAATCCAAGTTAGGCGATCCTGACCGAGTGGCTAACTTCCTCTCGATCCGCTCCTATGGCCTGATCGAGCGGGATCTTTCCGGGGTTTCCCCCGGCGGCGGCCCGGCCGGGGCCATCCCCCAGGCCTGCGCGGACGGGGAGGAATGATGGAAGGGCCGGAGCTCGAGGAATACTGGGAGGGGCTTTGCCTCGTCGAGGACTGGCTGTCCGGGGGCCTTAGGCGGGATCGGTCGCGGCCGGACTTCGAGAGCCTCGGGCTGCCCGCTCAGGCTGAGGAGGCCCAGGCTGGGCCAGGACAGCCCGAGGCCGGCGCCGCCGAGCCCGAGCGCGCTCCCGCCAGGGCCGAGGACCTGCCCCAGGGCGACTTGCCCGCCCTCGCCGCGGGTGTCAGGGCCTGCGCGAAATGCGGCCTGGCCTCGGGCCGCAAGAAAGCCGTCTTTGGGATGGGCGTGGAGCATCCCCTCGTCCTCGTGGTCGGCGAGGGCCCCGGGGCCGAGGAAGACTCCTCGGGCCTGCCCTTTGTCGGGCCCGCTGGCCAGCTCCTGGACCGGATGCTCGCCGCCATCGGCATCTCCAGGTCGACCAACGCCTACATAGCCAATATCGTAAAGTGCCGGCCCCCGGGAAACCGCGATCCCGCCCCCGAGGAGGTGGCCGCCTGCATGCCCTGGCTCGAGGCCCAGATCGAGCGCCTCGCCCCCAAGGTCATACTCTGCCTGGGCCGGAGCGCCACCCAGGCCCTCACGGGCTCGGCCCTGGGCATCACCAAGCTCCGGGGTTCCTGGTTTGAGTTCCGGGGCATCCCCCTTATCGCGACCTTCCATCCCTCGGCCCTTCTCCGGGACGACTCCTACAAGCGCCCGGCCTGGGAGGACCTCAAGGCCCTCAAGGAAAGGCTCGGCGATGCCAGCCTTCGTTAAGGTCGCTTTTGACGTCCCCCTGCCCGAGGCCTTTACCTACCGCAGCGACGCCTTCCCCGAGGCCGTCCTTGGCCGGCGGGTCAGTGCCCCCTTTGGCCGCCGGGAGCTCACGGGCTATGTGGTGGGGGAGCTCGCGACCTGCGACATCGATGAGGCCCTGGTAAAGGGCCTCTCCCGGGTGGTGGACAAGGAGGCCCTCTTTGACAAAAAGAGTGTCGACCTGGCCACCTGGATGGCGGGGATGTATTTCTGCGGCCTGGGCGAGGCCCTGGCGGCCATGCTGCCCTCGGGCCGGCGCGAGCCCGGAGCCGCGGCCCTGGACGCGGAGATCCTCGAGATGGCTGAGGCTCCCCTGACCCTCTCCGCCGAGCAATCCTCGGCCCTCGATCGCATAACGTCAACGCCGGGCGGCATCCACTACCTCTATGGCATCACGGGCTCGGGCAAGACCGAGGTCTTCCTCCAGGCCGCCGAGGCCAGCCTGGCCGGGGGCAAGGGCGTCATCTACCTCGTGCCGGAGATCGCCCTGACGGGCCAGGTGGTCGAGGCGGCCCAGCGCCGCTTTGGAGGGCGCTGCGCCGTGATCCACTCCCGCCTCAGCCCCTCGCGCAAGCTGGCCGAGTGGCGGCGCATCCTGCGAGGGGAGGCCCAGGTCGTGATCGGCGCCCGGAGCGCCATCTTTGCCCCCCTGGCCAAGCTGGGCCTCATCGTGATCGACGAGGAGCACGAGTCCTCCTACAAGGCCGGGAATTCCCCTCGCTACCACGCCCGTCAGGTGGCCATGAGGCGGCGGGGCAGCGAGGGCGCGACCCTCGTGATGGGCTCGGCCACTCCTTCCGCCGAGGCCTGGCGCCTCATGGAGGAGGGCCAGGTGGGCCGCCTGGAGCTTACCAAGCGGCTCTCCGGGGGCGCCCTACCGGCCATCGAGATTGTAGACATGAGGGGGGAGGACTCGAGCATCTCAGGCCGCCTCGCGGAGGCGATACGCGACACCGCCAAGGCTGGGGGACAGTCCATCCTCTTCCTCAACCGCCGGGGCTTCTCCTACTTCTTCCGCTGCAAGAGTTGCGCCGCGGAGATCCGCTGTCGCCACTGCTCCGTGGCCCTGACCTACCACAAGGACAGGAATGCCTTGGTCTGCCACTATTGCGGCTATCGCATACCCCCTCCGCGGGCCTGCCCGGAGTGCGGCTCCCTGGACGTGGGCTGGGCGGGCTTTGGGACGGAGAGGGTGGAGGAGGAGGCGGGCCGCCGCTTCCCGGACCTCAAGATCCTGCGCCTGGACGCCGACTCGACCTCGAGGGTGGGGGAGCTTGAGCGCATCCTCCAGGACTTCAGGGAGGGCAAGGCCGACATCCTCCTGGGGACCCAGATGGTGGCCAAGGGCCTCAACTTTCCCCGGGTCAAGACCGTAGGAGTCGTCCTCGCGGACACGAGCCTCAACCTGCCCGACTTCCGGGCCGCGGAGAGGACCTTTTCCCTGATCGTCCAGGTGGCGGGCCGGGCGGGGCGCTTCAGCCCAGACGGCCGGGTCCTCATCCAGACCTTCAGGCCCGACAGCCCCGTCATCCGCCTGGCCGCCCAGTCCCGGCTGGCCGAATTCTACGCCCTCGAGCTCTCGGCCCGAAAGGACCTGGGCTTTCCCCCCTTTGCCCGCCTCGTCCGCCTCGTCTTCCGCTCCAAGGACAAGGCCAAGGCCTCCATGGCGGCCGCGGACTTTGCCCACGCGGCCTCTCCCTACCTGCCCCAGGACGCGGAGATCCTCGGGCCCGCCGAATGCCCCCTGGCCATGGTCGCGGGGACGGCCCGCTGGCAGCTTATCTTCCGCGCCCCCGAGTTGCGCGACCTCCATCGCGCCCTGGGCCTTGCCTTGGCCGAATGGGAAGCGCCCTCCGGGGTGCGCCTCGAGACCGATGTGGATCCCGCCAGCTTGATGTGACGGGGTCCCAAGGAGCAATCATGAAAGCGACGGTTTGGTGGTTTTCAGGCACGGGCAATTCCTGGCTCCTCGCGTCGCGGATGGCCCAGGGCCTGGCGGCCGGGGGCTGGGAGGCCGAGCTCCGGCCCATCGAGGACTGTCCCCGGCCCCGGCGGAGCCTCGCCTCGGCCCGGGATCCGGACAAGGGCTCGGCCGACTATCCCGGTAGCCCCCCCCTTGAGGCCGGGGGCTTCGACCTCTTCTGCTTCCCGGTCTTTTCCTTTGCTGCCCCCGCCCTGGTCGACCGCTTCCTCTCCAGCCTCCCCGTGGCCATAGGCCGCAGGGCCGCCGTGGTGGCCACAATGGGCGGCAAGGGCTACGAGGGGAGGGCCCTCTCGCGCTCGGCCCGGAGGCTCCGGGACTCGGGCCGAGAAGTACTCCTCACGGCGGCCGTCGAGATGCCCGAGGCCTATGTCCAGTTTTCCTCGGCGACTCCGCCTGAGGAGGCGGCCCGCCGGACCGAGGCGGCCCTCCTCATCGCCGACGGTCTCGTGGCCGACATCCTCGCCGGAAGGCCCTCCTTGAGGCCGACTAAGCCCGGCGGCCTGGCCCTCACCTGGATCGCCTCCAAGGGCTTTGCCTGGATCGGCCGGAGGCTCCTGGGCCTCACCTGGGCCGCCTCCAGGGACTGCAACGGCTGCGGTCTCTGCGTCCGCTCCTGCCCGGCCAGGACTATCAAGCTTGTCCCCGGCGGACCGGGACGGGGACCAAGGCCTGAGTGGGGCCCCTCCTGCGAGGACTGCCAGCGCTGCGCCAATGTCTGCCCCAAGGACGCCATCCGGTTCTCGGTCCCCCGGGCCGTGCTTCTGATGATCCCCCTCCTCCTTCCCTGGGGCCGGATCCTCGAGACGGCCCTGGGTCTCCAGGATGGATTCTGGCGCCTCCTCCTTTGGCTCGCCGGCCTGGGCCTCTCCACGACCCTGGTGGCTCTGCTGCTGCGGCTCCTCGACCGGGTCCCCGGGGCCAGGGACTTCCTTGCCCTCGCCGTGGGAAGCCCCACGGTCAAGCGCCTTGCCCCCGGCTTCCTAGCCGAGGTGGCGAGGCTAAAGAAAACTTAAGGCCTAGGCCAGGAGGCATCCATGCACTATCGCGTCCACATCATCAACCCCTCGGACGGCTTCTGGACCTTCCATACGCCCCTCCGCCGCTATCCCCAGCTCCCCCGCCGAGGCCTCTACGAGAATGCCCTGGTCTCGGGCATCGACATCATGCTCGCCCAGATGCGCCATCTCCATGGGGACTTTGATGTGATCATGGCGGACGAGGCCCTTGCGCTCGAGAGCTGGAGCCAGCTTGTCCTGGAGTGGGTGAAGGGGGACAGGACCGATTCCTACGGTGGGGGCAATTGGTACCGTAATGAGGCGGGCCAGGTGGGCTGGCTCTGCTCGGTCCTCTTTGACTATTTCAGCCCCTGCCCGGAGAGGCTCTACGTCTATGTGGTGGCCCCCGAAAAGGGCCGCCTAGCCAGGCCCAGCCTCAGCCAGAAGCTCGAGGAGCTCTCAGTCAAGGTCAGGGCCAGCCGGATGCCCGAGCTCGAGGCCCTGGATGAGTAAGGGCGAAAAATACATCGCAATTGGTGATATCCATGGCTGCCTGGCCCAGCTGGAGGAGGTCCTCTCCCTCGCCAAGGCCTATCCCGGGCACCGCCTCGTCTTCCTGGGGGACTACATCGACCGGGGTCCCGATTCCGAGGGGGTCATCCAGCGCCTCCGGGGCCTCGAGGCGAGCTTCCTCCTGGGCAACCACGAGGAGATGCTCCTCGAGCGGGAGCGGAACATGTCGGCGGAGCGCTTTGGGGACCTCTTCCTCAGCACCCGGCTTTCGAGGGACTCCCTCCTCTGGATGCGGAAGTCCCTGCTGGACGTCCTCGAGACCGAGGACTATGTCTTTGTCCACGCCGGCCTCGACCGGGGCAAGCCCCTCGCCGACCAGACGCGGAGGGACTATATCTGGACGAGGGAGGAGGGGGATTACCGGGGCCTGACCCCCAAGCTCGTCGTCCACGGGCATTCGGTGGTGGAGGCTCCCGTCGTCGTGGGCAACCGCACAACATCAACACCGGCTGCGGGAGCGGGGGCCGCCTCACCGCCCTTGTCCTTCCCGAGTTCGAGTACCTGTCCTCCTCGCCCTCCTCGGGGATCGAGCATGACTGGGCCGCGATCCGCCGGGAGCTCGAGGCCGAGTTGGCCGCCTATGACGACTTTGGCACCCTCGAGGAGCTTGCGGAATGAGGCCGCGGGCCTAAGGCCTCACCAGCGGTTCATGACCTTTTCACAGAAGCCCCTCAAGGCTTGGACCTCGACCTGGCTGCCGTTCTCAAGCCTGACGCTGCCTTTCCAGTGGCCAAAGACCTGGTGCTGGATCGAGGCAAGCAGGAGGAAGTCCGAGGAGGAAAAGCGGTCCAGGTCGGGCTCGAGGACGAGGTCCAGGCGTCCGTCCTCGGACCTGGCCTTCCAGGGGGCAAGGTAGTCCTTCTCGTCGAGCTCAATCGTGAGGCGGCCGATCTTGTGGGCCACCCCGTCCACAAAGACCATGTTCTCGCCGGCGGCCGAGGTGTCGCCAAAGCCGTAGCCGATATTGAGACCGAAGCGCACATCCTTGCCTTGAAGTTGAGCGATGCCGGAGGCCGAGCCCCAGAGCCAGGTGTTTTTCCAGGTCCAGACTCCCCGGCCCCAGTCGAGGACCCCAAAGGCCTTGCCCCTCTCCAGGACGGTCTTCCTGCCCCCTAGGCTGTAGTGGCCCGTGGCCTCCTGGCAGTTGATCTTCTGGTTGTAGTAGAAGGCCTTGGGCGCCCCCGGGAAGGGGGTCGCTATGACCATGGATTCCCGGGGCGGGAGCTCCTCGAGCTGGATCTCCCCCTCGAGGCCATAGTCGGCGGTGCCGGCCTTGCCAAAACCGGGCCAGGAAAAGCTCAGGGTCCGCCTGCCGCCGGAGCTCTCGAATCTCAGCCAGGTCCCGTCCTTCCGGTATTCCGTGACTCCTTCCGAGGAGTCACTGGGCAGGCCCAGGCTGCCCATGGGAAAGAGGGGCATCAGGGTTGTGGACACTTCCCGGCGGGCGGCGAAGTCAAACACCGTGCCGGAGACAAAGCCCATGTAGGCGTTGTCCGCTATCGTCAGGGCCAGGCCCTGGTCCCCGGAAAGCACGCAGTAATAATCCCATTCCTTGATCCTCCAGGCCGGGGCCTTGATGGCCTTGCGGTCATAGGAGAGAAGGAGCTTGCTGGCCCAGCCGGGCTCTCGCAGGCGGCCCTGGGGGTCGAGGAGCTGGCCTGCCTCGGTGATGCGATGTTCCAATGGATGCCTCCAAGTTCGGTGCTTGCCTAATCCTTGCAACGGGGCACGGGGGCTATCAGGCTCTCGCCGGCGTAGCGAGTCGCCACCGTAAAGGCCACACAGCCCTCCAGGGCCGCGTCAAAGCCCAGGCGGCGGTGGGTCGAGAGGACCACGAGGGCCCCGGCGGCCGCGGCGGCGCGCAGGATGCGCCGGGCCGGTCGGCCCCTCTCCACAGACCAGCTGGACTCCACCCCTTCCGCCTTGAGGCGGGCGGCGAGGCCGGCGAGGTAGTCCCTGCTGCGCTCGGCGGCGTACTCGAGGGAGGCCCGGTTCATCGCGGGGGAAAAACGGGCCAGGGCCCCCTCCTTGCCCAAAGAGTCCGCGGGCCGTCGAGGCACGACGGCGAGGAGGGCCAGGGGGAGCTTTAGAGCCTTGGCGAGGGCGACAGCCTGGGCTAAGGCGGCCTCGTGCTCGGGCCTCCCGTCCAAGGGGAGGAGGATCGAGGCCGGAGGAGTCCAGGCCTTGGCCCCCGAGGCGCGCTGGGCCAGGTAGACCGAGGCGCAGCCCGCCGCGGCCACCTTGAGGGGGAGGGAGGCCCAAAGGTAGTCCGAGGCCGCCCTCCGGCCGTGGGCGGCCATCACGGCCAGGTCAAAGCCAAGCTCGGCCGCGTGGTCGGCCAGGGCCTCGGCGACCTCGCGCTGGGAGGTCCCTGGCCGGCCCTCCTCGTGGTGGACATGGGTCTCCACCTGGAGGCCCTGGTCCCGGAGGGCCCGGGCCTTTTCCTCGAGGTAGGCCTCGGCCTGGATAGGTTCGGCGAGGTGGGGTTGGCCATGGACAGAGCGGGGAGGCCGGGCTTCCACGATGTGGGCCAGGATGAGGGTGGCGGAAAAGGCCTTGGCCAGGGCCGTGGCTTCGACCAGGGCGGCCTCGGAGGCGGCGGAGCCGTCCAGGGCGACCAGTATGCGCTCGAACACCTTTCGGCCTCCTTAGAAGACGGACTTGACGATCAGGAAGAGGTTGAGGACGGTCACGAGGACTGTCGCCACCCCGAGGAGGATGTTGCTCAGCCTCGTGTTGGCCAGGCCCCCCATCAGCTTCTTGTCTGCGGTAAACCTGAGGAGCGAATAGATGGTCGCCGGGAGGCCAAAGGAGAGGAGGACCTGGCTGATCACGAGGACCCGGGTAGGCTCGAGGCCGAGGAAGATGATGATCAGGCTGGGGAGGACGGTGATGAGGCGGCGGAGCCAGACCGGTATATGGCGGTCTATGAAGCCCTCCATGATGATCTGGCCCGCGCTGGTGCCCACCGTCGAGGAGGAGAGGCCCGAGGCGAGGAGGGAGATCCCGAAGATCACGCTCGAGGCCTTTCCGAGGAGGGGCTCGAGGGTCACATAGGCCTGCTCCAGGGTGGCGACCCCGGTGAAGCCATGGCTGTGGAAGGCCGCGGCGGCCATCACCAGCATGGCCGCGTTGACAAAGCTCGCCACCCCCATGGCCACGAGGACGTCGACCATCTCAAAGCGGAAGAGGCGCTTGAGGCCGGCCTCGTCCGCGGGGCGAAGGCGGTTCTGGGTCAGGGCCGAGTGGAGGAAGATGGCGTGGGGCATCACCGTGGCCCCCAGGATGCCCGCCGCGAGGAGGGCTCCCTCGGCCCCGGGGATCCGGGGAGGGAGAAAGGAGGCTCCCATGGCCGCCCAGTCGGGCCGGTCCAGGAAGGTCTCCACAAGGTAGGAGAGGGCCACGACCGCCACAAAGCCCGTGATCACGGCCTCGAGGGGGCGGAAGCCAAAGCGCTCGACCGCCAGGATGAGGAAGGTGGCCGCCGCGGTGAGGAGGCCCCCCATCCAGAGGGGGAGTCCGAAGAGGAGCTGGAGGCCCACGGCGGCCCCCAGGAATTCCGCGAGGTCCGTGGCCATGGCCACGATCTCCATCATCACCCAGAGGATGTAGGATACCCAGCGGGGGTAGGCCGCCCGGCAGTGCTGGGCCAGGTTGCGGCCCGTGGCTATGCCCAGCTTTGCCGAAAGGGCCTGGACGAGGATGGCGATGAGGTTGCTCGCGAAGATGACCCAGAGGAGGGTGTAGCCGAACTCCGAGCCCGCCTGGATGTTGGTCGCGTAGTTGCCCGGGTCGATATAGGCGACGCTCGCGATAAAGGCCGGCCCCAGGAAGGGCAGGAGCCGGCGCAAGGAGCCCTTGCTTGCCATCACTCCTCCCGCACGGGGTTCCTGAGGCTGCCTATGCCGCCTATCGTGACCTCGAAGGTGTCGCCGGCCTTGAGGGCCCCGACTCCCGCCGGGGTCCCCGTGGCTATGATGTCACCGACTTCGAGGGTGACGTTCCAGGAGATGTAGGAGATGAGCCTTGCCACAGGGAAGATGAGGTCCGTGAGCCTGGCCTTCTGGACCAGGACCCCGTTGAGGCGGCCCTCGATATCCAGGACGGCGGGGTCGGGCACGAGGGAGGCCGGGGCCACGGCGGGGCCGATGGGCCCAAAGGTGTCAAAGCTCTTGCCCCGCCACCAGCCCGAGCGGTCCCCGTTCTGGACTTCCCGCTGGGAGACATCGTTGAAACAGGTGTAGCCAAGGACATAGGCCAGGGCCTCCTCCTCGGAGACCCGACGGCAGGTCCGGCCGATGATCACGGCCAGCTCGGCCTCGTAGTCGGTGCGGGCCTGGGCTATCCCCGAGCGCCTGAGCCAGGAGGAGGGTAAGACGATGTCCTCCCCGGGGCCCACGAGGACATTGGGGGTCTTGGGAAAGAGGATGGGCACCTGGGGTGGGGGGGGCGGGGCCGCGGTGGCGTCCATCTTGCCCGTGGCCTGGGAGGCGAGGATCGTGGGGCTCTCGGCCACGTGGGCCCGGTAGTTGAGGCCCACGGCCACAATCTTGGTCGGAGCTATGGGGAGGATCCCCCCGCCTAGGACCGGAAGCTCAAGCATGCTGACTCCTCGGAAAAGCCGCTTTGCCTAAGGTATCCCCTCCCGGGGGGCCAGGCAAGGTGGAGCTTGGAAAAGCTCCCGGACCGGGTTAGACTGCCGGGGCAGTGGAGAAAGGAGTATAGCATGAGTCCCAGGTCCAGGCCCTTTCCCCTTGTCCTCTCAGCCCTCCTCCTCGGCCTCCTGGCGCCCCTGCCAGGAGCCCTTGCCCAGGCCCGGGACCTGCGCGCCGTCTCCAGCCCCCGGGAGCTTCTCGAGGCCCTGGCTCCCCACCGGACCATTGTCCTCAAGGCCGGGGACTATGAGCTCTCCACGGCCTATGACCTAGAGTCCTCGCCCTGGTTTACCTGGACCGACGCCCCCGGGGGCCGGGAGCTTTCCCTCCAGGACCTGGAGGACGTGGAGCTTCGGGGCGAGGGGGGGGCGCGTCTTGTCGTAAGCGACCCCCGCCTCTATATACTCGGCCTCTACCGCTGCAAGAACCTCAGCCTTTCGGGCCTCAGCTTCGCCCGCCATCCGGCCGTCCAGGCCCCAGGCCAGGCTGGCGAGGAGGCCGAGGCCGAGGCCGGGGGCCTGTACATAGTCGACTGCCAGGGCCTCCTCCTCTCGGATTCCGCCTTTGAGGGCAGGAATGGCTATCCCCTGGAGATCAAGGGCTCCCGGGGGGTCAAGGTGAGCCGGACAAGCATCACCGGCGGCAGCTTCGGGGCCCTCTACGCGGCCTTTTGCCGGGATCTCACGTTTGAGGCCTCCACCTTCAGCGGCAACATCGCCGCTACCCTTCTCAGCCTCGAGGAATCCCGGGATGTCCACTTTTCCTCCTCCACCTTCAGCTCCAATGAGGGCCTGAATTTCCTGGGGGTCTACACGGACAAGGTGAAGGCGGAGAACATCGATTTTTCGGCCTGCACCTTTGCCCGCAACAACTTTGACTGGTTTACGGGGCCGGAATACCTGCCGACCCTCACGGAGCCCCGCTTTGTGGCCAACAGCTTTGGCGCCGACTGGGCGGAAAAGTCCGTGTCCCCGGCCCAGGGAGGCCAGGCCTTGAATGCCGCGGGCCTCGTCGATTTTGCCATCCCCCAAACCAGCCTGGGCCTGAGCTTTCCTCCCTCCTGGGCTGCCCTGGGCGGGGACGAGCTGGGCATTCCCGAGGCCTTCCTGGGCCTCCTGGGGCCTGAGGGCCAGACCATGGCTCTCTGCTTTGCCCTGGACAAGCCTGGCCTTGACCGGCGGGGGGCCCTGGAGGCCTTTAAGGCCCTCCTGCCTACGATTGCCCGGGGCAGCTACCAGCTCGATCCCGATCCCGAGGGGGGAGGGGACTTTGTGGGCTGGCTCGTCGCGGGGCCGGGCAAGAAGGCCCGTCTGCGGCTGAGGCTCCGGGACTCTAGCGGCCAGTGGTATGCTCTTCTCGGCCTCGCCCTGGTCCCCGAGGCCCTAGGCGCCGACTCCGAGCTCCGGACTGTCCTGGACTCCTTTGGACCGCGCTAGCGTCTGATATTGAAATGCAACCACGGAGGCACGGAGGTCACGGAGTAAAGCAAAAGAAATGAAGAGAAAAGCCTACATCTTTATTCAATATAAAAACTTACTAATCTAGGTTTGCCTGTTCCCCTTTTTTTCTTTCCCGTGCCTTAGGCTAGGATCAGATTTTTGCTCCGGGGTGTGCCAGTTGACTGTCCCAGGCCCTCAATTGCGCAAAACCGCCCGGTAATGCTAGATTTCTTGGGACCGGAGCTAGCCTGAGGGCCGGCTCGGCCGCCAGCACACCGCCCCCAAGGAGCCGTCATGGTCATTCTCACCCTTAACTGCGGATCTTCCTCCGTCAAATACCAGGTCTACGATTGGGACAACAAGGACATCCTCGCCACCGGAATCGTCGAGCGCGTAACCCAGAGCGGCTCCTCCATCACCCACAAGCCCCGGGGCAAGGCCGACTACGCCGCCGAGCACGAGTGCCCCACCCACACCGTGGCCATCGAGCTGATCCTCAACACCCTCGTGAACGCCGAGTACGGGGTGATCCGGGACATGTCCGTGATCAAGGCCGTGGGCCACCGCATGGTCCATGGCGGCGCCACCTTCGCCCGGTCCTGCCTCATCGACGCCAAGTTCCTCGAGACCTTCCGGGACCTTACCGACCTGGCGCCCCTCCACAACCCCGCCAACCTCATGGGCGTCGAGGCGGCCATGGCCGTCCTCCCCTCGGTCCCCCACTGCGCCATCATGGACACGGCCTGGCACCAGACCATGCCCGCCTCGAGCTACAGCTACGCCCTGCCCAAGGAGTGGGAGGAGAAGTACGCCGTCCGCCGCTATGGCTTCCACGGGACCAGCTTCCTCTACAACGCCAAGCGGGCCGCCGTCCTCCTCGGCAAGGACCCCTTCAAGACCAACCTCATCATCGCCCACATAGGCAACGGCTCCTCGATCAACGCCGTCAAGAACGGCTGCTCCTATGACACCTCCATGGGCATGACCCCCCTCGAGGGCCTCGTGATGGGCACCCGCTCCGGGGACATCGACCCCGGCATCATCTTCCACATGATGCGCAAGGCCGGCCTCTCGGCCTTCGACGTGGAGAAGAAGCTCAACAAGGAGTCCGGGGTCCTGGGGATCACGGGCAAGTGGGCCGACCGCCGGGACATCGAGCAGGCCGCGGAAAAGGGCGACAAGATCGCCATCCTCGCCCAGGAGCTCGAGTCCTACCGGATCAAGAAGTACATCGGCGCCTACTACGCGGCCCTGGGCCATGTGGACGCCCTCATCTTCACCGCCGGTGTGGGCGAGATGGGCCCGGTCACCCGCAAGCTCGCCACGAGCGGCCTCGAGGAGCTCGGGATCGTGATCGACCAGAAGAAGAACGAGCTTGGGAAGTGCCGCAACGCCGAGCTCGACATCTCGGCGCCGGGCTCGAAGGTCAAGATCTTCGTCATCCCCACGGACGAGGAGCTCGTGATGACCGAGGACGCCTTTGCCCTCATGAAGGGGAGCTATGACGTCCACACCAACTACACCTACGCCTTCCAGTCCAAGGACTATGTGAACAAGGCCAGGGCCGAGGGCCTCGAGAAGGACCTTGTCAAGAAGCCCTACCTCGCTGACCTGATCGCCAAGCTTCCCTAAGGGGCTGCGGCGGCGGGCGATTGGCTTTGCCCTCCGCCGCGGCTATGATTAAGGCATGATGGCGCCCACGGCCCCGGTCATTCTCCTGGCCCTTCTCGGGGCTGTGGCGGCCTTTGCCCTCTTTATCTCCGCCTATGCCTTTGCCCAGCGAAGGGTCCGCTGCGCCCGGGAATTCAGCGTCTTTATCCTCTCCGTGGCCATCTATGCCCTGGGCTATGCCTGGGAGCTGACCAACGCCACCCTTCCGGGCATTTTTGCGGCGTTGCGGCTGGAGTATCTTGGCGTGGCCTGGGTCCCTGTGACCTGGGTCCTCTTTGCCCGGCGCTTTGCCCGGGATCGCCACGAGAGCCCCCTCCTGATCCTCGCCCTAAGCGTCATCCCCGTCCTGACCATAGCCCTGGTCTTTACCAGCCCCGGCCATAGCCTGTTCTATATGCATCCCCGGGTCAGGACCGATGGGCCCTTCGCGGTCTTTGCCTTTGACCAGGGGCCCTTCTACTGGCTCTGGGCGATCTATCTCCAGGTCTGCATCGCCTGGGGGAGCGTGATCATGATCCGGGAGGCCCTGGAGCCGAACCTGATCCGGAGGAACCAGGCTATCATGGTGGCCCTGGCCGGCCTTATCCCCTGGCTGGCCTTTATCGGCCACCTCCTCGACCTGTGGCCCTATGGCCTGGATTCGGGGCCCTTCTCCGGGGGCATAGCCGGCTTCTTCTTCGCCTGGGCCATCTTCCGCCTAGGTTTCCTGGACCTGGTGCCCAAGGCCAGGGACCAGGCCCTGGAGGCTCTCCACGATGGCTTCCTTGTCCTGGACCGCAAGGGCCTCCTCCTGGACGCCAATCCCGCGGCCCGGGACTTCCTGGGCCTGGGGGAGCTCTGCCCCGGGGCCCCCCTCACCCTTGCCCCGCCCCTTGCCTTTGCCCTGAAGGGCCTCCTTGAGACCGGGGAGGGCACGGCCGAGGCGGTCGTCCCCCTGGCCCGGCCCCTCCCTGTGGCGAACCTGGACCTGGGCGGGGGGACCTGCGACGACAAGGGGGCTGGCGCCACCTGCGAGCGCCACCTGAGCCTCCAGGCCACCACGGTCCTGGACGACCGGGGCCGGCCCGCCGGCACAAGCATCGTGATCCGGGATGTGACCGAGCTCTCGGCCCTCCTCGCGCGGCTGCGGGACCTGGCCTCCACCGACGTCCTGACGGGCCTCATGAACCGGCGCAGCTTTTTCGAGCTCGCCCAGAGGGACATCGAGGTGGCCCGCCGCACCGGCCGCCGCTTTGTGGTCGGGATCGCGGACATCGACCATTTTAAGCTGGTCAATGACCGCTATGGCCACGCCGTGGGGGACCAGGCCCTGAGGACGGCGGCCGGGCGCTTTCTCTCCTGCCTGCGATCCACGGACCTGGTCTGCCGCTACGGAGGCGAGGAATTCGCCTTCCTCTTCCCGGAGTGCGAGCTCGAGGCCGGGCGGCGGACGGCCGAGCGCCTCCGGGAGGCCCTTGCCTCAAGTCCCGTGCGCACCGACCAGGGCGAGATCGCCCTCTCGGCCAGCTTTGGCCTTTGCGCGTCCCTGGCCCAGCCCGGGGAGGACCTCGACTCCCTGCTCAAGCGGGCGGACGAGGCCCTCTATCAGGCCAAGGACCGGGGGCGCAACCAGGTGTGCGTCAGCTCCTGAGAGCTTGGGTCTTGCTGGGAGCGGTGGTTTCCCTGGGCACGAGGGCATAAGGCAGGATCACCGGCGACAGGCCCGCGCCTTCCCCGGAGATGAGGCGGACAATGACCTCGGCGGCCTCGGAGCCCATGTCCGCGATGGGCTGGCGCACCGTGGAGAGGCTGGGGGAGAGGCTGGCGCTGATGTCTATGTCGTCAAAGCCGATCACCGACAGGTCCTGGGGCACCCGCTTGCCCACCTCGTAGAGGGCCCTGATGGCGCCTACCGCGAGCTCGTCGGTGACGGCAAAGAGGGCGGTCAGGCCGGTCCCGCGCCCTAAGAGGGTGGCCATGGCCCTCCGCCCGGCCTCGGCGGTGTAGGCGTCCACCACCACAACCTTCTCCTCGTCCGCCCCCAGGCCGGCCGCGGCCAGGGCCGCCTCCCAGCCGGCGCGCCTTTGGCGGCCAAAGGTGAACTGGGCCCCCGCGAGGATGCCGATGGCCTTGTGGCCCAGGCTGATGAGATGGCCCGTGGCGGCCCGGGCCGCGCCCTCCTCGTCGATGTGGATGGAGGGAAAGCCCGAGCCCTCCCTCTCAAAGGTGCAGGTGACCACGGGCATGCCGGACTGGGCCAGGCTCCCATAGAAGGCGGGATCGCCCACCTCGTGGAGCATGATCACCCCGTCGAGCATCTCGGCCCGGAGCCGCGCAAGGCACTTGCCCTCGCTCAGGGGCTCGGATTTGACGAGGAAGAGCCTGGTGCGGTAGCCGTAGCCCTCCAGGCGGTGCTCGATGGCGGAAAAGAGCTGGCGCTGGAACATGTTGAAGGCGTCCGGGACGACAATGCCAACTGTGAAGGTCCGCATGAGGACCATGGACCTGGCGGCGGTGTTGGGGACGTAGCCCGTCTCCTTGACGAGGGAGAGGATGCGCTCCCTGAGCTCGGGCTTGACGTATTTCTTTCCGTTGACGACCCGGGAGATGGTGGAGGGGGATACCCCCGCAAGCCTGGCTATGTCCTTGATGTTCATCATCCCTGGCCACCTTTTAAGGGTTACTGTAGCTCCCGCCTTGGGCAGAAGGCAAGCCTGGATCCTCGGAGGAGGCCCCCCCTGACCGTCCACCCGGGCAGTGGATCCTCCAAATAAGAATTGACAATAGCCGACAGGGGGCTGATAATTAATGAAGACTGAAAACGTTTGCAGAAAGTGCCACAAGGGTACTGCCCCCTGTCTCCCGGGCCAGGGGGTTAGAACTAGCCTTGGAGGAAAGGCCGGCCCTCAAGGTCCAGGCGAGTTATCCTCGGCATTTCGATAATTTCGGAGCTTTACACCCATGGCTTTCCCGGGTTAGGATTGGCTTCTGAAATCGTTTGCAGAAGGCTTCAATAAGACCAGCATAAGTACCTACAGGAGGTTTCCATGTCCAAGGCAGTCAACATCGGAGTCATAGGCGCCGGGCGCATCGGCAAGATCCATGCGGAAAATCTCGCCTACCTTATCCCCGGGGCCAAGCTCGTGGCCATCGCCGACGCCAACCTCAGCCCGGCTATCGAAGCCTGGGCCAAGGGGCTCGGGGTCAAGACCGTGACCAAGGATCCCAAGGTCCTCTTCGCGGACAAGGACATAGAGGCCATCATCATCTGCTCCTCCACGGACACCCACGCGGACTTTGTCGTCCAGGCCGCCCAGGCGGGCAAGCACATCTTCTGCGAAAAGCCCGTGGACACCACGGTCGCCAAGGTCAGGGCTGCCCTGGCCGCGGCGGACAAGGCCAAGGTCAAGCTCCAGGTGGGCTTTAACCGCCGCTTTGACCACAACTTCCGCAGGGTGAGGGAACTGGTCCTTTCTGGCGCGGTGGGCGATCCCCAGATCATCAAGATCACCTCCCGGGACCCGGCCCCCCCGCCCGTCTCCTATGTCGCCGTGTCCGGCGGCATCTTCCTGGACATGATGATCCATGACCTCGACATGGCCCGCTACCAGGCCGGGTCCGAGGTGGTCGAGGTCTATGCCCAGGGCTCGGTCCTCGTGGACGAGGGCATTGGCAAGGCCGGCGACGTGGACACCGCCATTGTCACCCTCAAGTTCAAGAACGGGGCCCTCGCCGTCATCGATAACTCCCGCAAGGCCGTCTACGGCTACGACCAGCGCCTCGAGGTCTTTGGCTCCAAGGGCTCGGCGGCCGCGGAGAACGACACCCCCTCCACCGTGAGGCTCTCCACCGAGGCGGGGGTCACCGGGGACAAGCCCCTCTACTTCTTCCTCGAGCGCTACAAGGAGGCCTTTATCGCCGAGATGCGGGAGTTTGTCGCCGCCGTCGCTGAGGACAAGCCCGTCCCCGTCACCGGTGAGGACGGCCTCCAGGACCTCCTCGTGGCCCTGGCCTGCAAGAAGTCCCTCGTCGAGGGTCGCGCGGTGAAGCTCTCCGAGATCCCCCTGGTATAAGCCATGCAAAAACGTCATGAGGGCGGATTCCGCCCCGGCTGGGAGGCCCTGGTCGAGAGAAAGGGCCCCGAGGCCGACATGCTCATGGACTTTGGCGTCCTCAGCCTAGGCCCCGGCGAAAGCTGGGACTCGGGGCCCGCGGACGAGAAGGCCCTCCTCTTTATGGCCGGCGAGGCCGAGCTCTCCTGGACGGGCGGGTCCGCCAAGGTCAGCCGGAAGAGCCTCTTTGACGAGTCTCCGGCCACCCTGAGCCTGCCCGAGGGCGAGCCGGCCCGAGTAGTCGCCGGCCCCAAGGGCGCCGAGCTCTGCGTCACGAGGACGGCGAACCCCAAGCGCTTTGCCCCCCGCTTCTTTCCGGCCTCCGAGTGCCGCAGCGAGGCCCGGGGCAAGGGCACGATGGGGGAGACCTCCACCCGTATCGTGAGGACGGTCTTTGACGACTCCAACGCCAAGGACTCGAGCCTCGTGATCGGCGAGGTTGTGGGCATGCCCGGCCGCTGGTCGAGCTATCCCCCCCACCACCATCCCCAGCCTGAGATCTACCACTACCGCTTCCTGCCGGAGAAGGGCTTTGGCCTGACCGCGATAGGCGACACACCTTATATCCTCCGGCACCGGGACACTATCCTGATCCGGGAGGGCCAGGTCCATCCCCAGGTGACGGCCCCGGGCTATGCCATCTGGTACCTCTGGGTCATCCGCCACCTCGAGGGCCGGCGCTATGTGACGCCTATCTTTGTCCCCGAGCACCTCTGGGTCAGCGAGCCCAATGCCCCGATCTGGTCGCCTAGGTCGGGAGAGGGAGTCCAATGATGAAGACCGAGAAATTGACCGTGGGCCAGGCCCTCCTGCGCTTCCTCGAGAACCAGTATCTCGAGGCCGACGGGAAGACCGAGGCCTTCTTTGGCGGGCTCGTGGGCATCTTTGGCCACGGCGTCGTTGTGGGCTTGGGCGAGGCGCTCGCCGCCAGAGCCACCGGGCCTGGGGCCCTGCGCTTCTACCAGGCCAAGACCGAGCAGGGGGCGGCCCATATCGGCATAGGTTATGCGAAGCAGCATAACCGCAGGCGGGCCATGGCCATCACCTCCTCGATCGGGCCCGGCGCGCTCAACATGGTGACCGCCGCGGGCACGGCCACGGCCAATCGCCTGCCCCTCCTCTTGCTGCCCGGGGACGCCTATGCCTGCCGCCAGCCCGACCCCGTTCTCCAGCAGGTGGAGCAGTTCCACGACTGCAACATCACCGCCAACGACGCCTTCAAGCCCGTCTCCAAGTACTGGGACCGGGTGGCCCGGCCCGAGCAGCTCATGAGCGCCATGCTCAACGCCATGCGGGTCCTCACCGACCCCGCCGAGACCGGGGCGGTCACCATAGCCCTCCCCCAGGACGTCCAGGGCGAGGTCTACGACTACCCCGTGGAATTCCTGGCCAAGCGGGTCCACCACCTGGACCGGCGGCCCCCCGCCGAGGCCGCCGTGGCAAGGATCGCCGAGCTAATCGCCAAGGCTAAAAAGCCCTTTATCATCTCCGGTGGCGGGGTGCGCTACTCCGGGGCCGGGGACGAGGTCGCGGCCTTCTGCGCCCGCTTCCGCGTGCCCTTCGCGGAGACCCAGGGCGGCAAGGGGGCCGTCGACTCCGCCTCGCCCTTTAACATGTCGGGCATCGGGGTCACGGGCTCTCAGGCGGCGAACCGCCTGGCCAAGGAGGCCGACCTCATCCTCGCCATAGGCACCAGGATGGGAGACTTCACGACCTGCTCCAAGTGGCTCTTCCAGAACCCGGACTGCAAATTCGTGGGCATAAACGTGGCCCCCTTTGACGCGCTTAAGCTTGACGCTGCCCCCCTCATCGCCGACGCGAGACTCGGGCTCGCCGCCCTGGGTGCGGCCCTTGAGTCGAGGAAGTATGCCTCGGCCTGGGGCAAGGAGCTTGAGGCCGAGAGGAAGGCCTGGGATGCCGAGGTGGCCACCATGGCCCACTCCGGCCCCACGGCCCCGCTTTCCCAGGCCGCCTGCCTCGTGGAACTCAACGAAAGCCTCCTTCCTGCGGATGCCATCGTGGTCACCGCCTCGGGCTCGATCCCCAGCGACATGCAGAGGATCTGGACATCCAAGTCCCCGGACTCCTACCATGTGGAGTACGGTTTTTCCTGCATGGGCTATGAGGTGGCCGCCGCCCTGGGGGCCAAGCTGGCCGAGCCCGGGAGGCCCGTCGTGGCCGTGGTGGGCGACGGGGCCTACACGATGCTCCACACGGAACTCTTGACGGCCGTCCAGGAGGGCCAGAAGATCATTGTGGTCGTCCTGGACAACTCGGGCTTCCAGTGCATCGACAACCTCCAGGGGAGCCAGGGCATTTCCCACTTTGGCAACGAGTGGAAGCGCCGGGACGCCAAGGGCGCATTGGCCGGTCCTTCCCTAGAGGTGGACTTTGCCAAGAACGCCGAGTCCTGGGGCGCCCTGGGCCTCCAGGCAGCCAATGCCCAGGAATTCCGGGCCGCGATCAAGGCAGCCCTCGCCGCCCCCGGCCCGGTGGTCGTGGACGCCAAGGTCTTGCCCAAGTCCATGACCGGGGGCTATGACTCCTGGTGGCGGGTCGGCACGGCGGCCATATCATCCAATCCCGAGGTGGCCGCGGCCGCCGCCGAGGTCGCGGCCAATGTGGCCAAGGCCCGGAAATACTGAAGGAGCCAGGTATGAGTGATAAGAAGATTCGCCTAGCCATAGCGCCCATCGGCTGGACCAACGACGACCTCCCCGAGCTCGGCGGCCAGATACCCTTCGAGCAGTGCGTGAGCGAGATGGCCCTCGCGGGCTTCGAGGGCTCCGAGGTGGGCAACAAGTATCCCAAGGACCCCGCCGTCCTCAACAAGGCCCTCGCGATGCGCGGCCTCACAATCTGCAACGCCTGGTTTTCCTCCTTCCTCACGACCAAGCCCTACGAGGAGGTCGAGAAGGACTTCATCAAGCACCGGGACTTCCTCCATGCCGTAGGCGCCCGGGTGATCGGCGCGGCCGAGCAGGGCCACTCCATCCAGGGCCAGGACCTGCCGGTCTTTGACAAGAAGCCCAGCTTTACCGACGAGGAGTGGAAGCGCCTATGCGCCGGCCTCAACCGCCTGGGCGAGCGGGCCAAGGAAAAGGGCATGAGCCTCACCTACCACCACCACATGGGCACCGGGGTCCAGACCGCCTCGGAGATCGACCGCCTCATGGAAGGCACCCAGGCGGGCCTCCTCGATCTCCTCTACGATACCGGCCACCTCGTCTTCTCCGGGGAGGACCACCTCGCGGTTCTCGCCAAGTGGGGCAAGCGCATCAGGCATGTCCACTTGAAGGATGTGCGGCCGGAGGTTGTCGCCCGGGTAAAAAAGGAAAAGCTCTCCTTCCTCGCCGCCGTCAAGTCCGGGGCCTTCACGGTCCCCGGGGACGGCTCCATCGATTTTGTGCCCGTGTTCAAGGGCCTGGAAAAGGCGGGCTACGAGGGCTGGTGGGTGGTCGAGGCCGAGCAGGACCCCGCCAAGGCCAACCCCCTCGAGTACGCGCTCAAGGCCCGGAAGTACATCAAGGACAAGGCCGGGATATAGGAGGAGGATGATATGGCTAAGGTGAAAGTCGGGGTCGCGGGATATGGGGTGATTGGCCAGCGCCTGGCCGACGGCGTGGCCCTTCAGGGGGACATGGAGCTCGTGGGGGTGGCCGATGTGGCTCCGACCCTGTCGGTCCGGGCCCTGAGGGAGAGGGGCATGCCCTATGCCTTCTATACCGCGAGCGAGGACAAGAGGGCAGAGCTCGACGCCTGCCATATTCCCGTCTCGGGGACGATGGAAGAGCTCGTGAAAAAGGTCGACGTGATGCTCGACGCCACCAGCGCTGGAGTCGGCGCCAAGAACAAGGAGCTCTACGCCAAGCTGGGCAAGAAGGCCATCTTCCAGGGCGGGGAAAAGAATTCCGTGGCCGATGTCTTCTTCCATGGCTACGCCAACTACGAGAAGGGCCTGGGGGCCCAGTTCCTCAAGCTCACCTCCTGCAACACCACGGGCCTCATCAGGTCGGTGGACTGCATGGACCGGGCCTTTGGGGTCGAGAAGGTCGCGATCACGATCATCCGGCGCGTGGCCGATCCGGGGGACTACCACCGGGGCCTGACCAACGCCCTCCAGATGGACAAGGCGCCGAGCCACCAGGCCCTCGACCTCATGACCATCCTGCCCCATATCGAGGCCACGGGCATCCTCGTCCACACCCCCGTGACCCATGGCCACATCATCACCGTGGTCATGACCACCAAGCGGGACGTGAGCGTGGCCGAGGCTGTGGCCGCCTTCAGGAAGCACCCCCGCATCCGGGTGGTCACCATAGCCGAGGGCTTCCAGGGCAACTCAAGCTTCTTCCGCTACGCCCGGGACCTCGGGAACCCCCGGGGGGACATGTACGAGATCGGCCTCTGGGAGGACTCGGTGGTCAAGAGCGGCAAGGACCTCATGTTCGCGATCAACATCCCCCAGGAGTCGGTGACGATCCCTGAGACGATGGACGGGATCCGGGCCTGCATGGGCATGCAGAAGGACAGGATCGTGGCGACGGACACGACCAACAAATACCTGGGGATGGGCAAATGGAAGGACCTCGCCTGAGGATGAGGCCGATGGCCGACTTCGATGTGGCCGGGAAGACCGTGGTCTTCCGGCCGGACATCAACTCGCCCATCGACCCGAAGACCAAGAAGATCGTCAACTGGAACCGCATCGAAAAGACGGTCCCGAGCCTCTCCTGGCTCCTCGGGCACGGGGCCCGGGTGGCCCTGATCGCCCACCAGGGGGACACCCTGGACTACCAGAACCTCATCCCCCTGGCCGAGCACGCCAGCAAGTTGGCCGAGCTCACGGGCAAGAAGGTGGGCTATGTGGACGACGTCTGCGGCCCCGCTGCCCAGGCCGCGGTCAGGGCCCTCAAGGACGG
>JAKPBN010000223.1 GCA_029778945.1 Spirochaetota bacterium
CCGTCCTTCTTGCCCTCGGAGCAACCCTTTTTACCTGGGCCGTGACAGCCCTCGGTTCGGGGATGGTTTTCTTCTTCAAGACGATCAACCGTCGAATTCTCAATGCCATGCTGGGCTTTGCCTCGGGGATAATGATCGCCGCCTCCTTCTGGTCCTTGCTCAGTCCGGCGATCGAGATGTCCGAAGCCCGTGGAGGCTCGCCCTGGCTGCCGGCCGTCGTGGGTTTCCTTGCCGGAGGGGCCTTTCTCTTCCTCGTGGACAAGATCCTGCCCCACCTCCATATGGGCCTCGACACGACCAAGGCCGAGGGCATAAAGACCAGCTGGCAACGGTCCATCCTCCTCGTCCTCGCCATCACCCTCCACAATATTCCCGAAGGCCTTGCCGTGGGTGTAGCCTTTGGCGCCCTGGCCCTGGACTCCTCCTCGGCCTCCCTTGGGGCGGCCCTTGCCTTGGCCTTGGGCATAGGCCTGCAGAATTTTCCCGAGGGGGCGGCCGTCTCCATCCCCCTGCGGCGGGAAGGCATGGGAAGGGCCAAGGCCTTCTGGTACGGCCAGCTCTCGGGCGTTGTGGAGCCCGTGGCCGGCGTCCTTGGAGCCTTTCTGGTCCTGGCCGTCCAGCCCCTCCTGCCCTATGCCCTGGCCTTCGCGGCGGGAGCCATGATCTATGTCGTGGTCGAGGAGCTTATTCCCGAGTCCCAGGCCGGCGACGAGAATGACCTCTCCACCATTGGGGCTATGGTGGGTTTTTCAGTGATGATGTTCCTGGACGTAGCCCTGGGCTGAAGAGGGCCCCGGACAAGGCTGGCCTTTTCCGGATAGGAGGGTATACTGGGAGGACTGGCTAATCGCTTAGTGGAGGTTTGAATGCTCACCCTTTTTGTCAACGGCGGCCCCGTGCTCTGGCTGATCATCGCGATCTCTCTTGCGGGCATCGCGATAGTCGTGGAAAGAGTTCTCTTTTTCCGCAAGGTCAAGAGCGACGAAGGCAAGCTCTTTGAGCGTATCCGGGCTTCCCTGGAAAAAGAGCATTTTGACGAGGCCCTTTCGATCTGTGACAACAACCTTTCCCCCCTTGGCGCCATCCTGCGGGCCGGCATAGAGCACCGGGGCGAGGGTCCGGATGTCCTTCGGGAGATCATGAAGGATGCCATGAACCAGGAGATTCCCCGGCTGGAGAAGAACATCTCCGCCCTGGATACCATCTCCCATATCAGCCCCCTCCTGGGACTCCTTGGGACGGTCACGGGCACGATGAAGGCCTTTGGCGTCCTGGGAACCTTTGGGGCCGTCACGGATCCCACCTTCCTGGCCAAGGGCATCTCCGAGGCCCTGATCACTACCGTGGCGGGCATTGTCGTCGCCGTCCCCGCGGTGGTTTTCCATAACTGGTTTGTGGGCAAGGTCGACCGCATCCTCATCAGCCTGGAGTACCAGGTGAGCGAGCTCGTCCTCCTCATAAGGCCCAAGGTCGGAGCCGGGTCATGAGATTCCAGCGGAGGGTCTCC
>JAKPBN010000084.1 GCA_029778945.1 Spirochaetota bacterium
TTTCAGCATGGGTACTCCTTTTGATGGCACGTGCGTGCATAGTCGAAGAGGGCTGGCCTGCCATGCCGATAGGGCTGCAGCCGTGCCGCCTCCAACTATCCTGCCCTCAGTATAATGCGTAGTCCCAAACCGGGCAACAATTAAAAAGGGGAGAAATCGATCATTACTGGCAGTGGCCACAGAGTCACAGAGAAAGAGGCCTGATTGTCAACAAGAGGGAATCCCAAGGATTAAGACAATCCTTATTGAGGATTCCCAATCACTCCCATATCATAATGGCTTGCGCTCTCGGCGTTTCTCTCTCTGTGCCTCTGTGGCAGATTCTATTAGCTTCTTAGCGGCCCTGCTCGGCTTTCTTCTTCTCCAGGTATTCCTTGCGGAGCTGCTCGGAGACGTTGGTCGGGACCTTGCCGTACTTCAGGAACTCCATGGTGAACTCGGCCTTGCCCTGGGAGAGGGAGCGGATCGCCGTGGAGTAGCCGAACATCTCGGAGAGGGGGACCTCGGCCTCGACCCGGCAGAAGGCGCCGTCCTCGGTGGACGCGATGATGATGCCCCGGCGCTGGTTCACGGAGGCGAAGAAGTTGCCCTGGAACTCGGTCGGGCCCTCGACGGAGACCTTCATGATGGGCTCGAGGATGACGGGCTTGGCCTTCTCATAGGCCTCCCGGAAGGCGCCGATGGCGGCCAGCTGGAAGGCTATGTCCGAGGAGTCGACAGGGTGGGAGCCGCCGTCGTTGATCACGCAACGGGTGTTGACGATCGGGAAGCCGAGGAGGGTGCCCTTTTGGATGGCTGCCTTGAAGCCCTTCTCGCAGCTCGGGATGTACTCGTTGGGGATGGCCGCGCCCTTGATCATGTCCACAAAGTCGAAGTTCTTGTCTTCGCAGGGCTCGATGTAGCCGGCGACCTTTCCGTACTGGCCGGAGCCGCCGGTCTGCTTCTTGTGGGTGTAGGCGAAATCCGCCCTCTGGGTGATCGCCTCGCGGTAGGCGACCTGGGGCATGCCGGTCTCGACCTCGCACTTGTACTCGCGCTTCATGCGCTCGATGTAGACCTCAAGGTGGAGCTCGCCCATGCCCTTGATGATGGTCTCGTTGGACTCGGGGTCGACAAAGGTCTGGAAGGTCGGGTCTTCCTTGGTGAAGCGGTTGAGGGCCTTGCCGAGCTGGTCCGAGGACTTCTTGTCCTTGGGCGTGACGGAGAGGGAGATGACGGGCTCGGGCACGTACATCGAGGTCATGGCGTAGTTGAGGCTGGGGGAGCAGAAGGTGTCGCCCGAGGCGCACTCGATGCCAAAGAGGGCCACGATGTCCCCGGGGAAGCCCTCGGTGATGTCTTCCATGGTCGCGGCGTGCATGCGCACGAGGCGGCCCACCTTGAAGCGCTTGCGCGCCCGGGTGTTGAGGAGCTCGTCGCCCTTCTTGAGCGAGCCCTGGTAGATGCGCACATAGGTGAGCTGGCCGTACTGGCCGTCATCGAGCTTGAAGGCCAGGGCGACCGTGGGGGCCACGCCATCGGCGCTGAGGATCTTCTCCTCCTCGTCCTTGTCCAGGTCGAGGGCGATGTTCTTGACCTCGGTGGGGTCGGGGAGATAGGCGGCGACGCCGTCGAGGAGGACCTGGACGCCCTTGTTCTTGTAGGCCGAGCCCACAAAGACGGGGACGAGCTGCTCGGCGACGGTGCCGGCGCGGACGGCGGCCATGATCATCTCGTTGGTGACATTGCCCTCGAGGTAGGCCTCGGCGAGCTCGTCGGAGAACATGGAGGCGGAGTCGATGAGCTCCTCCCGGTACTTCTCGGCGTCGGCCAGGAGGTGCTGGGGGATCTCGGCGTAGCGGAGCTCCGTGCCGGCGTCGCCGTCAAAGTAGACGGCCTTCATCTGGACGAGGTCGATGATGCCCTCGAGCTTGTCCTCAAGGCCGATGGGGAGGGTGAGGAAGACGGAGTTGAGGCCGAGCTTCTCGGCGAGCTGGACCTTGACCCTGAAGGGGTTGGCGCCCGTGCGGTCGCACTTGTTGATAAAGGCGATCCGGGGGACGTGGTAGCGCTTGAGCTGGCGGTCGACGGTGATCGACTGGGACTGGACGCCGGCCACCGCGCAGAGGACGAGGATGGCCCCGTCGAGGACGCGGAGGGAACGCTCGACCTCGATGGTGAAGTCGACGTGGCCGGGGGTATCTATCAGATTGATGTCGTAGTCTTTCCACTGGACGTTGGTGGCCGCCGACTGGATGGTGATCCCGCGCTCGCGCTCGAGGTCCATGGAGTCCATGGTGGCGCCGGCGCCATCCTTGCCCTTGACCTCGTGGATCGCGTGGATCTTGTTGCAATAAAAGAGGATGCGCTCGGAGAGCGTCGTCTTGCCGGAGTCAATGTGGGCGCTGATGCCGATATTGCGCATCTTATGAATGTCGAAGGCCATGTCGATTATCTACCTCTCACATCATGGATTGAGTTCGGCACCTTGGCCGGCTCCCCTTGCACTATTTCCGCCACTACCTTGGGACAGTGACGAGTATCAGAAATGATGCCGATCTGGTGTTGTGCAGGGGTGCCGGGAAGTCCCGGACACTGGATTTCCCTAGAAAATGCTACGGTTTTTCCCTTTATTGTAGAAAAACTTCCGTACCTTTTGCAGTATAGAGAAAAGGCTGAAAAGTATCAAGTGGCCGAATTTCCGTGACTAGCCACAATAGCTGCGCATATAATACTGGCCCCGCCGATGCTGGCGGTCAAGGAGGCAGGGCTTTTTATGGACTATGCAGCGATTTTTGGTGAGGCCGAGGCCCTGGTTTCCGGCCCAGGCTCCCCGGCCCAGAGACTCCAGGCCCTCTGCGACCTCCTCAAGGCTAAAATCCCCCACTATGACTGGTTTGGCTTCTATGTCGCCGAGGCGGGAAAGCCTGAGCTCTTCCTCGGGCCCTTTGCCGGGGAGCCCACCGAGCATACCCGCATCGCCTTTGGCAAGGGCATCTGCGGCCAGGCCGCGGCGACCAAGGAAGTCTTCCTCGTCCCCGATGTCTCGGCGGCGGACAACTACCTGGCCTGCAGCCTCAAGGTCAAGAGCGAGATTGTCGTCCCCGTCTTCGCTCCCGGCGGCTTTGACTATGACAAGGGCCGGGGGGCAGGGGAGGTCGTGGGGGAGATCGACATCGACTCCCACACCAAGGACGCCTTTACCGAGGAGGACCGGGACTTCCTGGACTCCCTGGCCATCCTCGTGGCCCAGGATGTGGCGGCCCTACGACAATAACCAAGACCTGGAGCTCTTGGCGCTTTCTTCCTTCCTTTATATACGCCTACACGCACGATGTGTGCCTGAGATTGCTGACCAGCTCGATCAACTACTATCCGGTATGGGCCGGGCTTTTTTCTCGTTCCCTTTCCTGCTAGTATGCCGCCCATGGGTGAATCAGGCATCAATCTGCCCTCGAAACTCGATGAATACCTCGCGAACTACCGGGTGACCGAAGCGGACGAGGAAGCCATGCGCACCCTCGCGCCCCTGGTGGAAGGCATCGCGCGCATGTTCGGCACGCATTGCGAGGTGGTTCTCCACTCCCTCGCCGACCTCTCCCGCTCGATCATCCTCATCGGGAATGGAGAGCTCACGGGGCGAAAGGTCGGGGCGCCCATCACGAACAAGGGCCTCGAGATCCTGGCCGAGGCCTTCGAAAGCCGGAAGGACGTGATCGGTCCGTACTTTTCCACCACGGATCTCGGCAAGACAATGCGGTCGGTCCTCATGCTCTTGCGGAATCCCGATGGAAACCCCATCGGCTTTTTCTGCGTCAACTTCGACCTGACCGTGAGCATGATCGATTTTTCCAGCTTCCTTTCGATCGACGCGAGCCGCGGCGCCGGAAGCGCCGCCTCTCCGGCCTTGGCCCGGGAAGTCTACCCCCTGGCCGCCAAGGACTTGATCCAGAAGACCCTCGAGTCGGAGCTCGCGGGCATAGCCCTGCTCAAGGGCATCTCGGCCTCCGAAAAGAACAAGCTCCTGATCCAGGCCCTGGAGCAGAAGAACATCTTCAGCATCAAAGGCGCCGTGGAGATCGTGGCGAGGGAAATGGGGGTGTCTCGACACACCATCTATAGCCATCTCCGGTGCATCCGGGGCGGTGACTGCTCGGAGCTGTAGAGGGAGATCGGCCAACTCGCTAACTGTTATCAACAAAATTTGAAAAATAAAAAATTAGTTGACTTCCGTTCAATGAGGGTTTATCCTGACGGCCATTAAGGCCCCGATCCCGGGGACCTCGTCCGGAGGATAGCAGCAATGAGCTTGATCTTCACAATTCTGAACATCGTGGTCCTGGTCGGATGCATGGTCGTCCTTGGCGTGATGCAGGCCCGGAGGGTGAGCTTCGCCAAGCGGGTCCTGACCTCCCTCGGGCTTGGCGTCGTGCTCGGCCTGGTCCTCCAGCTCGTCTTCGGCCGCAACAAGGAAGTCCTGCACGGGACCCTGCCCTGGTTCGGCCTTGTGGGCAACGGCTATGTCGCCTTCCTCCGCATGATCATCATCCCCCTGGTCATGGTCTCGATAGTCTCGGCCATCCTCAAGCTCAAGGACGCGAAAAACCTGGGCAAGATGAGCCTGTCCGTCATCCTCGTCCTTGTCCTCACCGCGGGCATCGCGGCCGTCGTGGGCGAGGTCTCCGCCCTGGCCTGGGGCCTTGACGCCCGGGAGATAACCCAGGGCCAGGCCGAGCTGAGCCGCGCCCTCACCCTGGAGAGCAAGGCCAGCCAGGCTACGACTTCCCTCCCGAGCAAGATCCTCGAGTTTATCCCCACGAACCCCTTCCTCGACATGACGGGGGCGCGGTCGACCTCCACCCTCGCGGTGGTCATTTTCTCCGCCTTTGTGGGCCTTGCCGCCCTGGGCATCAGGAAGAAGTACCAGGCCGAGGCCGAGCTCATCCAGAAGCTCGTCGACGCCGCCTATGCGGTCACCATGCGCCTCGTTGGCATGATCATCAAGTTCACTCCCTTCGGCGTGCTCGCCATCATGTCCTCGACCCTCGCCTCGACCGACTACGGGGCCATCATCAACCTCCTCAAGTTCATCCTGGCCTCCTATACGGCCATCATCGTCATGTTCATCATCCACCTCCTCATCCTCTCCGCCTTCAACTACAATCCCTGGATCTACACGAAAAAGGTATGGCCCGTCCTCACCTTCGCGTTCATGTCGAGGACGAGCATGGGCACCATCCCCCTCACCGTCGAGGCCCAGACCAAGAAGATGGGCATCTCCGGGGCCATCGCCAATTTCTCCGCGACCTTCGGCACCGCCATCGGGCAGAATGGCTGCGCCGGCATCTACCCGGCCATGCTCGCCGTCATGATCGCGCCCTCTGTCGGCATCGATCCCTTCAATGTCACCTTCCTCCTCACGGTCGCCCTTGTCACCGCCGTCTCCTCCTTCGGCGTGGCCGGCGTGGGCGGCGGCGCGACCTTCGCGGCCCTCATCGTGCTCTCGACCCTCAACCTGCCGGTCGCCCTCGCCGGCATCCTCATCTCCATCGAGCCCCTCATCGACATGGGAAGGACGGCGCTCAACGTGTCCGACGCCTTTGTCGCGGGCGCCGTGACGGCCCGGGTCATGGGGGACGTGGACATGAAGGTCTACAACGACAGGAACATCGAGATCGCCGAGTCTCAGGCCCAGTGATGAGGATTGTCATACTGGGCGGGGTCGCCGCCGGGATGAGCGCGGCCGCCCGCGCCCGCCGGGCGGACAAGGACGCCGAGATCGTGGTCTTCGAGAGGACCGATGTCGTCTCCTTCGGCGCATGCGGCCTCCCCTACTATGTGGGCCGCTGGTTCGACGATCCGGGCTACATGATCGCGCGGAGCGCGGCCCAGCACCGGGAGGCGGGCATCGATGTCCGGCTCCGGCACGAGGCCCTGTCCCTCGACGCGGCCTCGAAGACGGTCCGCGTCCGAAACCTCGACAGCGGCGTCGAGACCCTGGAAGGCTACGATCGCCTCATGGTGGCGACGGGCGCGAGGCCGGCGCTTCCGCCCTTTCCGGGCATCGGCCTGGGCAAGGTGCACACGCTCACGCGGCTCGAGGACGGCGAGGCTGTCCGGGCCGGGCTGGCGCGGCCGGACTGCCGGCGCGTGGTCGTGATAGGCGCGGGCTTCATAGGCATGGAGTTTGTCGAGGCCTGTGTCCATCTTGGCAAGGAGGTCTCCCTCATCCAGCTCGACGCCCGGGTCCTGGTGGACGCCTTCGATCCGGAGATCACCGCCCTGCTCGAGCAGGAGCTCGTGGATCGGGGGGTCAATCTCCGCGTCGGGGAGCGGGTGACCGCCCTCGAGGGCGAGGCCGGGGAGCTGCGCACGGTCGTCACGGACAAGGGGCGCTATCCCGCCGATCTCGCGGTCGTCGCGGTCGGCTTCCGGCCCGCCACGGCCTTCCTCGCCGGCTCCGGCCTGGGGATGCTCCCCAACGGCGCCATCGTCGTGGACGGCCAAGGCCGGACCAACCTGCCGGATGTCTACGCGGCGGGGGACTGCGCGACGGTGCCCTCCCTCCTCGACGGCGCTCCCGCGTACACGCCCCTCGCGACGGGCGCGAACAAGCTCGGGCGGGTCGTGGGCGACAACCTGGCCGGCCTTGGGAGCCATTATCCCGGCAGTCTCGGCTCGGCCTGCATCAAGGTCCTTGGCCTCGAGGCCGGGAGGACCGGCCTTTCCGAGACTGACGCGGCCCGGAAGGGCATAGCCTGCAAGACGGCCTTTATCAAGGACAAGGACCACGCGAACTACTGGCCAGGCCAGTCCGATATCGCGATCAAGCTTGTCTATGATCCGGCCTCGAGACGGCTGCTCGGGGGCCAGGTCGTGGGCGGCCAGGGCGCCGTGCTGCGGGCCGATGTCCTGGCCGCGGCGATCGCCGGCGGCCTTTCCGTGGACCGGCTTGGCTTGCTCGACCTCTGCTATGCCCCGCCCTTCGCGCGCACCTGGGACGCGCTCAATGTAGCGGGCAACGTGGCCAAATAGGCTTATTGCTTCCATTTTCATTTCCGCCCCGCCCGGCCCTGCCGGATGCGGAGGCTACAGGAGGATGTCGATATGAACAAGAACACCTTTGCCCTGGCCCTCGTGCTGCTCCTCGTCGGCGCCGGGCTCGGCGCCATGGTCAAATACCAGCATGGCGAATTCCTGGCCTCAGGCGGCGTCAATGCCTCGGTGGCGGCGCCCTCAGGCGGCGGCCTCGTGATAGGCGGCGTCGTCGTTCCCGAATCCGGGTCGGATTCATCCTCCGCCAGCCTTCCGGCGGCCCTTCCCCCCGCGGAGTCAAGCGGATCATCGTGTCCATGAGGAACCTCGGCGGTTCCCATAAAAACATCTCGGCGCGTACTGGATACTAGGGAGGCAAAAGCATGAGAACACGGAAGAAGACGATCGGCGGACTCCGGATCTTGGTGGTCCTGGCCTTGCTTGCGCTCGGCATGGCCGCGCAGGCCCAGGGCAAGGGCATCAACTCGACCTATCAGTTCTTTTCCAGCGCGAATTTCCCCCACCTAACCGACCCCAATCCCGTCTTTAGGACCGTCTCCTACAACCAGCTCCTGACTCTCTTCGAGACCGACGGCACCTACATGATCCTGTTCGGCGGCTCCTGGTGCGGCAATACCCAGGCCGTGATCTCCCAGATCAATGACGTGGCCAAGGAATACGGCGTCAAGACGATCTACAATTTCGACTGGAAGCTCGACGGGAAGGCCCTCCATGTCCGGGACACCAAGAACCCCTACGCCAACCTCTACGTCGATGCCGTGAACAAGTACCTGCCCAACATCGTCACCATCTATGACAAGGCCGCGAACAACGTGAGCTATGTCGACAAGGATGGAAAGACCGTCGTCGCCAACAAGCTCCAGGTTCCCTTCCTCTTCCTCTACAACCGGAACGCGAAGGATGCCAAGGGTCAGAGCGCGCCGATCATCGCCTCCTTCGAGAAGATGCTCGTCTGGGAGAAGGATTTCCAGACCGACGGCAAGGATGACCCGACCAAGATCGAGGCCTACAAGAAGGAGATCCGTCCTCTCTTCGACCTCGTCTCCACGAAGGTCGGCGGCAAGAGCAAGGCCACCAAGCTCAATTACTTCGATGACTTCACCTACTACTCGACGGCCTTCAACAAGCGCGCCGGGACGACGATCCTAGGCGAGAAGGACAAGCCCTGGGTCCTCCAGACCGTCTCCTACATCCAGCTCACGAAGATCCTCGAGAGCCCGGGCAGCTACGTCTTTATGTTCGGCGGACCCTGGTGCGGCAACACCCAGGCGGTCATCAAGCTCGTCAACCAGTACGCGAAGAAGTACAAGATCGACACGGTCTACACCTTTGACACGAAGCTGGACTCCAATACCTTCCAGATCCGCGACTCGAAGAATGCGTATGCCAACCTCTATGTCGACCTCGTGAACCAGTACTTCCCCGGTATTGTGACGGAATACACCCCGGACAAGTCCAATATCTCCTACACCGACGCCGCCGGGAAGACCGTGACCGCCAACAAGCTCCAGGTCCCCTATGTCTTCGTGTACAACAAGGACTGGAAGGACGCCTCGGGCAACCCGAAGCCCATCCTTGGCCAGGTCGAGCTCATGTACACCTGGAAGGACATCCAGCCCGACTACAAGGATGACAAGGGCATTGTCGGCGCCAACTACAAGAGCTACACCAGCGCCCTCGACCAGCTCTTCTCCTCGTTCCAGGCAAAGCTCAAGAAATAGCGCCTAGCGCGCGCCGCCGCCTCCCCCGAAACGGTGGGGGCGGCGGGCTCCCGGTCCGCCGGGCCTGCGGTCGCGCCGCAAGGCCCGGAACCGGTGGACCCTATGATACATAGAAAAAAAGCCAGCCGCCGCCTAAGGGAGGATCGAGGGCATGAGTCTTGAGTCGTATTTCCGGCCTTTCCGTGAAAAGATCATCGGCATCGACGCTAAAATGCCCCTTGCCGACGGCCGCGAGGCGCCCATTGTCTATGCAGACTGGACGGCCTCGGGCAGGCTCTACGCCCCCATCGAGGACTTCCTGCGGCGCGAGGTGGACCCCCTGGTCGCGAACACCCATACGGAGACCACCTACACCGGCGTGGCCATGACCCGCGCCTACCACATGAGCCGGGACATCATCAAGGCGCATGTCGGCGCCTCCTCCGAGGATTCCCTCATCTTCGCCGGCTTTGGCATGACCGCAGCCATAAACAAGCTCCAGCGCATCCTCGGGCTCCGGATGCCCGAGGGCTGCCCGCGCAGCTGCCGCGAGGGCAAGCGCCCCCTCGTCCTCGTCACCCACATGGAGCACCATTCGAACCAGATCACCTGGGAGGAGTGCGAGGTCGACGTGCGCATCGTCCCGAGGGACGAGGCGACGGGCCTGCCCGACCTCGAGTGGCAGGAGCGCATCCTCCGCGAAAACCAGGACCGTCCCCTTCTCATCGGCTCCTTTACGGCCGGCTCCAATGTCACCGGCCTCCTCACGCCATACCACAAGATGGCCGCCCTCATGCACCGCTACGGCGGCCTCGCCTTCATCGACTTCGCCGCCGCCGCGCCCTACATCGACATCGACATGCATCCTCACGGCAGTCCCGAGGAGAGGCTGGACGCCATCACCTTCTCCCCCCACAAATTCCTGGGAGGCCCCAGCGCGGCGGGCATCCTCGTCCTCTCGAATTCCCTCTACAAGCTGGAGATCCCGGACCAGCCGGGCGGAGGCACGGTCAAGTGGACCACCCCCTTTGGCACCCACCGCTATGTCGACGAGATCGAGGCGAGGGAGGATGGAGGCACGCCGGGCTTCCTCCAGGCCATCCGCGCGGCCCTGGCCATCAAGGTCAAGGAGGCCATGGGGGTCGAGAACATCCGCGCCCGGGAGGAGGAGCTCGTCCACATCCTCCAGGAGGAGCTTGCCAAGGAGCCCTCGATCATGCTGCTCGAGGGCAACAACATGGAGAGGCTCGGCATCCTCTCGCTCTACGCGCCCGGCGAGCACCACAACCTCATCGTCAGGCTCCTGAACGACCGCTTTGGCGTCCAGACGAGGGGCGGCTGCTCCTGCGCGGGCACCTATGGCCACATCCTCTTCAACATCCGGAAGACGACCTCCGAGCGGATCACCGATCTCATCGACTCCGGCGACCTCTCGGAGAAGCCCGGCTGGGTCCGCGTCTCCGTCCACCCGACCATGACGGACGAGGAGGCCCGCTATGTAGGCGCTTCCCTCGTCGAGGTTATCCGCAACTACCGCGAGTGGGGCAAGGACTACGATTTCAACAAGGAATCCGGGGAGTTCACGCCGAAGGATGGCAGGCCGGCCGCTCCCGAGCTCCTGGAGCGCTTCCAGGCTTGCTGAGGGGCCCGCTATTTCTCTTAATTTCCCCATAAACGAATTGACATTCATTTAAATTAACCATATGGTTAAAAAATGGAAACCGAGGCTCAGAACGAGCGCAGCTCGAAGAGGATCAAGGAGGCCGCCAAGCTCCTTTTTCTCGACAAGGGCTATGACGGCACGACGATGCAGGCGATCGCCGACGCCTCGGGGGTCAACAAGGCCCTCCTCCATTACTACTTCGAGGGCAAGGACAAGCTCTTCCTCCTGATCTTCCGGGAGGAGCTGGCCGAGCTTTCGGAGTCCCTGGCCACCATCTGGAGGGAGGGGCCCCTGGAGGAAAGGCCCCTGGAGGAGAGGCTTCTGGAGTGGATCGACTCCCAGCTAGCCTTCTTGGCCCGGGCGCCCCGCCTGCCCCTCTTTATCATCGCGGAGATGTCCCGCAATCCCCTCCTTGTCCAGGGCCTCTTGGGCGAATTCCTGCCCTCCCTCACTCTCCTCCAGCCGGAAGCTGACGGGGCTGGGCCCGGGGAGGGCCCCAGGCTGGCCGGCCTCGTCGAGCTCATGGGCAGCCTGTATTCCCTCCTCTACTTTCCGGCGGTGGCCGCCCCCCTGATCGAGCATCTCCTCGGCGCCGACTCCCCCCTCCTCGCCCAACTCCTGGCCAGCCAAGGCAGGCTCGCCAAGGACCTGGTCCACGAGCGCCTAGGGGGGAAGCCCCGCGCCAGCCTTTCCGATTCCCCGTTTCCCAAGTCAGCAGGAGGCATGGCGTGAACCGTTTTATGGAAGCCCTCTTAAAGCGCAGCTGGTGGGTTGTCGCTTTCTTTATCCTCGTGAGCGCCGTTGCGACCGTGGGTGCCCTCCGCACGAAGATCGACTACTCGACGGAGTCCTTCTTTCCCAAGGACAACCCCCTCATGGTTTCGAGCCGCCAGGTCAGGGACACCTTTGGCACGGGCAAGAGCGAGATCGTCGTCCTCTTTGCCCCCGATGTCTTTGCCCCGGAGCGGCTCAAGGAGTTGAGGTCCCTGAGCTCGGCCCTCGAGGGCCTTGAGGGGATCACCCGGGTGGTCTCCCTGGCCAACGCCCCCAGGATGCGCGAGGAGGGGAGCTTCCTCCTCACCGAGGACCTCGTGTCCGTCGACAACCCGAGCCCCGAGGACGTGGCTGGGATGAAGGCCTACCTGTCCGGCAACTACGCGATGAGGGATGGCCTCCTTGCGGCCAAGGACGGGACTTCGACCAACCTCATCATCCAGATCGACCCTTCAGTGAAGATGGAAACCATCAGCCTTGTGATCGACAAGGTGATCCGCGAGCACTGGAAGGGCAGCTACGAGGCCACGGGGGAGCCCGTCCTCTCCGAGGAGATTATGAGGATCATGGGCGGCATCCCCCTCATGGCCGTCCTTGCCCTCCTCGTGATCCTCGCCTTCCTCGTCCTCAATTTCCGCTCCCCCCTGGGGATCCTCGTGCCCCTCGCCCAGCTCCTCGTGGGCCTTCTGTGGAGCATGGGCATCCTAGGCTGGGCAGGCGTCACCTTCCTGGCCCTGATGGCCATCGCGCCCATAGCCATCCTCGCCGTGGGCTCGTCCTTTTCCCTCCACCTCCTGGGCCGGTATTTCCTGGAGATCTCCCGGGGAGAGGCCAAGGACAAGGCCATAAGAACCATGCTGGGCAAGACGGGCCTTGGGGTCTTTGTCTCGGGCCTCGCGATCACGGCCTCGATGCTCACCTTCCTCCTCTCCGAGGTGGACATGATCCGCGGCATGGGCCTCCTCACCGCCGTGGGCATCATCGCCTGCATGCTGGCCTCCCTCGTCCTCCTGCCGGCCATGCTCACCCTCCTCCCCGCGCCCAGGCTGCGCCAGAAGGTCGAGAGGGAGGGCGGCACCAGCGCCCGCCTCCGCGCCCTGGGGGCCTGGATCGGCAAGCGCCCGAAGCCCGTCCTCGCCACGGGCGTCATCCTCGTCCTCCTCTCCCTCGTGGGCATTTTCCGGATCGTCCCCGACTCCTCGGTGATCGCCTACTTCCCCAAGGACTCCGCCGCCGTCCGGGGCATGCTCGCCGTCGAGAAGGCCTTTGGGGGCTCCACCACCGTGAGCATGGTCGTGACCGGGGACATGCAGGATCCCGAGCTCCTCAAGGGGCTTCTCAGCTTCCAGGAGCAGGCAAGGTCGATACCCAAGGTCGGCCCCGTCCAGTCCCTGGCCTCTACGGTGCGCAGCCTCCACGAGACCCTCTCAGGCGAGGCCGGGATGCCGGCCACCCGGGAGCTCGTGGCCCAGGAGCTCCTGGTCTACCAGTCCTCGGGCTCGGCCGAGGAGGTGGGCTCAGAGGTCAACCTCGACTACACCCAGGGCCTCGTCACCATCCTCGTGGCCCGGGTCTCCACGAGGGAGACCAAGGAGATAATCTCGAGGCTCGGAGACCTCGCCAAGGCGAGCCTGGGCGACCGGGCCAAGGTGGAATTCACCGGGGACGCCTTTATCGAGTCCATGCTCGAGGAGATCGTCCTTAAGGACTTCACGATAAGCCTCAGCCTGGCGATCCTCCTCGTCCTCATGATCGACAGCCTTGTGCGGAGCGTCCGCGCCGCCTTAGTCACCATAATTGTGCTCTTCTTTACCATCGTCCTCCAGTACGGGGTCCAGGGCCTCTTTGGCCTGACCTTCAACATGGCCTCGGCCCTGATGGGGGCCCTGGCCATAGGGGTCGGCGACTACGCGATACACCTGACGGTGCGGTACATGGAGGACCGCCGGAAGGGGCTCCCGCCCGAGCGGGCCATCGAGGAGGCCGTGGCCACCTCGGGCCGGTCCATCGTCTACACCTCCCTTACCCTCGGCGGGGGCTTTGCGGCTCTCACCTTCTCCAACTTTGTGCCCGTGGCCACCCTGGGCAAGCTCATGATATTCACGGTCTTTGCCGTGGGGATCGCCTCCCTCACGATCCTCCCGGCGGCCTGTCTCGTTTTCCTGCGCAATCCGGTCAAGAGCAGAATGGAGGTCAACCCATGACTAAGCACGGCAGTTTCCCCAAGCGCATCCTCATGCTGGCCCTGGCCCTGGCGGCCCTGGCCACCACGGGCCTCGAGGCCCAGGCCGGCCTCTCCGGCCAGGCCGTGATGGACAAGGTCTACGCCTCGCCCAAGCCCAAGGCCTCCGTGCTCACGATGACCATGGTCATAAGCAGGAACAAGCAGAGCCTCACCCGCAGCCTCACCACCTGGACGACGGGGGACGGGACCAAGGGCGAGACGGAAAAGACGGTGATGAAATTCCTCTCCCCGGCCGACGTGAAGGGCTCGGGCTTCCTCAACCTCAAGAAGCCCGATGGCTCCACGGAGAGCCTCCTCTGGCTCCCCGCCCTGGGCAAGGTCAGGCGCCTCGGCTCGGGCAGCTCGGACCAGGACCAGGCCTTCTTTGGCTCGGACTTCACCAACCGGGACATCAATGGCTTTGTCGAGGCCGACTTCAGCTACGAGGTCACGGGCTTCGAGGGCGGCCTCTATACCGTGGCCGCCACGCCCAAAAAACCCCTGGGCTATGACAAGCTGGTCTACCAGGTCGATTCCTCCACCTGGAGGTATGTCAAGATCGAGTATTGGAAGGCCGGCAAGCTGGCCAAGTCCCAGACCCTCAGCTATGACAAGGTCCAGGGCTACACCATGCCCACGAAGATTGTCATGACCTCGGCCTCGGGCTCGGCCACGGAGCTCCGCTTTACCGAGTACAAGCTGGGGGAGGACCTGGGCGACCAGTACTTCACCGAGCGCTTCCTGAAGCAGTAGGAGGATGCCATGCGACGCGGACTATCGCTGATTATGCTTATTGCGGCTGTCGCCGGGGGCATCCCCGCGGCTTCCCAGGACTTCAACGGGAGCCTCACGACAAGCCTAGGCTGGTACTGGGCCTCGACCGAGCTCATAGGCCTGCCCCAGTCCTTTGTCGGAAAACTAGGCGGCACGATAGGCGATCCCGAGGCTCCCGCGGCCCAGTACGCGGCCAGGCTCAAGGTGGACTATGATCCGGCCACGGCGGCCTCCAGCCTGGAGCTCGGCGAGGCCTGGATCAAGCTCTTCGCCGGCCCCTTTGACCTTTCCTTGGGCAACCAGGTGGTGGCCTGGGGCAGCACCGATGTCTTTACCCCGAGCGACGTGGCCAATCCCAAGGACCTGAGCCTCCCCGTCGATCCCGTGAAGATTCCCGTGCCCCTGGCAAGGCTGGTCTACAACGGCAGTTCCTTCTCGATCGACCTCGTGGCCCAGCCCTTCTGGGTGGCGGCCGGCCTGCCGGCGGCTCGATGGCTGCCGGAAAATCCGCTTTCTTTCATTACGCCAACCGGACCTGATGCAGTGGGAATGACCTGGGCAAATATGGGCTATGGCGGCCGCATGCAGGCCAGTCTCGGCGTCCTTCAGGGCCTCGACCTTGGTATTACGGCCTACCATGGCCGCAGTTCCACGATGACAACCACCGTCACCTATGTGGGTCCAGTTCCGACCGCTGTCACCCTTTCCTACGATCCGTTTACCCTCTTGGCTCTCGACGCCACCCTTGCCCCCGGGGGCAGCCTGATCCTCCGGACCGAGTGGGGCTACAAGACCCTCCGGGACACAAGCCTTCTTGAGCCCGTGGCCGCCGCAGCGAGCCTCCAGGGAGTCACGGGCCTGGAGTTCCGCCTGGGCCAGGTCCAGCTGATCGGGGAGTATGTCCTCGACTGGGCCAAGGACCCCCAGGGAGCGGGGGACACTAGCGACCATAGCCTTGTGGCCATAGTCTCCTGGGAAGGCGGCGGCCGGGCGAGCCTCAAGGCCGCGGGGATCTACAAATTCGACGGCGGCGGGACGATCGTCCCCCAGTTCTCCTATACCCTCGCCGATGGGCTTAAGCTTGAGTTGGGGCTGTACTGCTTCTTCGGCGCCTCGGACTCCACCTACGGGGCCTGGAAGGACAATTCCCTAGGGAAGCTCAGCCTCAGCTATTCCTTCTAGCCTTTGCGCCAAAAAAACCGCCGGCCCTCGTGTTCGAAGGCCGGCGGGAAAGTAAGGCGGACTAATACCTTAGGCGAGGGCTATCACGGCGAGGACGGCCACCACGATGAGGAGGCTTGCCACGCCAAAAGCCAGGACGACCTTGCTGCTGTTTCTCATGCCGATGCTCCTTTCTTCTCCTGATAGAGCGCATAACGCTCGGTGATCTCCTCGCAGGTGGCGCCGATCTCTCCCATGAGCTGGAAGACCCGGGGCAGCTCCTCGTCAAAGAAGCGCCGCTTGCGCTCCCCCCGGACGAGCTCGGCCGCCCCCTCGGCCACGAAATAGCCCATCCCCCGCTCCACTCGGGCTATGCCCGAGTCCGCAAGGGCCTGGAGGGCCCGGGCCGCGGTGTTGGGGTTGACCTCCAGGGAGGCCCCCAGCTCCCGGGCCGAGGGCAGGCGGGAGCCCTCTCCCAGCCGGCCGGACAGCACGTCCTCCTCGAGGAGGTCGGCTATCTGGGCAAAGATGGCCCTGTCGTTATTGAACCGCATCACGGGCCTCCTTCTCGAAGACCCTGAGGTAGCCATAGCCCAGGCTGAAGGCGGGCAGGATGACGGCGCAGGCCAGGCGGCCTATCCAGAGGAGGGCGGTCTGGGCGGACTCGGGGATGTCCTGGCCATTGAAGCTGAGCATCCCTCCCTGGACGTTGAAGCTGGCCATCCCGCCGGTCTTGAAGAGGAGCCAGGCGCCCAGGCTCAGGGCTATCGCGATGCCCAGGCCGTAGAGGACGAGGACGGCGAGGCTCTTGAGGAGGGCGGCCTTGCGGAAGTGGGCCGAGCCCGCGAGGAAGGCCAGGCCAAAGACGGCATAGCTGCCCCAGGCCTTCAGGGACTGGAGGCTCCAGGGGGTCCAGATCACGCCCCCCCGGCCGCCGGTCGCGGTCTCGACCAGGTAGAAGAGGGCCGAGAGCCCCGTGGCCACCGCGGAGGCGGCGAGGGGGAAAAGCACGACGTACTCCACCAGGGCCGCGAGGTACTTCTCGAGGGGGCTTGCCGGGAGGAGGAGCCAATCGGTCCCGGAGCGCCCATCGTGCATGGCCTTGAAGGCCTGGCCGCAGAGGATGAGGCCGGAGAGCAGGATGGCCATCGACCAGGTGGCCGGGGCATGGTTAAACCAGAAGGACTTGGCGAAGATATAGCCGAGCAGGTTGAGGGCCACCACAACCCCCAGGCCCATCCCAAGGACGGTCGCGTCCTCTATGACGCGGTTGGAGAGGAGCTGGCCGCCCCGCTGGAGGCTGAACTTGCTGTCTAGGGTCGTGGCTTTCATTTCGCTGCCTCCTTGGCGATCAGGTGGTTTTCCGGGATGTAGGCCGGCAGGGCTGAGCCCGCGAGGGCGGCGGCCAGGCGGTCCGGGGCGGCTATGGCGGCGTCAAAGACCAGCTCGAGGTCGGGGCCGGCCGCGACCTCGTCCCCGGCCTGGCCGGGCCCGCGGAGGAGGAGGGCCGACCAGCCCAGGGCGTCCTTCTCCGCGTAGACGACCTCTTGGCCCTCGAGGCCGGAGAGGTGGACCGTGGAGAGCCTCTGGGAGAGCTCCTCCCCGGAGAGGCTAAAGAGGATCCTGCCACCGTGGACAATCACAATTGGGTCTATCAGGTGCTCGAGGTCCCTGACCTGGTGGGTGGAGACCACGACGACCTTTGCGGGATCGGCGGCCTCGGCCAGGATGCGCCGGAGTTGGGCCTTGGAGGGTATGTCGAGGCCGTTGGTGGGCTCGTCCAGGAGGAGGGTCCGGGCTCCCGAGGCCAGGGCGGCGGCCAGGGCGAATTTCTTGCGCTGGCCGTAGCTGTACTTGGTCAGGACCTTGTCCCGGTCCAGGGCCAGGTCTTCGGCCAGGCGCTCGAAATAGGCGGTATCGAAACCCGGCCTAAAGGCGGCGTAGCGCTTTAGCCAGGATTTTTGCGTGAGGGCCGGCACCCAAGGGTCCTCGGGCACAAAGACGAGGTCGGCCAGGCCCGCGGCGCCGCGTTCCCCGGGGTTCCGTCCAAAGCAGCTGATGCTGCCTCCCTGGGGGCGGAGGGCCCCGGCGGCGAGCTTGAGAAGGCTGGTCTTGCCTGCCCCGTTGAGTCCGAGGAGGCCAAAGATCGAGCCCGGCTCAAGTTTGAGATCTAGGCCATCAAAGAGGACCTTTTTTCCATACCCGAAGGTCATGGAATGAAACTCAAGCATGAATGACTCCTTTAGTGTATTAGGATAGTAATACACTAATGACATAAGCCAAGTGAGTCAAGGGGCCTGCCACCGAAATTGTGTTTTCTCGGCCTGCCCTTAGCTAGGCTTGGAATCCTGCCAGGTGTTTCTGACCTCGGTGCCGGCGATGCGGTCGGCAAGGCCTCGGCCCTCGGGGCTCAAGGCGGAAAGGATGGCGTTGAGGGCCATGAGGCCAAGCCAGAGGACAAAGCCTCCGCCGCTGGCCAGGGCCAGGGTCCGGCCCCGGGGCAGGAGGATTGTCGCTGGGTAGAGGAGGGCCGGATAAAGCCAGAGCAGGCTTTGGCGGAGGAGGATGGCCCCCGGGGCCGGCCCGGCTCGCCGTCGGGAGCTTATCGCGCAGAGGGTCAGGCGCTTGCCTGGGCCCCGGCCGTGGTCCAGGGCGGGGAGGAGTATGAACACGAGGATGGCGACCGAGGCTGCCAGGACCGAGTGGCCTCGGTCGATGCGGAGGCCAAACAGGTCGGAAAAGCCGGCCAGGACCACGACAAGGGTCCCGAAGACCAGGAGGTCCCCCAGGAGGCCCAGGGCTTTCCTGACCGGCCCGATCCAGGGACCCTGAGGCCCCGTGAGGCTGTCCAGGTCCGGCAGGCGGCCCCGACCGGCAAGGCGGGATGCCAGGAGGGCGCCAAGCAAGGCTCCGGCGGTGTTGAGGAGGAGGTCCCCCGTGTCAAAGAGGCGGTAGGGACCCGGATAGATCCAGAAGTCGCCCGTCAACTGGCAGACCTCGAGGAGGAGGCTGGAGCCGAGGGCCCAGAGGCCGGCCTCCAGGGGCTTTCGCCTAAGCCCATAGGCCAGGTAAAAGCCCAGGGGCAAGAGGAGGAGGAGGTTGAACAGGGCCTGCAAAACCGCCCTGAGCACCTTAATGGCGCTAGGCGCCCGGACTATGTCGAGGACAAAGCCCAGGGGATTGAGCTGGGGATGGCGAAGCCGCCCATAGAGGGCCTCCCAGGCCGCTGGATCGGCCCCCCGGTCGGGCAGTGGAAGGATGACCAGGAAGACCGCCGCGATGGCGTAGAAGACGAAGGAGTAGCCGAGGAAGGCTCGCCAGGGATGGAGCTTGCCATAGCGGCGATAGTGCCAGGCTCCAAAAGGAAGGGCCAGGAGGAGGGCCACGGCGGGAAAGCTGAGGGCGGCCTCTCCAAGGGGGCCGACGAAAGGCGTGAGGAGGGCTTTTACATCCATGGAGAGGAGTATCTCTTTCTCCACTTTCTCCGGTCAAGGGTGGGATATACTATAAAGGGGATGGATATGCCTTCAGCCTTGGAGCAAAGGGGGATTCTGCCATGAAAACTGCCTATGCCGTCAAAGAGAAGGACTTTCCGGAATGGACCGTCCTCAGCCTCAAGACCAAGGACAGCCTCCGCGCCATGGGGAAGCATATCGGGGGCCTCTATGGCCAGGCCAAACTGAGGGGCCTGCGGCCCGATGGTCCCCTGTTTACGGTCTATTTCGAAAAGCCCGAGGGGGAGGCCCCGGTCGAGTACGAGCTCTGCCTTCCCGTCGAAGGGCCTACGGCGGAGCTGGACAAGCTCACTGATATAGGGGGCGATCCCTGCCTCTGCCTGCGGGTAAGGGGCTCCTATGCCCAGTTCGGGGCCGCCTACAAGGCGATGGGCGACTTTGTCACGGCCGGGGGCTATAGGCTCTCCGGCCCCCCCCGGGAAGTCTATGTCCGCGGCCCCCTTTTCGGCTTCATGACCTTCCTTCCCACGATGGTCACGGACATCTACTTTCCCATACTCGATAGAAAGGCCTAGGCTAGGCCGGGCTTGAGGTACTTCGCCTCGAAGGCGTCCAGCATGGCGTGGAGCTCCTCGTGGCGCCCCTGGCCGATCACCTTATCCTCGTGCTCCTCGAAGGCCTCATAGACCTGCGAGAGAACGGCCGGGGAGAGGGCTTGCTCCCCCATGGGGAAGAGGATGGTGTTCTCTTTCTCTATGTGGCCCGAAAGGAGCTCGGCGTAGCCATCGGCCGCCTCGGCGAAGCGCGGGAGGTCCTTGGCCTCCAGGCCTGCGGACATCTCCCGGATAAAGGCCCGGCCCTCCTCGTGCTCCTGGAGCATGACCCCCACGGGTCCACCCTCGCGACGGATGCCTGCCTTCTCAAGGGCCGGAAAGAGGATTCCCTCTTCCTTGCCGTGGTGGCACTTGTCCGCGAATTCCTTGAGGAAGGCCACCAGGGCCAGGGGATCCGCGGCCTCGACCGTCTTGCCTTCCCTGATGAGGGCCGTCATCCTCCCCAATACCTTCAGGGTGAATAGTATGGCATCGTGCTCGTGCATCAGGTCGTCGATGGCTTTGCTCATGGTGGTCTCCTTCCAGGCCAGGATCTCGGGCCCCCAGGGGCCATGAGTCAAGTATCCTGCCGGTGGAGGCCAGACGTCCGTCACCAAGGTCACGAAAAGGGCGGATACCCAAGGCCGGAAGGAGAAATTCGCCTTGCTGACGAGAGCATGCAAGGGAAAAGCCCAGTGGAATACGGCAGGCAAAAGTGACTGCCCGCAAGGCTGGCCTTTAGGGGTTGAACCCCGCTTCAGTTGCTCCGTTGGCCTTAGCGCCGCGGGGTGGCGGGCGGGTTCGCACGCCAGGCCCCGGCGCAAGGGAGTCCTGAAAACGTCCAAGGGAGTCAATAAAAAAGGGCCGTCCTTAGTGGACGGCCCCGGGTTTACTTCTGTATCTCCAGTCGCTTTCCGCTCACATCCTCGAGGATGGTGATCGCCAGCTCCTTGAGCTGCTGGGCGTCGACCTCGTTGGGGGCCTCGTCCATGGGGCTCACGGCAAAGGAGTTCTTGGGGAAGGCTATGACTTCCTTGATCGAGGTCTCCCCGGCCATGAGCATCACGAGCCTGTCCAGGCCAGGGGCGATGCCGCCATGGGGGGGCGGGCCGTACTTGAAGGCCTCGGTGAGGAAGCCGAATTTCTTCTGGCCCTCCTCCTCGGAGAAGCCCACGATCTGGAAGATCCGCTTCTGGAGGACGGGGTCGTGGATGCGGATGCTCCCGGAGGCGAGCTCAAAGCCGTTCATCACGAGGTCATAGAGGTCGCCCTTGACCGAGCCCGGGTCGGACTCGAGGGTGGGGTGGTACTTTTCCTGGGGCATCGTGAACATGTGGTGGGCCGTGTCCCACTTGCCCTCGTCCTCGTTGTACTCGAACATCGGGAAGTCGACGATCCAGGCGAACTCGAACTTGGAAGGGTCGCAGAACCCTAAGTCCTTGCCCAGCTTGGAGCGGACGGCTCCGAGGGACTGGCAGGCCACCTTCCTTTTGGAGTCGGCGACCATGAGGATGAGGTCCCCGGCCTTGGCGCCCATGAAGGCGATGAGCTCGGCCTCGAGCCCCGGGGCCGCGGCCTCGCCGGCGAAGAACTTGGAGGCCCCGCCCTCGAGCTTGCCCTCGGCGTTGACCTTCATCCAGGCCATGCCCTTGGCGCGGTAGATCTTGGCCGCGGCCTCGAGCTCCTCGATCTGCTTGCGGGAATAGTCGGCCTTGCCCGGGACAAGGAGGGCCTTGACCGCCCCTCCCTCCTGGGTGATGCCCTTTTGGGCCGCGGCGGCCTTGCGGGCCTCGCCCTCGGCCAGGGCGTCCTTGAAGGCCTGGAAGCCCGATTTGGCCGCCAGGGCCTCCACAGACTTCATCTCCATGGCAAAGCGCAGGTCGGGCTTGTCCGTCCCGTAGAGCTCGATGGAGTCGTCAAAGGCGATCCGCCGGAAGGTGGCGGGCAACTTGACCTTGAGGGTCTTGTCGAAGACATAGCCCATCATGCCCTCGACAAGGGAGAGGACATCGTCGCGCTTGACAAAGGACATCTCGATGTCGATCTGGGTAAACTCGGGCTGGCGATCTCCCCGGGCATCCTCGTCCCGGTAGCAGCGGGCGAGCTGGAAGTACTTGTCCATCCCGGAGACCATGAGGAGCTGCTTATAAAGCTGGGGAGACTGGGGGAGGGCATAGAACTTGCCCGGGTAGAGGCGGGAGGGGACGAGGTAGTCCCGGGCGCCTTCCGGGGTCGACCTGATGAAGGTCGGGGTCTCGATCTCGTAGAAGCCCTTGCCGGAGAGGTATTCCCGGACCGCAAAGGCCACCTCGTGGCGCAGGGCTATCTTGCGCTGCATGGAAAAGGAGCGCAGGTCGATATAGCGGTGCTTGAGGCGGAAGTCCTCCTTGGCGTCGGACTTCTCGTCCACCATGAAGGGCAGGGTCTCGCAGCGGGAGAGGACCTGGAGCTCCGAGGCCACCACCTCGATGGCTCCCGTGGGCATCTCGGGGTTGACCATGGAGTCCGGGCGGGCCCGCACCGTGCCCTTGACGGCTATGCAGTACTCATACTTGAGCTCCCCGGCCACGGCCTTGAGGGCCTCCGCGGCATCGGCCTCGACGACCACCTGGGTCACGCCGTAGCGGTCCCGCAAATTTATGAAGGTTATGGGGCCGTGGTCCCGCTTTCGATGGACCCAGCCATTGAGTACGACAGTCTTGCCCGCCTCGGTGGCGCGGAGCTCTCCACAGGTGACGCTGCGCTTCATGTATTCCATAGCCGATGATTCTATACGAGGTCGCCGGGGCTCGGCAACCATGCCACCTTGCGCCTCCAAGCCCGGTCAGGCTAACCTTTGGCGGATATTACCCAAGGAAGGAGCCTGCCATGCGGATCTGCGCCATGCCCAGGGAGCGCCTCGTCAAGGAACTCTCGGCTATCCTGATCTTCCAGGATCTCACCCCCCGGGAGCTGCGCCGCTTTTCCAGGATCTGCGAGATCCGGGAGTACGATGCCGGCGAGGTTCTTGTGGAACAGGACACGGTGGGCTCGGATCTCATCGTCCTCCTGACGGGCTCCCTGGATATCCGCCTCCGGGGCCGGGATGGCTCAGACCTGACGGTCAATACCATCCAAAAGGGCGATGTCCTGGGGGAAGCCTCGATCTTCACCAAGCTGCCCAGGACGGCCTCGGCGGTGGCCAAGCTGGGCTGCCTCGTGGCCTTTGTCTCCCGGGAAAAGCTTTTTGCCTTCTGCGACAAGAACGCCAAGGCCGGGCTCAAGATCTTTACCTTTGTCATCTACAGCCTCCTCAAGCGCCTGGGGGCGACGACCCGGGACCTGGTGGCCGAGCGGGAGTCCCTGGTGACCCGGGAGGACCTCGAGGCCCTGAGGGCCTCCTTCCCCAAGTCCTTGGAGGACATGCTCGAGGGCTAGGCTTCGGGCGCAAAGTTTCCGTCCAAAGCCTTGTCTCCGCCGGAGCCAGAACTATACTTCAAGGCATGCTAAGCGACGCCGGTCTCTCCGGGCGGCCCAAAACCCGGGAGGGTCGAGCCGCTCCGGGCCTTGCCACAATCCTCCTCCCCGCCGGATTCCTTGGCCTTCTCTCCTCCGCAGGACTTTTCCTCCTTCCCGAGCTGGGTCTCTCCCAGGAGGCCGAGGCCGGCATCCTCCGCCTTTTCGCCTTCCTTATCCTCCTTCTGGCCCTGGCCAGCCTTTCAGCCTTCCTCCTCCAGGGCCGGCGCCTGGCCGCCGGGGCGGCGGCCCAGGCCCGCTTTGCGGCGGTCTTTGACGGGGTGGACAGGCATGTCCTCCTGGTCGACCCCCAGGGGCGTATCCTCGAGGCCAATGCCTCGGCCAAGGCCTCTCTAGGCCAGGCCGATCCAAGGGGCAAGCTCTTTTGGGACTCAGGCCTCTGTCCTCCGGAGGCCAAGGCCTCCTTCCTCGAGGCCCTGGAGGCCGCCCTGGCCGGAGAGAAGCGGCCCTTTGAGGTAGGCCTGGGCGGGGCCGGTGCCGGTCCGAGCCGCCTCTCCTTTTCCATCGTGGCTCCCGAGTCCCTGGGCAGGAAGCCTCCCTTCCTCGTGGTCGAGGGCGGGGACGTGACCGAGCTCAGGGCGAAGGAGGAGCGGATCCGGGCCTTGGCCTACCTCGACCAGACCACGGGCCTGCCCAACCGGGCCAGCCTCGAGGAAGACCTGGGCCTCCTCCTCCACCGCGGCCCCGGCCAGTCCAGGGCCGTGGCCGTGATAGACGTGGGCAACCTCCGTTATGTCAACAATACCTTTGGCCAGAACTCGGGGGACGAGCTCCTGCGCTCCTTTGCCTCCCGCCTGGGCTCGAGCCTCCCCCCGGGGAGCCTCGTGGCCCGCCTGGGGGGCGGCACCTTCGCGGCCGTCCTCGAGGAGGGCCCGGGCTGCGGGGACTTTGTCGAGGCCGCCGAATCCAGCCTGGCCGCCCTCCGGGAGCCTTTCTCCCTGGGGGACCAGCGATTCCACGTCTCCGCCCGCCTGGGCCTGGCCACCTATCCCGAGCACGGCAGCAAGGTATCCGAGCTCGTGGGCAACGCCGAGGCCGCCATGCACCGGGCCCGGGGCCTGCGGACCGACCATGCCGCGCTCTTTTCGGACTCGATGATCGTGGAGATCCGGGAGCGCCTCGTCCTCGAGGAGGCCTTGAGGGCGGCTAACTTCTTTGACAATGTGAGGCTCCACTTCCAGCCCCAGTACTCCACCCTGGAGCGCCGCCTCCTGGGCTACGAGGCCCTGATCCGCTGGCACGACCCCAGCCTGGGCTTTGTCTCCCCCCTGCGCTTCATCCCCCTGGCCGAGGAGACCGGCCTCATCGTGGGCATTGGCTATTGGGCGATAGGGGAGGCCCGGCGCTTTGCCGAGCGCCTGGCCCGGGCCGGCCGGCCGGAGTTGACGGTGGCGGTCAACGTCTCACCGGTCCAGCTCCTCGAGGCCTCTTTTGTGGAGAAGGCCCTGGCCCTGGTGGACTCGCCCGGGCTCAGGCCCTCCTCCCTGGTCTTCGAGATCACCGAGTCCTCCTTGATGGAGGCCTTTGACGCGGCCGTGGAAAAGCTGACGGCCCTGAGGGCGGCCGGCCACGGCGTCCACCTGGACGATTTTGGCACGGGCTTCTCGAGCCTCTCCTATCTCCGCAGCCTCCCCCTGGACGCCCTCAAGCTGGACAAGTCCTTTGTGGACGAGATCGAGGGCGACCTGAGGGCCCGCAGCATCGTGGGCTCCATGATCGAGGTGGCCCACGAGCTGGGCCTCGAGGTCGTGGCCGAGGGCGTGGAGAAGGTGGAGCAGATGTCGATCCTCCGCTTCTATGGCTGTGACGCCATCCAGGGCTGGCTCCTCGGCAAGGCCCTCCCCGAGGAGGAGGCCCTCGCGGTCGCCCTGGCCGACGGTCCGGCTGAAGTGAATATTTCTTAAGCCTTTGGGCCGGCCCAAGCCCGCACAAATCGGATTTGTCACCAATCTTGCTGCCCATAAAGAATTTTCCTCCGCATTTACGGTTCCGGAAAAGGGCCGTACCCTGACGCTCACGCAATTCCGCGCGGCAGCTAGAAACGGAGGATACAAAGTGAACGAAGCAGTCAAGACAGCCCCGGCCCGGGACATGAGGGTCGGAGTGCAGAAGGTCGGCCGGTTCCTGGCCGGCATGATCATGCCCAACATCGGCGCCCTGATCGCCTGGGGCCTCATCACCGCCTTCTTTATCCCCACGGGCTGGATCCCCAACGCGAGCTTCGCCAAGCTCGTCGGGCCCATGATCACCTATCTCCTTCCCGTCCTCATCGGCTTCACCGGCGGCCGCATCGTCTATGACTTCCGCGGCGGAGTCATCGGCGCCATCGCGACCCTCGGCGTGATCGTCGGGGCGGACGTGCCCATGTTCCTGGGCGCCATGCTCGTGGGCCCCTCGGCCGCCTGGGTCCAGAAGAAGTTCGACGGCCTCGTGGACGGCAGGATCAAGTCCGGCTTCGAGATGCTCGTCAACAACTTCTCCATCGGCATCATCGGCATGATCCTGGCCATGCTCTCCTTTGTCGCCATCGGCCCGATCATGGCCGCCATCAGCCATGCCCTGGCCGCCGGCGTCCAGGCCCTCGTCAACTGGGGCCTCCTCCCCCTCGTGAACATCTTCATCGAGCCCGGCAAGATCCTCTTCCTCAACAACGCGATCAACCACGGGATCCTCGGCCCCATCGGCGTGGCCCAGGCCGCCGAGCACGGCAAGTCCATCATCTTCATGCTCGAGTCCAACCCCGGCCCGGGCCTCGGCATCCTCCTCGCCTACTGGCTCGCGGGCAAGGGCTCGGCCAAGAACTCCGCCCCCGGCGCCATCATCATACACTTCCTGGGCGGCATCCACGAGATCTACTTCCCCTACATCCTCATGAACCCCAAGCTCATCCTCGCGGCCATCGCGGGCGGCCTCATGGGCACCTTCACCTTCACCCTCCTCGGGGCCGGCCTCGTCGCCTCCCCCTCCCCGGGCTCGATCTTCGCCTACCTGGCCATGACCCCCAAGGGCGGCCTTGTCCCCATGCTCGCGGGCGTGACCCTGGCCGCGGTGGCCTCCTTCGTGGTCGCCTACCTCCTCCTCAAGTTCGGCAAGCAGTCCGATGACGACGACAGCCTCGAGAAGGCCAATGTCCTCAAGGACGTGCTCAAGAACGTGGGCGGGGCCAAGGCCTCCGGCGGCTCCGTCAAGAAGATAGTCTTTGCCTGCGACGCCGGCATGGGCTCCTCCGCGATGGGCGCCTCCGTCCTCAAGGGCAAGATCCAGAAGGCCGGGCTCAAGATCACGGTGGTCAACGCCGCGATCAACGAGATCCCCGCGGACGCGGACATCGTGATCACCCATGAGTCCCTCACCGACCGCGCCCGGGCCGCCATGCCCAAGGCCCGGCATGTGGGGATCACCGACTTCCTCAAGAGCCCCGTCTACGACGAGCTCGTCGCCGAGCTGTCGAAGAAGTAAAAAAGAAACTAGAATAGGATTCACCACGGAGGCACTGAGGCACGGGGAATTCCTGGATTTTTGAGGAAAGGTGGAGGATGAGCATGAATTGACTCATTCACCTCTTTCCTCTTTCAGATCCGACCTCCGTGTCTCCGTGGCGTGCCTTTCTCTCGATTTCTTGATTTGTTTTTCCCAAGGACGGTGGCATGGAATTGACGAGCAGGCAGCGAGCGGCCTTGACCCTCCTCCTCCGAGGCGGCGGTGAAACCACCCTCGCCCAGCTCGCCATGCGCATCGGCGTCTCCTCCAGGACGGTCCACCGGGAACTCTCCGCCATAGCCCCGGCGCTGAAGGCCGCCTATGGCCTCATCCTCGAGGGGCGGTCCGGCCGGGGCCTGAGGATCGAGGGCGAGTCCGCCGGGGTCGAGGCCTGCCTGCGGGAGCTCGAGACCACCGTGCCCCGAACCCAGCCTGCGGCGGAGCGCCGGGCCCTCCTGGCGGCTAGCCTCCTGGACTCCTCCGAGGGAGTCAAGCTCTTTGCCCTCTCCTCCGACCTGGCCAGTCCCACGGCCGTGGTCAGGGATGACCTGGAGAGGCTCAGGCCCTGGTTCCTGTCCCATGGCCTCCGCCTAGTGCTCAAGCGGGGCCTGGGGGTGATTCTCGAGGGCAGTGAGGAAGCCGTGAGAAGGGCCTATTGCGCCCTTATCGTGGAGCAGCTTGGTGACGAGGGCCTCCTCTCCCGGCTTAGGGTGGGGGATGGGGAGGAAGCCCCCGCCACGGCCTTTTCCGCCTGGGTCCTGACCCGTTTTGGCGCCTCCTCCCTCAAGACCGCCGAGGCTGTCCTCGGGGGCCTGCCCAAGGCGAGCCTGCCCCCCCTGGCCCTGAGCGACTACCTGGGCCTTGTCGTCCACCTCGCGGTCGCCGCGGCCCGCCTCTCCCAGGGCAGGCGCCTCGCGGTCCCCGCCAGCCCCGATTCCCAAGCCCTGGCCTCGGCGGTCCGGGTGGCCGAGGCGGCCTCCCGGGCCTTTGGCCTGGACTTTGGGGCCGGGGAGGTCGAGGCCCTGGGCTTCTTTATCCGGGGCGCCCGCCTGGAGAGCGCCGACGGCGACATCCTCGAGGGTGTCGGCATCGATGGCCTCGAGGCGGTCAAGGCCCTCATTGGAGAATGCGCCCGGACCACGGGCCGGCCCTTCGAGGGAGATCGGCTGTTGCGGGACGGGCTTCTTGCCCATTGGCCCCCGGCCCTCTTTCGCCTCCGCCACGGCCTGCCCATCCGCAATCCCCTCCTCGAGCGCATCCGCTCGGGCTATCCCGAGCTCTTTGCCGCGGTCTCCGAGTCCCTGGCCGCCCTCCTTCCGGGCATCGAGGTCCCGGCGGACGAGATCGCCTATCTTGTCCTCCATTTTGGCTCCTCGGTGGAGCGCCGGGAAAAGGGCCGGAACCGCTTTAGGGCCCTCGTGGTCTGCTCGGCCGGCATAGGCTCGGCCCACATGCTCGCCTCGAGGCTCAGGGC
>JAKPBN010000087.1 GCA_029778945.1 Spirochaetota bacterium
GGGATTGATTCCCACGGCCTCGGAGTAGAGCTTGAGGTTCGTGGTCCTGAGCAGGATGGCAAACAGGATGATAAAGGCGACGGTCAGGATTATCGGCGTCTGGATGGGAAGCCCGGCGATCACGCTCCCGATCTGGCTCGTGAGCTTGTTCGCCAGGATCGGAGACAGCCTGCCGTCGATCAGGAAGGCTATGGACCTGCCCGCGGTGAACAATATGAGGGTCGCGACCATGGGCTGGACATTGAAGAAGGCCACCAGGCTGCCGTTGAAGACACCTATGACAATCCCGACCAGGCAGCTCACGAGAAATGCCGCCAGTATGGCCATCCAGGTGATCTCCCCGCCGCCCAGGAGGACCCGGACAAAGACGCTCGAGCTTATCGCCGCCCCCACGCCGACACTTATGTCCTGGCCGCCCGAGGAGGATGTGACCAGGGTCATGCCAATCGCCAGAATGACCAGCTCCGAGGCGCCGAAGAGGATGTTCGGAATGTTCCCGTACAGGGCCCCGTTGATGATCGAAATGGTGAAATAGTCCGCGCCTTTGATCAGATTGATGAGGATCAGGATGGCTAGGACCGAAAGGGGGAGCAAGACCTGGTGCCCGCGGGCTTTTTTCGTGGCCATGGCTAGTCGGCTCCTCCCGCGATGACCTGCATGACGGTGCTTTCATTCAGGCTGTCGCCGGAAAGCTCTCCCACTATCGCGCGGTCTCTCATGACGATCAGGCGCGAGCAGGTGCGGAGCATCTCCTCCACCTCCGAGGAGATGAAGGTGACGCTGACCCCCTCCTCGGCGAGCTTGAGCACGAGCTTCTGGATCTCCACCTTGGTGCCAACGTCGATCCCCCGCGTGGGCTCATCGAGGATCAGGTACTCAGGATGGGTAAGCAGCCAGCGGGCGAGTATCGCCTTCTGCTGGTTGCCCCCGGACAGGGACTTGATGGGCGTGGAGGATGACGCGGTCTTTATATTTAGGCGCTTTATATACTCGTCCGCGAAGGCCTCGGCCTGCCTCCGGGAAAAGGGCCGGAAAAAGCCCTTCATGACCTGGAGGGCCAGGATGATGTTGTCCCGGACGGAAAGGTCGGCGAGGATGCCATCGCCCTTGCGATCCTCGGGAAGATAGCCGATCCCCAGCTTCATCGCGTGGATCGGCGCGGTGATCCTCACCTTTTTTCCCTTCATCATTATTTCGCCGCCGGTCACCTTGTCCGCGGCGTAGATCGCCCGGACACTCTCGCTGCGCCCGGAGCCAAGGAGGCCGGTAAACCCGTTCACTTCACCTTTCCGGATGGCGAAGTCAAAGGGCTTTACGCCAGCGGCGCTCGAGAGCTCTTTTGCCATGAATACAGGCTCACTGCCATCATGAGCCGCGGGCTCATGCTTCTTCAACCTCGAGACATCGTCCAGGGCCTTTCCCATCATCTTCGACACAAGCTCGACCTGGGGCAGGGCCGATGCCTCATACTCGCCGATGAATTCCCCGTTGCGCAGCACCGTGATCCTGTCGCTGATGGCATAGACCTGGTCGAGGAAGTGGGTCACGAACACGATGCCCACACCCCGGGACTTGAGCTCCCGCATGAGGGTGAACAGCTTCTGGACCTCATCCTCGTCCAGGGATGAGGTCGGCTCGTCCAGGATGAGGATCTTGCATTCCATGTCCACCGCCCGGGCTATCGCGATCATCTGCTGGACCGCGAGGGAGCAGCTCGAGAGCTGTTGGCCAGGCCTTGCGGGTATGCCGAGGGAATCCAGGAGCCGGGCGGTCAGCTCCTTCATCCGTCTCCAGTTGACAAAGGCATAGTTGCCTCGGCCTATGAACATGTTCTCCGCGACGGTCAGGTTTGGGCAAAGCGCTATTTCCTGGTAGACCGTGCCGACTCCATGGTTCTGGGCTTCCTGGGGGGACCGGAAATGGATGGCCCTTCCCTCGATCAGTATCTGGCCGGCATCCTTCTCGTAGACCCCGGTCATCACCTTGATCAAGGTGGACTTGCCCGCCCCGTTTTCGCCCATGAGGGCATGCACTTCGCCCTTCCGGAGGGTGAAGCCAACCTGGTGCAGGGCCCTCACCCCCGGGAAGGATTTGCATATGCCCTGCATTTCCAGCACGTTCTGCGTTTGCAATTGAGCAACTCCCGACGCCTCGAATGGGAAACAAACGTTGGTGGGGGGCCGCATTTTCCGGCCGCCCCGCCAACGTGTGGGATTATAGGCGAACTCCCGATCCTAGAAAAGTTACTTCGTGATCACGCCCTTGCCGGGATCCGCGTTGATGCCCTTGCCGAGGATGATGTCGTCGGTGATCGTGGCGGTGTCGGCGAAGATCTCGTTCTGGTAGACGACGCCGGTGGGGGATTCCTTGCCGGCCAGAAGATCCTTGATCCAGCCGGAAATCTGGGCCGCCTGGCGGGGACTGCACTGCACATCGCAGTCCCAGTAGCCGGCCTGCACATTCCGCAGGGCAAAGCGGTTGAAGTCGAAGCCGATGACCTTGACCTTGCCGTCCTTGCCGTGGGTGATGCCCGCGGCATCCAGGGCCTGGACGGCGCCCTGGGCCATGCCGTCGTTCTCGGCATAGATGACGTTAAAGCTCTTGCCAGCGGTGATCGCGGCCTCAACTACCTTGCGGGCTTCCTCGGGACTCCAGCTGTCTCCGCCGGTGCCGTCAGCGACGATCTTTACCTTGCCCTCATCCCGGGCCTTGAGGAGGGCGCCCGAGCGGCCGAGCTCGGCAGCCGAGCCCAGCTGGCCACGGATAAGGATCACATTGTAATTGGGGAGCTTCTGGCCCAGCAGCCAGGTCACCGCGGTGTTGCCTTCGGCGGCCATGTCGGAGACCAGGGCCGCCCGGAAGTTGGCGGGATCGGTCTGGATGAGACGGTCGAAAAGGAAGACCGTCACTCCGGCTTTCTTCGCGGACTGGAGGACGTTGTCCCAGCCGGAGGCATTGGCGGCGGAGATCAAGAGATACTTCACGCCGTCGCGGATGTAGCCCTGGGCCGCCGCGATCTGCTCGCTGTTGTCGCCGGTGTTGGTCTGCTTGGCCTCATAGCCATTGGCCTTGGAGAAGACGGTGTTCATGTCCTCCACGTTGGCCTGCCGGTAGCCGGACTCCTCGGGAGGCAGGTTCACGATGCCCACCTTGGTCGCTCCGCCTTTGGAGGCTGCCTTGCAGGACGAGAGCGTGCCAAACACGCACGCCACGGCCAGCAAGAGCACCAGGGCCAGACAGGCTGCCCTGCTCAGGCTGATCCTGCCCCTTTCATTGCTTCCCTTTGAGGACTTCACACGCCTGGAAAAAGCCTGAAATGCCATTCTTTACCTCCATCGATTCAAGACGACTACACATCAGGTGGACGGCAACGCCGCACATACGCCGAACTGTTGAAGTGCATGGGCAGGGCAGCTCCCGCTTGCCCAAGGCCATCGCTTTCCTTCCGGCCACGCCAAGGCGGAATCGCCATTAGCGTGTACGTACACGTCAATTGTTATCCCTCCGTTTTTCGCTTTTGTCAACATTATTTTGGAGGGCGGCATTTCTCCAATATCTTTAAGGGAATTGCCTCAACCGAGAATCCTGAAAACCTTGCCAGAAGTCCCAAGCCCAGCTGACCGCGGAGGAAGGAGGGGGATGCAACCCCTCCCTTCATCAGGATTTCGAGCTCGTCTATTTATCTTTTAAGCCTTTATCCATAAGCAATAATGCCAAAGAAGCCTGCGCTCCAGACTGCGGCTTGCCCGGCAGCCGGATAGCGGGGATCATGCTTGCCAGGGAAGGCTGAGCGCCGCTCTCTTACGCCAGATCGAGCCTCGGCCCTGGACTTGGCAGGAGAATTTGCGCAGAATTGCCATTAAGAAGTCTCGCGATCTTTTGGGTTGACGGATTACGTGGGGCAGTGGTAAAAAGAAGAGGTTTCGTGTACGTTAACGGCCAGTCTCATCTACTATGATGGAAAGAGATATGCAGGAGAAAATCACTGTAAAGGAAATAGCGCGCCTCGCGGGCGTATCCATCGGCACCGTCGACCGGGTTCTCCACGGCAGGGGCGGAGTGTCGGCGGAGACGAACGAGAAGATCTGCGGGATCATATCCTCCCTGGGCTACGAGCCCAATATCCTCGCCCGGCAGCTTTCGCTCAAGAAGACCTATACCTTCCGGGTCATAATGCCGCGGGCAGAGCAGGACTCGGGCTACTGGGAACTCTGCCTCCAGGGGATCAGGCGCGCGGAGCTCGCCCTGGCCTTGTATGGCTGCGCCGTCCACGTCGACGAGTTCGACCGCTATGACGAAGCCTCCTACCGCAAGCTCCTCAAGGGAGTTGTCGACAAGCCTTGCGACGGCCTTCTCTTCGCGCCAGTCATGCCCGAGATCCTCGAGCCCGCCCTCGAAAGCCTCGGCAAGAAGGCCAAGGGCGGAACAACGGCGAATCCGACGCCCTATGTCTTCTTCGACGGGGACCTAGAGGAGGCCTCGCCCCTGGCCGTCGTGGCCCAGGACCCATTCCGGGGGGGCTATCTCGCCGGGCGGGTAATGTCCCTCCTCTCGCCGGGGGCCAACCGCCTCCTCGCCCTCTCCGCCCACGCGGGAGACCGGCACATCGCCCAGCGCATCGACGGTTTCCGCTCCTTCTTCCGGGATCACGGACAGGTGAGGCGCATCGACGCGGTGGAATGCCCCGGGCTCGACAGGACCCTGGGAGGGAAAGCCGCCCTTGAGAAGGCCCTTGGCGATGTCGGAGACCTGGCCGGCATCCTCGTGGCCAACTCCTCGGGACACCTCGTGGGCGACTGGCTCACCGCGAGGGGACTCAAGTCACGCCTCGCCATAGTCTCCTGGGACGCGGTCCCGGACAACGTCCGGGCCCTGCGCTACGGCTCGATCGACTGCCTCGTGTCCCAGCGCCCCGCCGAGCAGGCGAGAGAGGCCCTCGAGCTCCTTTTCCGCACTGTGGTAAGGGGTGAGGACGCGCCGGCCTCGCGCCTTTCCGCAGACATACCCCTTGAGTTGTTCTTCAAGGAGAATATCCCCCTTGAGCGTATAGACTAGCTAGCACGGGATTCGCGACGCCGCCCATATGGCGTAGACAGTCGCGAGGAGGTCTTAAAGTGAATGGAAAGAAGGGCCAGGACTATGTGATCGGCATCGATTTTGGCTCCGATTCCGTGCGCGCCCTCATCGTGGACGCGGCCGATGGCGAGGAGCGCGGAGCCGCGGTTAGCGCCTATCGCCGCTGGGCCAGGGGCGACTACTGCGATCCCCAGGCAAACCGCTTCCGCCAGCACCCTCTCGACTATGTCGAGAGCCTCGAGGAGTGCGTCCTCGCCTCCCTCGCCCAGGCCGGCGGCGAGGTCGCGGCCAGGGTGAGGGGGATCACCATTGACACCACGGGCTCCACGCCCTGCCTTGCGGACGAGTCGGGCGCTCCCCTCGCGCTTAGCCCCGCGTTCTCCGAGGATCCGGACGCCATGTTCATGCTCTGGAAAGACCACACCGCCATCGCCCAGGCCGAGCGCATCAACACCCTCGCGAAGACCTGGGGCGGAGTGGACTATACCATGTACGAGGGCGGCGTCTACTCCTCCGAGTGGTTCTGGGCCAAGGCCCTCCACATCATCGAGAAACGCTCGGCGCCGGGGAAGGCCGCGGCCACCATCGTCGAGCACTGCGACTGGATGACTGCCCTCCTCACGGGCGTCACAAAGGCCGCTTCGATCCGGCGGAGCCGCTGCGCCATGGGGCACAAGGCCATGTGGCACGCTTCCTGGGGAGGCTATCCCAGCGCGGCCTTCCTCGACCGCCTCGATCCCCGGCTTTCGGAGCTTGCCGCCAGCCTGGGAACCCAGACCTACACCACCGAGGAGGCCGCGGGGAAGCTCTGCCCGGAATGGGCCAAGCGCCTCGGCCTGGCCACGGACGTCATCGTGGGCATGGGCGCCTTTGACGCCCACATCGGCGCGGTCGGAGGCGACATAGCCCCCGGCACCCTCCTGAAGATCATGGGCACGAGCACCTGCGACATCATGATCGGTCCAAAGCCTGCCGCGAACCGCCCGGAGCGGCTTGTGGCGGGAATATGCGGCCAGGTGGACGGCTCCGTCGTGGGGGGCATGATAGGCTACGAGGCCGGGCAATCGGCCTTTGGCGACTGCTTTGCCTGGCTCAGGCGGATCCTCGCCTGGCCCGCCCGGGCCGGCCTCCTAGGCGCGGGCATAGACGCCGCGGCCTTCGAGGACAGGATACTCCCGGCCCTCGAGGCCGAGGCGGCGAAGATCAACCCGGCGCAGTCGGGCGTCGTCGCCCTCGACTGGCTGAACGGGCGACGCACCCCCGACGCCGACCAGGCCCTTACCGGCGCGATAGCCGGACTCAGCCTCGGCACGGATGCGCCCTCGCTGTACCGGGCCCTCATCGAGGCCGCGGCCTTCGGGAGCCGGGCCATTGTGGAGCGGATGCGCGCCGAGGGCCTGCCCGTCGAGCGCGTCGCCGCCGTAGGGGGGGTCGCGCGCAAGAGCCCCCTTGTCATGCAGATCACCGCGGACATCCTCGGCATGGATATCGCCGTCTCGTCGAGCGACCAGTCCTGCGCCCTCGGAGCCGCCATGTTCGCCGCGAGCGTCGCGGGCCTGTATCCGGGCGCCCTCGAGGCGCAGAAGGCGATGGGCGCCCCGATCGAGCGCGTCTATAGGCCCGACCGGGAGCGTCGCGCCACCTACGACGGGATCTTCGAGAAATACAAGGCCCTCGGCGCCTTTGCCGAGAAGGAGATGATGAGATGATCGATCTGAGGAGATACGAGTTCTGGTTTATCGTCGGCTCCCAGGATCTCTACGGAAACGAGGTCCTCAAGGCCGTGGACGCCCACTCGGCCACGATAGTCCAGAGCCTCGATCCAAAGCTCCCCTGCAGGCTCGTCTGGAAGCCCGTTGTCCTCGGCTCCGACGAGATCCTCAAGGTCATCCGGGCCGCCAACGCGGACCCGAACTGCGCCGGCATCATCACCTGGATGCACACCTTTAGCCCGTCGAAGATGTGGATAGCGGGGCTCACCGAGCTCAGGCGCCCCCTGTGCCACCTCCACACCCAGTTCAACCGCGACATTCCCCTGGACTCCATCGATATGGATTTCATGAACCTCAACCAGTCGGCCCATGGGGACCGGGAGCATGGCTTTATCGGCGCCCGCCTCCGGATCCCGCGCAAGATCGTGGTCGGCCACTGGGAGGATCCCGCGGTCCTCGAGAGGCTCTCCGGCTGGATGCGGGCCGCCGCGGCCTTCGCCGACGGCAAGGCCCTCAAGGTCGCCCGCTTTGGGGACAACATGCGCGAGGTCGCGGTGACCGAGGGCGACAAGGTCGAGGCCCAGATCAAGCTCGGCTGGTCGGTGAACGGCTACGGCGTGGGCGACCTGGCCGAGTCCATCTCAAAGGTGGGCGAGGCCGAGGTCGACAGTCTCGTGAAAGCCTACGGGCACGAGTACGAGCTGGCCCCGGAGGCGAAGACGGACTCAGGCGCGGCCCGGGTGCGCGAGCAGGCCAGGATCGAGCTGGGCATGCGGGCCTTCCTCGAGGCCGGCGGCTTTGGGGCCTATACCGACACCTTCCAGGACCTCCACGGCCTCGCCCAGCTGCCCGGCCTCGCGAGCCAAAGGCTCATGGCCTCAGGCTACGGCTTTGGCGCCGAGGGCGACTGGAAGACGGCCGGCCTTGTGCGCGCGATGAAGGTCATGGCCGCCGGCCTCGGTGGAGTGTCCTTCCTCGAGGACTACACCTACAACCTCGACCCCGCGGGGCCCACGGCCCTCTCTGCCCACATGCTCGAGATCTGCCCCTCCATCGCGGCCGGCAGGCCCCGCCTCGAGGTCCACCCCCTGGGCATAGGCGGAAAGGCCGATCCCGCGCGCCTCGTCTTCTGCGGCGAGCCCGGCCCGGCGCTCAACGCGACCTTGGTCGACATGGGCGGCCGCATGCGCATGATCGTGAATGAGGTCGATGCGGTCGAGCCTCCGCCCATGCCCAGGCTCCCCGTCGCCCGGGTGCTTTTGAGGCCCCGCCCCGACCTCGCCCGGGCGGCGGAATGCTGGATCATAGCGGGCGGCGCCCACCACACGGGCTATTCCCGGGTCGTGAGGACCGAGTGGCTGCGGGACTGGGCCGAGATGGCCGGCATCGAGTTCCTCCTCATCGACTCAAGGACCGAGCCCGAGGCCTTGCGCAAGGAGATCCGCTGGAACGAAGTGGCCTACCGGCTGGGGCTCTAAGGAGCCTCGGGCGGCGAGGGCCTGGAAGGCAAAGCCTCAGTCCCTGGGCGGTCCTGGCTCCCCGTCGATGGCGGAGTCGTAGAGACAGACATGGTTCCGGCCCAGGGCCTTGGAGCGGTACATGGCGGCGTCCGAGCGCCGCGAGAGAATGGCCTCGTCCTCGCCGTCATCCGGGAAGACGGAAACCCCAAGGCTGGCGGAGATCCTGGCTTCCTGGCCTAGGAGGATAAAGGGCCGCTCGATCGCGGCACGGACCTTCTCGCAGGCCTGGAGGGCCGCCTCCTTGCCCTCGACTCCCAGGAAGAAGAGGACAAACTCGTCGCCGCCTATCCTGCCGGCGCTGTCGGAGCTCCGCATGGAGGCCCGCAGCCGTCCGGCGACTTCCTTGAGGAGGAGATCCCCGGCCTCGTGCCCAAGGCTGTCATTGACCTCCTTGAAATGGTCAAGATCCATGAAGACCAGGGCAAGCTTGATCCCTTCCCGGCGGCAGAGGGCCAGGGCCTGGCCGAGACGGTCGGAGAACAAGGCGCGGTTGGGCAGGTCGGTCAGGCCGTCATGCTGGGCCTGGTACCTGAAGCGCTGCTCCCGCCTCGCCAGCTCGAGCTCGGCGTTTTTCAGGTCCGTCACGTCGATGGTAACCCCAAGGATGGCCTTGGACCTCGAGCCTGGCCGGGTATAGGGGACCTTGATGGTCTGGAACCAACCTGGGCTTCCATCGACGCGGCGTCCCGGATGGTCGTCGATCCGGAACTCGCGGCCACTCGAAAAAACCTCGCGATCTTGCTCAATCCAGGTCTTTATATCTGCCTCCGAGGCATTGCAGTCGCGGTCCGTGAGGCCCTTTACCTTCTCCGAGGGCTCACCGAAGGCCGTGGCCATCCAGCGGTTCGCGAGGAGGTAGCGCCCCTTCAGGTCCTTGACGAAGATATAGGCCGGCACCGTATCGATTATGAGGCGGAGATGCCTCATGTGACGGCGGAGGGTGAGGCTCCAGAAGATCCAGACGAAGGCCAGAAGCGCAAAGCCGCCAAGCATCCAGTACAGGAGGCGAAAATCCACCGTAGTCTTAGCCTCTATGGCGATATGGGAGTTCATGATGGCCTGGACTTCCAGGGGCGTGATGCTGTGGACACCCTTGTTGAGGATTTCCCGGAGCATCGGCTCGCTCCGGACTACGCCTATGCGAAAATCGTTTTCCAGGTCCCGGAGCTGGCCGGAGATCCTCAAGTTGAAAAGGCCTTCCTTCCTGATCACAAAGGCCGCCATGGTTAAGGAGCGCAGGGTCATGTCGGCCTTGCCCTCGTCCACCATCCTCAGGGCCTCACCCTCGGTGCCAACCACGATAAAACGGAGGTTCGGATAGCGGAGCCTCAGCTGCTCCTCGACGGAGGTGCCCGCAGGCAGGGCTATGGACTCACCCGAGAGGCGGGCCGGATCGGCGATGAAGTCGTGCTCGACCCTCGTGATAAAGACATTGGGGTCGCGGAAATAAGCGTCGGTGAAGCTCAGCCACCTATCCCGCTCCGGCGTCTCGTTCAGGAAGGCGAGGACGAGGCAGCGCCCGGTCTTGGATGCCTCAAGGCTTTCCTCCCAGTCCTTGGTACGCAGGAGCTCAAGCTGGACCCCCGATCGCGCGGCTATCAGGCGAACGAGATCGGCGGCTATGCCCCGGTATTCTCCGTCCTCGTCGACCTTTTCGTAGGGTTCCCAATCGCTGTCCACGCAAAAGGCCACGGGACCAAGGCGCTCAAGATAGCCGCGCTCGGCGGGGCTCAAGCTCGGGCTCGGAACGGGAAAGCTCAAGGGGCTCCGGACAGGCTCGGGCCGGCAGCCCAGGCCTAGAAGCAGGGCAAGCAAGGCGGCTATAGAGGAGGTTTTTCTCACGCCCGGATTCTGGCACAGCCACAGTCCGGCCGTCAATCTAGGGCCAATGCCAGGGCCCGCATCGGCTTGGCGCGAACATCATAGTTGGTCCCATCCATAAAGGTCTTAGGCTCGATGCCCCCACTTCCCCAAAGCTGCGGCCGGCAAGGCCCCCCTCGGTTGCACAAGGGCCCCGCTTTCGCTATCCTAGGGGGGAAACCGAAAGGATCCTCCTCCATGCGATTCGCCTTTCTCCATCAATCGACCGAGCAGCGCCGGGACCTCATCCTCAATGGCTCAATCCTGAAGACCCTCGTCTTCCTGTCCATCCCCACCCTCATGCTCGGGGGCGTCCAGTCCCTCATGCCCCTCCTGGACGGCCTCTTTATCAACAACCTGGCGGGAAGCATAGCGGCCAGCGCGATCACCTATTCCAATCCCATCATCAACATGATGAGCGCCCTGGCCATGGGCCTCTCCGTGGCCGCCATGGCCATCCTGGGCCAGCTCAACGGCCGGGGCGACTATGCCACGACCAAGGGCCGGGCCGCCCAGATCGTGGTCGTGGGCTCGATCCTGGGCCTGGCCTCGGCCCCCTTCCTCGTGGGCGTGGCCGCCCTCGTCTCGGACGCGATCAACCCCGAGATAGCCCACGAGGTCTTCGTCTACCTGTCCCTCTATGCCCTCGTCCTCCCCTTTTCCTTCCTCGAGTCGATCTACAACGGGATCATGAGCGCCAATGGCAAGCCCGAGGCGCCCTTTGTCCGAATGGTCCTCATGCTTGTCCTCAAGGTCCTCTTTAACTTCCTCTTCCTGGCCGTCCTCAAGATGGGCCTTGTGGGCTGTGTCCTGGCCTCCCTGGCGGCCAACGCCCTCGTGACCCTCTGGATGTTCTACGAGCTCTTCGCCAAGCCCGGGGAGGACCGCCTCGACCTCAAGGGATTCCGCTTTGACTGGCCGGTCATCAAGGAGTTGGCCCGGGTGGGCCTCCCGGCCATGCTCAATTCCTTTTTCCTCAACCTGGGCTTTTTCCTGATCAACACCGAGACCCAGAGATACGGAGCCGTGGTCCTGACCGCCCAGGGCATAGCCGGGGCGATCACCAATGCGTGCTTTATCCTCCCGGGCTGCCTCTCCTCCTCGGTGACCATGATGGTGTCCATGCATATCGGGGCCGGCAGGCCGGACAAGGCCAGGCTCTCCACTCTCATAGGCTGCGCCTTGAGCGCCGCCACGGCGGTGATAGTCATAGCCATCGTGGTGCCCCTCTCGACGAGCCTTACCCTCCTCTTTACCCGGGACGCCCAGATCGTGGACATCGCCTACAAGGCCCTCCACATCTATACGTATTCTGTAGTGGGCTTTGGCGTCTGCATGACGATCCAGGGGGCCTTTATCGGCCTGGGGCGGACCAAGGTGCCCCTCATCCTGGGCATCCTCCGCATCTGGCTCCTGCGCTATCTCTTTATCCTGGCCACCGAGGCCCGCCTCTCCTTCTACGCGGTCTTCTGGGGCAATCTCTTCTCCAACTACGCCGCGGCCGTCATAGCCCTCGTGATCATCGGGAGGACAAAGTGGGTCTCGGGCATCTGGAAGGGGGAAAGCCCCGTCCTGCCCGTGGCCGATGTCTCCCCCCCGGCCGAGGCCAGCGGAGCCCCCGGGACGGCCTAGGCCCCTTGCCTAAGGGCCAGGCCCCTTGTCCGGCCGCCTCGGCCTGGATAGACTCCCTTCAGCTTTTACGGGAAGGTGAGGCCATGAACGAGGTACTCCAGGTAATCAAGACCCGGAGGAGCGTACGCTCCTACCAGGAGCGGCAGATCACGAACGAGGAGCTCAAGGCGGTCCTGGAGGCCGGGGTCTATGCGCCGTCGAGCATGAATACCCAGCCCTGGTTCTTCTCCGTCGTCCAGAACCGCGAGCTCCTGGCCCGGGTCACCGACTGGATCATCGAGGAAGCCGCATTCATCAAGGACAACCCCAAGGCCCGGGAGATAGCCTCCACCAAGAACGCCGCCCTCTTCCGCCGGGCCCCCACGGTGATCGTCGTCTCCGGGGACAGGTCCAATCCCCTGGCCGTGGAAAACTGCTCCTGCGCGGCCCAGAACATGATGCTTGCCGCGGCCTCTTTGGGCCTCGGGTCCTGCTGGATCACCTACGTGGGCTACCTGGCCCGGCGGGAGGCCACGGTGGCCAAGTGCCGGGCGGCCTTGAGGATCCCCGAAGGCTACGCTCCCATCCTGGGCCTCACCCTAGGCTACCCCGCCGCCCCGCCCGAGCCTGCCCAGCCCCGGCGCAAGGGAGTCTTTGCGGTCTTGGTCTAGGGGAAGGGGCCCTAGACCCGCCCCTTCCCTGCAAAAGGCCCTTCGTGGTGGCCTCGATGTCGGCCTGGATCGAGGCTCTTTTATTTTCATTCGAAATTAAATATTGACTCAACGGAATTATCCTCCTATAATTCCAGCCAGAGCCAGCTATGATTTTTGACATTCAGCGCTTTTCCACCCATGACGGCCCCGGAATACGCACCGTGGTCTTCTTCAAGGGCTGTCCCCTGGCCTGTCCCTGGTGCGAAAACCCTGAAAGCCAGGCCTTTGAGCGGGAACTCCTCTACAAACCCCAGCATTGCATTAACTGTGCCGCCTGCCTCGACCCCAGCCTGGGCGGAGCCATGAGGCGCGGACCCGAGGGGGCCATCGCGGTCCAGCGCGGAGTCGAGCCCCTCCCGGCCCTGGCCGAGGTCTGTCCCTCCCTGGCCCTGAGGCTGGCCGGAGAGGAGGCTTCCCCGGAGGCCATCCTGGCCCGGGTCCTGAGGGACAGGGCCTTCTATGAGAAGTCCGGAGGGGGCCTCACCTTCTCCGGGGGCGAGCCCCTGGCCCAGGGCCAGGCCCTCCTCGACCTGGCCCGCCTCGCCAAGGCCGCGGGCCTCAACACAGCTATGGAGACCTGCCTGGCCCTTCCCAGGGAAAGCGTCAGCCCCCTCCTGGACCTCGTGGACCACTGGCTCGTCGATCTCAAGCACACGGACAAGGAAACGTTCCGGGACGTCGCCAAGGGAGACCTGGACCAGATCCTCCGGAACATCGAGACCCTGGCCAAGGCCGGGGTCGACCTCACCCTGAGGGTCCCGGTGATCCCGGGCTTCAACGACAGCGAGGCCGCGATGGGCGCCATCCTCTCCTTCGCGGCCGCCCTCCCCGCCCCCGCTGACGGGAGGCCGAGGCGCCTCGACCTCCTCCCCTACCACGACTTGGCCCTGGGCAAGTACTCCGCCCTGGGCCGGGACTATCCCTACCCCCCCGGCCTCCGCCTCGAGGCGGGCAGGATAGAAAAGCTAGCCGAACTCGGGCGGGCCTCAGGCCTCGCCGTGACCATAGGAGGTTGACCATGACCGAGCGCCTTATCCGCCTCAAGGACGAGATCCTCTGTGCGGTCCCGACCCTCTGCCTCGAGCGGGCCCGGATCTACACCCGGGTCTACCGGGAGGGCGAGGGCCTGCCCATCGTCCGCCGCCGGGCCCGGGCCCTCCAGGCCACCCTCGAGGAGATGAGCATCTACATCGGCGAGGGCGAGCTCATCGTGGGCAACCACTCCTCGAGGCCCAAGGCCGCCCCCATTTTCCCGGAATACGCGGTGGCCTGGATCCTCAAGGAGGCCGACGGCATCGACAACCGCCCCGCGGAGTCCTATTCGGCCACGGCCGCGGAAAAGGCCGAGCTCAAGGAGCTTTGCGCCTTCTGGAAGGGCCGGACCCTCCAGGACCGGGCCGAGTCCCTCCTTTCCCCGGAGCTCAAGGAGATCCACGACTCAGGGATGATCCGGGCCGAGGGCAACATGACCTCCGGGGACGGCCACGTGGCCGTCGACATGCCCAAGGTCCTCGCCCTGGGCCTCTCAGGCTATGCCGGCCTCGTGGCCGCCGCTGACGCCCAGGTCGACCTCTGCGAGCTCGAGGGCCTCAAGCGGCGCCAGCTCTACCTGGGGATGGCCCAGGTCCTCGAGGGGACTATCGCCTTTATCCGCCGCTACGCCGCCCTGGCCTCCAACATGGCCGTGGACTGCGCTGATCCCGTCCGCAAGGCCGAGCTCGAGACAATAGC
>JAKPBN010000115.1 GCA_029778945.1 Spirochaetota bacterium
ATGATGCCGATCCGGTCGCTCAGGGAAAGCAGCTCGGGCATGTCCGAGGAGATCATGATCACGCACTTCCCCCGGCGGGCAAAGTCGACCATCAGCCTATAGATCTCCTCCTTGGCCCCGACGTCCACCCCCTTGGTGGGCTCATCGAAGATGTAGAGCGCCGCGTCCTCGAGCATCCAGCGGGCGATCACGGCCTTCTGCGGGTTGCCCCCCGACAGGGCTTCGATGGCCTGGGACTGGCTCGCCACGGCGATGTGGAGCTGGCTGATCAGGCCATCCGTGAGCCTTGCCTCCTCCGCCAGGGCCAGGATCGGCCCTCCGGCGAATTCCCCATGGCCGATGGCCACATTCTCCCCGACTCCCCGGGGACCGAACATGGCGTACTTTTTCCTGTCCTCCGTGATCAGGCGGATGCCCTTCTTTATGGCGTCCGCGGGATTCCGCGGATTGATGCGCCGCCCTTCCAGGAAGAAGTCCCCGGCCGCCCTGCGGTACATCCCGTAAAGAAGGCCCGCAAGCTCGCTCCGCCCCGAGCCGATCAGGCCCCCGATGCCAAAGATCTCCCCGGCCCTGACCTCGAAGGACACATCCTCAACCACCCCGGGCCAGAGCATTCCCCTCACCTCAACCTTGGGCTCGCCGATCGCGACCCTCTCCCGGGAAAAGAAAAGGGAAGCGTCGCGGCCGACCATGGAACGGATCACAAAGTCCACGTCCACGGCAGACCTGTCCCAGGCCCCGACCTTTTCCCCATCCTTGAGGATGAGGATTGAGTCGCCGATCTCGAAGACCTCCTCGAGGTAGTGGGAGATGTAGATGATGGCTATGCCCCGGGACCGCAGGTCCTTGACCAGGGCCATCAGGGACCGCTTCTCCTCGAAGCCCAGGGAGGAGGTCGGCTCATCCATGATGAGGATCCGCGCATCCTGGTGGAGGGCCTTCACGATCTGGAGGTTCTGCTTCTGGGCCGCGGAGAGCTCCTCCACCAGGGCCGTGGCCTCGATGTCGATATGGAGCATCTCAAGGAGGCGCCTGGCCTCGGCCTGCTGGGACCGGGAATCGACGACCAGGCCCACCCCGGAGCTCCGCTCGGCGCCCAGGAAAATGTTGTCGGCCACGGTGAGGGAATCTATGAGCTCGACGTCCTGGTAGATGGTCGCCACCCCGAGGGACATGGCCTCCCGGGGCTTCACCTGGGTCCTGGCCACGCCTCCCAGGACCATCTTCCCGGCATCGGCCTCCACGGCCCCGGAGAGTATCTTGATGAGGGTTGACTTGCCGGCCCCGTTCTCCCCCACGACGCAGAGGACCTCGCCGGCCCTGAGCTCAAAGGAGACTCCCGAGAGGGCGGGGCGCTGGGCCCCGTAGGACTTGGTGAGTCCCTCCACCGCAAGGACCACCGTGCTTTCACGCTTCGTATCATCGCTCCTAAGAAAGCCACGGGACAGGGGCGACCTGCTCGCCCCCACCCCGTGGCCTGTCTAGTGAATCATCGCCCTAGGGTCGTTCTTCAGTAAAGGCCGTTGTACTGGGGGAAATACTGCCTGGTCAGGTCAAGCCACACCGAGTCGACCTCCCAAGGAATGACCTTGGACTTGTCATTCATGGTCGTCGTGTTCACGGGGGTGATGGGCAGCATGATCTGCTGGTTCTTGGTCTTGACCTTGCCGGTCACATAGGCGTGGAGGGCGAGGGCAGAGATCATGCCCTCCCATCCCGGGGAGGAGGAGACCGAGTACTTGATGGAGCCTTCGCGCACCAGGTCGATCCCGGGGGGCGACCCGTTGGAGGAGATGACCTTTATGGGCTTGTTGAGGAGGTCCCGGGTCTTGAGGGTCCGGACGACGGCGGCGGCCATGTCCTCGTTGAAGATAAAGAGGACGCCGAACTTGGTGCCGGACTGGACGAGGTCCTGGGCCTGGTTGACGGCCACATTGGGGTCGTACTTGCCGTCCCTGATGGCCACGATCTTGTTCTTGCCGAGCTTGGCGACCTCGGGCTCGAAGGCGGCCCGGAACATCTGGACAGGCACGTGCTCAAACAGGCCCATGATCATCGCGATGCCCTCGCCGGGGTAGTTCTTGGCGATATACTGGGCCACGTCCTTGCCCATGGCACCCCAGTCGAAGTCGATGCAGCCCACGATGTCGTAGCCCGACTTGAGGGCGAGCCCGGCGTTGTCCGTGACGACCAGGGGGATGCCCGCGGCCGCGCACTTCTTGGCGGCGATGTTGGCGCCGTTCTGGTTGAAGGTGAACACGCACATGCCATCGACGCCCTGGTTGATGAGGGAGTCGATATTGGCGATCTCCTTCTCCGGATCATAGTTGGAGTTGAGGACGATAACCTTGGCCCCGGCCTTCTCCGCGGCG
>JAKPBN010000164.1 GCA_029778945.1 Spirochaetota bacterium
GAGAGCTCGGGATTCTCGGCCATGGCGCCCATGGCGGCGGCCCCGATCTTGCCCACGGCCAAGCCGCCGCCCACGCAGGCAATGCCTACAGACAGGGCCGCGGCCAGGTATTTCCACATGGCCGACTCGACCGCCACGGTGGCGGCCGAGTGGTCCACCTGGGCGGCGAGGCCAGCGGCGACGGCAAGGCCAAGGAAGGAAAGGGCAAACAGTCTCTTGTTCATGGCGCTACTCCTTGCGGTATTCAAAGCGGAAAGGCGAGAACTCCACGCCTATCTCGGTGAGGAACTTGGAGAAGAATTCGTAATAGTTGAGCCTGACCACCTGGATGGCCACGATCATCCCCTCGAGGACGAGGATGACCGCATTGCCGATGATGACTATGACTATCTCCCAGAGGAGGCCGGCCGGCGCCCTGGTCCGGACAAGGTCGCCCATCGCGAAGACAATGAAGGAGAGGACGGCGTGGGAGAGGGCAAAGGCCCCTACCCTGAGGAAGGAGAGGGTGTTGGAGAAATAGTAGGACACGGATTCTATGATCTCCACGATGCCCTTTACCACGGCGGCGAAGGCCCCCTCATGCTCCTCGTCCCGCTTGCCGTCCACCAAGGCCGCAAGAGAATCAGCGCAGAAGACCCCGGCAAGGGGAATGAGGAGGCCGGGGATATCGAACCAGGCCGGGCCGCCGCCCAGGAGGGTCCGTATGCCTATGCCCAGGGCCCACCAGAAGAAGAGGGCTCCCGAGAGGCCGGTCTTGCCAAAGAGGGCCTCTCCGCGCTTTCCGAGCCTCCACTTGTTGACCATGTTGATCCCGAGGCCTATGGAGTTGTAGACGACCCCGACGGAGAGGGTAAAGCCAAAGAAGGCAAAGAGCTTTCCCACGCTGCCGCTCTCGGGCATGATCGTGAGGAAGCGGTCCATGGGCTGGCCCAGGAGGGCCGTGGAGATGGCCCGGGTCAAGGGCTCCAGGGCCCTGTCGTTTGAGAAGACCGAGCCCACGAGGAGACCCATCACCATGGAGCCGATGCCCACGCCGGTAAAGATGGGCCCGAATTTCCTGAACCTGCGGAGGCCCTTGATCCAGCCCCTGGTGAGGACAAGGCCCGCGAGGACTATGACCGCCCCTTGGCCAAGATCGCCAAACATGATGGAAAAGAGCAGGACAAAGAAGAAGGCCACGACGGGTGTGGGGTCTATGGTGCCATAGAGGGGGGCCCCATAGGAGATCACCAGGCGCTCAAAGCTCCGGACAAAGGCCCGGTGCCCAAGGAGGACTGGCACTGCCTCCTCTCCCCTGCGCACGGACGGAAGCTCCTCGGGCTTCCAGCTCCGGATGCCGATGCGCCCGGAGGTCAGGCTTGTGAGATCCCGCTGGAGGCCTGGCAGGGCCCTCTTGGGCACCCAAGCCAGGATCCGGTAGGCAAGGGCCGTGGACTCCATGCCCAGCCTCACCTCTTCAATGTCTCGGGCGATGGAAAAGGAGGTGTAGAGGGATTGCCAGGCCGCCAGGATCTCCTTGCCCAGGGCAAGCCTATGGCCCTCGAGCTCCTCCCGGCGAGCCTCCAGGGCCAGCAGCTCCGACTTAAGGCCGGGGACAAGCTCCGGAGGCAGGCCGTTGAAGTCCGGGGGAAAGACCTTGGCCTGGAAGCCCGCGCGCTTGAGCTCCGTATCCAGGGCAAAGCGGCCCTTCTTGGAGGCCAGGGCCAGGACCGAGCCACCGGGGCCCACGGGCAGGATTAGCGCCCGGTCCCCCAGACTCTCCTGGACAGCCGGGATCTCCTTGGCCTCGAGGCGTCCGAGCCTCAGGGAGAGGAAGGAGAGGTGGTCCAGCTCCCGGAAGGGAAGGGCCAGGCCTGAGAAGGCCTCGGCCTCGGAGAGGGCATCCTGGAGCTGCTCCCTGCGGGCTTTCCAGCGGGCCTCCTCATCGAGGCTCTGCTCCACCCGCTCGAGCAGCAGGTCGACGGCGCGGTAGTCCTCGGGCCCAGGAAGGCGCGGGCTCTTGCCCATGGCCTCTGGGAGGCCGAGGGATAGCTTGTCCCGGATCTCCAGGAGGCTTCTGAGGGCATCCTGGACCGGTCCAGCCTGGACTGCCGCGGAGGCCGAGGCCCGGACGGGCTGGCAGCAGCCCAAGTCGCCAAGGCAGGCCAGGACGGAGTCCATATCAGCCTTGAGGACCACGAGCTCGACCTTTCTCATGGCCAAGCTCATGAGATCCTCCGTTCCTCGACAAAGGCCGAGAGCTCCTCGGGTGGCACCTGGAGGGCAAGGCCCTCGCACACGCCGATCACAAGGGAGGCCTCGGCCTCCTTGAGGATAAACCAGGCATAGAGGGG
>JAKPBN010000182.1 GCA_029778945.1 Spirochaetota bacterium
CCCCTCGGTGGCCGCAGGTAATTCCTTATGGTGCACTGGGCGCTGGGGGATTCGCCTACCGGCTCTCAACATCCTGTTTCGAGCCGGTAGGCCAGGGAAAGCGCTCTGACGCTTCGCTAGACTACGTTCGACCGCATCAAACCCTCATCGTATCGGGGTTGATGCGGTGCGCTTTCCCTTCGAAACCCCAGCTTAAAAAAAAGAAGATCGCCAACAGGCGATCTTCTTTTTCTGGGCGCTGGGGGATTCGCCTTACACTCGGAAACATCGTGTTTCCTCGCTCCAGGCCGGGGCGAAGGCGTTCGCCGGCATCCTTGCCGGCTCAAGCCAGTCTGCATCCTCAAAAGATCGGATGCGGACTGGCGCCTTCGCCCTTCGAATCCCCAGCTTAAAAAAAAGAAGATCGCCAACAGGCGATCTTCTTTTTCTGGGCGCTGGGGGATTCGAACCCTCGACCTACTGCGTGTAAAGCAGCCGCTCTAACCAGCTGAGCTAAGCACCCGCGCGGGGGCAAGACTGCGAAAGGCCAGGCTCCACGAGCCTGGGAACCCGCAAAAATTAGCACGGGGAGCCCCGGGGGGTCAAGACTGGCTACTTCTTGCGGCTTGTCAGCCTGACCACCTTGAGGATCAGGGCCATGAGGCCCGCGGTCACGAGGGAGATGATAGCGGCCAGGCCGTAGCTTCCCAGGGCAATGCCCCATCCGGTGTTCAGGTTCATCGTTCTTCCTTCTTCGTGTTCAGGGTGATCACGACCTGGCCATCCTGGACGAGGTCCCCCCGCTGCACATTGATAGCCTCGACCACCCCGCCCACGGGGCTGTTGACGGGGGTTTCCATCTTCATGGACTCAAGGACGAGGAGGGATTCCCCGGGCCTGACCCTCTCGCCCAGCTCCTTGTAGATCCTCAGCACGAGGCCGGGGGCGGGGCTTGCTAGGCAGGCCTCATTCTTGCCGCCGGCACCGGGGACGAGCCTGGCCTCCGTGGCCCGGGAGACCGTCCTTTCCGTGCCATGGACAATCGAGGAGAGGCGGTAGAGGGGCTCGCCGGTCCCCACGGCCGAGCCCAGGTGGACGAAGACGTCCTGGATCACCCCGGAGTGGCGGGAGTTCACCGGAATCTCCACCCCCATGGTGTCGATGACCATGACGGTCTCGCCCACGGCGATCTTGTCCCCGGGCTTTTTGTAAAGGCGGATGAGGGAGCCTGAGAGCTGGGAGTCCACACTGATGCTTGTGGCTATGCCCTGGACCTCCGAGCCCTGGGGGAGGGCCGCCATCCTGGCCAGGGCCTCCTCGTCCAGGCCCTTCGAGACCGAGACGTTGTACGAAACGCCATTGACGGTGACCGAGTCCCCGGAAAAGCGCACCCCATAGGCGCGGTCGTTTAGCTTGACCGTGACCTCCTCTGCCTCCCCGGGGCTGGCCTCGGGGCGGGGTAGGGGCGGGGCGGCCTTGACCGAGGGGGCGCCGGAAAAGCCCGTAGCCAGGCCGCTCCCGTCGTTTTCCTCGCTGTGGCCGCGGTCGATGAGGAGGGGAGCCTGGCCCTTGAGGAAGAGGATGCCCTTTTCCCGGCAGATGGCGGCGATAAAGAGATTCTCCTCCGTGACCGGGAGGCCCTCGGCCTCGAGGACTGCCCGGGCGGCCTTGAGGCCCTTGCGGGGATCCTTGTCGTTGATCTCCAGGGAGGGGACTGTCGTGGGGGCCAGGTTGAGCTGGGCCATGGCCAGGCTGGCCACCTCAGGATCAGGGGCCTCAGGGGTGGCGCCATAATAGCCTAGGACCATCTTGCCATAGCCCTCGGCGATCCGGGTCCAGGGCCCATACATGACGTTGTTGAAGGCCTGCTGGAAATAGAACTGGCTGACCGGGGTGACCGAGGTGCCCATGCCGCCCTTGAGGATCGCCTCGCCCATGGCCTTGACAACGTCCCGGTAGCGGCCCTCAAGGCCATTGTCCCGGAGCATCCTGATGTTGGAGGTGAGGGCCCCGCCGGGCATGGGAAAGAAGGAGACCAGGGGGTCGACCCGGGTGGCCTCCGCCGGGAGGTAATAGTCGGCCAGGGCGTCCTTGAAGTCCTCCTCGATCGCGATGATCCGGTGGGGGTCTATCTCGAGGCTGTAATCGGTGCCGCGCAACGCGTGCCACATCGAGAGGAGGTCGGGCTGGCAGGTCCCGCCCGAGCAGGGGGCCAGGGAGAGGTCGACCTGGTCGGCCCCGGCCTCGATGGCCCCGATGTAGGACTCCACGCCCAGGCCCGCCGTGTCATGGGAGTGGAAGACAACCCTCATCTTGGGCCCCAGGAGCTTTTTGGCGCCCTTGACTACCTCGTGGACCGTCCTGGGGGTAGCCGTGCCCGAGGCGTCCTTGAAGCAGAGGGAGTCGAAGAGGACACCCCCGTCCACAAGGCGGCGCAGGACGGAGAGGTAGAATTCCGAGCCCCTGAGGGAATGGCCATCCGGGGGCAGCTCCATCATGGCTATCGCAAGCTCGTGCCTCAAGCCTGCCTGGTGGATGCATTCCCCGGAAAAGCGCAGGTTCTGGACATCGTTCAGGGCGTCGAAGTTGCGTACCACATCTATGCCGTGCTTGCGGAAAAGCTTGGCGTGGAGGGCCACAACGTCCGAGCTCTGGCCCTCGAGCCCCAGGAGGCCGATGCCCCGGGAAAGGCTCTGGAGGCGGGCGCCCTTGCCCGCGGCGGCCCGGAAGGCGTCCATCACCCTAAAGGCATCCTCGTTGCAGTAGAAATAGGCGGACTGGAAGAGGGCTCCTCCTCCGGACTCAAAATGGTCTATCCCCGCGGCGGCGCATTTCTCCACCAGGGGGAGGTAGTCTTCTGAGAGGACCCGGGAGCCGTAGGCTGACTGGAGGCCATCCCGGAAGGCCGTGAGCATAAAGTCTATCTTTTTCATCCGCCCCTCCCCACGGCCTTGGCGGCCGCGGCTATCGCGGCGGCGATCTCGGCCTCCTCGGGGCCGGCCGGTCCCGCCGGGGGCGGCGCCGAGGAGGATGGGAGATCCGCGCGGGTCGTGGCCTCGAGGGCGGCGGCCACCTTCTCGAGGCCTAGGCCTATGTCCCGGAGGCTCAGGGCGTTGCGTACGCCTATGGCCGCCAGGACCGCGAGGCAAAGGGCGATGATGATAAGGGCGTCGGTAGCTATCATGGATGGCTCCTTCTTACTTTCCGCCGAGGACGGAGACGTAGATGGCGGCGATGATGGCCGTGGTGATCACCCCGGAGATGTTGGCTCCCAGGGCGTACTGCATGATCATAGCCTGGGGGTTGGCCTCGGCCGCGATCTTCTGGGCAACCTTGGCCGTGGAGGGCACGCAGGACACGCCGGCAATGCCCACCACGGGGTTGAACTTGCCCTTCTTGAAGAACCAGAGGATATAGCCTCCAAGGATTCCCCCGATGCCGGAGAGAAGCAGGGCGAGCATCCCCAAAAGTAGGAGGGGCAGGATCCGGGGGTTAAAGATGGTCGAGGCCTCGCAGAGGACCCCGAGGAGGAGGCCCAGAAAGAGGGTGGACGCGTAGAGCAGGGTGTTGCTCACAAAGTCCTGGAAGGGCTTGAGCCCCGACTCCCGGATGGCGATGCCCAGGAAGAAGGAGAAAAAGAGCGGGGCCGCGACGGGGAAGAGGAAGGAGAGGAAGGTGCAGAGGATCACCGCAAAGGCGAGCTTCTGGCCCGAGGTGACCGAGGCGGTGGCTGGCGGGGCCTCCATGGGCGTCCCCCGGATGTTCTTGGGCACCATGAGCTTGATGAGGTAGGGGTATCCGCCGTAGGTGAGGCCCAGGTAGAGGTAGGCCACGACGCTGATGGGGACAAAGAGGTCGGGGGCCAGCTTGAGGCTCGTGAAGAGGACCATGGGGCCGTCGGCCCCGCCGACCATGGCTATGGCCGCGGCCTCCTTAGCGGAAAAGCCAAAGAGCTGGGCTATCGGGAGGACGAGGATAGTCCCGAGCTCGGCGCAGAGGGCCAGGAACATGGAGACAAAAGGGTGGAGCATCACAAAGCTCACATCGATGATGGAGCCTATGCCCATGAAGACAAAGCAGGCGATCAGGCCATTGGAGAACATAAAGGTGTAGATGGGCTGGAGGAAATCGATCTGGAGGATGGTCATGAGGTCGGCGGCGTTCCTGACCGTGTCCGCCGTGGCCCCGGCCTGGGCCTCGACAAAGAGGGTCCCCAGGCCCTGGTGGAGGGTGAGGGGGTCGAAGAACATCACTGCGGCGTTGACCGTGGCCATCCCGAGGCCCATGGGAATCATCAGGAGGGGCTCGAGGGTGCCCTTCTTGCCCAGGTAGACTAGGACCAGGCCCAGGGCCATCATGCCCAGCCTGGCCGCGACCATCAAGGGCTCGGAGGAGATCAGGGTCGCAAAGCCCTGGAAGATTCCCAGGATAGAATCGAAGGACATGGAACGCTCCTTTGCCTGGCCCCGCCGCAGGGCGAGCCTTCAACGCCGCAGAGTATAGCGAGGCGTTTCCGCCTTGCCTATGCGCGAAGCCTCGCTTGCCCTCCCCTCGGGTGGGGTGGTAGAATCCGAAAAGGAATCCGGGGGGACCATGGATATTGTCGGCATTGGCAATGCGCTCATGGATATCGTCGCCTTTGTGGACGAGGATTTTGCGCCCTCCCTGGGCTTCCACAACGGCATGACCGTCCATCTTGGCTCCGAGCGCATCGCCGACGTCCTTAAGGCCCTGCCCGATCCCATCCTGAGCGCCGGCGGGGGAGCTGCGAACACGGCGAGGGTATCCGCCATCCTTGGGGCCAAGGCCACCTTTGTGGGTTCTGTGGGTGGGGATGCCGAAGGCCGGGCCTATGGCCAGGACCTCCAGGAGAGCGGGGTCGAGCTCAGGCTCTCCACCTCCCCGGCCCCCACGGGGCTTTTTATCAACCTGGTCCGCCCCGACGGAGGCAGGACTGTCCTGGTCTCCCCCGGGGCCGCCCTCGACCTTTGCCTTGAGGTGCCCCCGGAGAGCCTCTTCCGGGCCTCCTCCCTCCTCTATCTCGAGGGCTTCCTCCTCCGGGACCGCTCCTATTTTCTTGCCTGCCTCGAGGGCGCCCGATCTAGGGGCATGCGCATAGCCATCGATCTTGGCTCCTATTCTCTGGTCGAGGCCGAGCGGGACTTTGTCCTCGAGCTCCTGACCGACTACTGCGATGTCCTCTTCGCCAATGACGACGAGTTCTGCTCCCTTTCAGGCCTTCCCCTCACGGAGGGCCTCGACCTCCTGGCCGACTCGGGGCCCGAGATTGTGGTCAAGCGTAGCGAGCGGGGCTCGGTCTACGCCAAGGGCGATGTCCGCCTGGAGAGCCCTGTCCGGGTAGTCTATCCCGTGGATGAGACCGGGGCCGGGGATTCCTTTGCCGCGGGCTATCTCTATGCGGCTTCCCGGGGCCTTCCCCCGGAGCGCTGTCTCCGCCTAGGCAACCGGATTGCCGAGGAAGTCCTTCTCGTGCCCGGCCTTCTTGTGTCCCCGGAACGCCTTATCAGGGCCTATTCCTCGGTCTCAGCCTAGAATCTCTTTTTAGACAGCCATGCCGCCTCTTTTCCCGGGCAATCTTGCCTATTTTGGGTAGAAGTCTTATTTTTAAGGCCAATCACCATTAGAAAGGGGTCAGCCGTGGCCGAAAACGATATCATTCCCATTGAGCAGCTCTTGCCCAACAAGCTCCCGATAATCCCCCTCCTGGGGCGGCCCATCTTCCCGGGCATCTTTACGCCCATCATGATCGGCAACCCGGAGGACGTGAAAGTCGTGGAGGAGGCCCTCTCCGCCGACGGGATGATCGGCCTTGTGATGATCAAGAGCGACTTTGAGAAGCCCAAGGCCGACGACCTCCACCAGGTCGGCACGGTCGCCAAGATCGTCAAGCGGATCAACCTCCCCGATGGGGGCTCCAACATATATATCTCCACCCTCAAGCGCTTCAGGGTAAAGAAATTCCTCTCCAAGGAATCCCCGATCGTCGCGGCCGTGGGCTACCTGGACGAGGAGGGGGAGGACACGGACGAGGTCAGGGCCCTCACTCGGGCCCTCCTCTCGGAGATGAAGCAGATCTCGGAGAACAATCCCATGTTCTCCGAGGAGATGCGCCTCAACATGATCAACATCGACCATCCCGGGAAGATAGCCGACTTTATCGCCTCCATCCTCAACATAGAAAAGGTCGAGCAGCAGAAGATCCTGGAGACCCTCGATGTGCGGGAGCGGATGGAGAGGGTCCTCGTCTTTATCAAGAAGGAGGAGGAGCTCCTCAAGATCCAGAAGCGGGTCCAGACGGAGATCAACGACAAGATAGAAAAGAGCCAGCGGGAATACTTCCTCAAGGAGGAGCTCAAGGCCATCAAGACCGAGCTCGGCCTTCCCACGGACGCCAAGGGCTCGGACGTCCAGCGCTTCAAGGAAAAGATCGAGTCCTTTGGCTTTACGGGGGAGATCAAGGACCAGGTCGAGCAGGAGCTTGAGAAATTCAGCCTGATGGATCCGAACTCCAGCGAGTATATCGTCACCCGGAACTGGCTCGACCTCG
>JAKPBN010000197.1 GCA_029778945.1 Spirochaetota bacterium
GACAACCAGCTCGTGCGGACCACCCGCTATGAAGAGCCTGAGGACGAAGCCCTCAAGCGAGGACGGCCAGATGTCTATAAGGCCGATTGATATCCAGACCCTCCTGGTCCAGATGAGCCAGGTGGGCAAGGACCAGGCGGCGGTCAAGGAAGGGGTCGCCCTCCAGGCCTCCATCCAGGGGGCCGAGGAGCAGAAAAAGCGGGACGACGCCAAGGAGGCCATCAAGGGCGCCGAGGAGGGCGAGGCCGCGACCAAGCCCATCAAGGACCGCCAGGGCCGGGCCCCCCAGGAAAGGGGCCAGAGGGAGGATGGGGCCAGCGCCGCCCCGTCGGAGGAAGAGGCCAAGCCCGAGAATGACATTGTCCGCGACCCCAGCCTAGGAACCCATATCGACCTTACAGGATAATCGGCGTGTCTACCCTTTTGATACTCGTGGCCCTAGAGGTTCTCGGCCTCGCGGGAATTCTTTTCTATGTCCGTCTCCGCCTCCATCGGGCCCTCGAGCTCGACGGTCTCCTCGAGACCCTGCGCAAGGAAGTTCGGGCCCTTACGATCGAGCTCAACGAAACCGCCGACCGCAATATCAGTCTCGTGGAGGACCGGATCCTGGCCCTGCGTTCCCTCCTCGAAGAGAGTGACCGGCGCCTCGAGGTAGTCCAGAGGGAGCTGTCCCGTAAGGACCAGGAGGCCGAGGTGTACTCCCGCCTGGGCAAGCCCCGGCCTGCCGAACCTCGCCCGGCGAGCGTCCGCCCCACCGAGCCGCCCCTGGACCGGAGCCAGGACGAGGCCATCTGGGTTGAGGTCGCCGCCACGCTGCCCCCCGCCCCGGCTTCCCGGGAACCCATCCGCCTCGACCTCTCCCGGCGGACACCCGAGATCATCAGCCTCAAAGAGAGCGTCATACCTCCCAAGACCATGCGGGAACAGGCCATCGAGCTCTATGACAAGGGCTTTTCCGCGGATATCATCGCCGCCCGCCTGGCCGCCACGGTCGCCGAGATAGATCTCCTGATCTCCCTGGAGGAGGAAAAACGCCAGGGAGAGGGGCGCTAGGCCATGGCCTGCCTCATTGGCATCGACTTTGGCACCACCAACTCCCTGGTGGGCTACTTGGATGGCGATAGGCCGATAATCGTGCCCAATTCCAGGGGGTCCCGCTTTACCCCCACGGTGGTCGCCCTCTCGTCCCGGGGGGAGCTCCTCGTGGGCGAGTCGGCCCGCAACCAGGCTTCCCTCAATCCTGAAAAGACCGTCGCTGGCATAAAGGGCCTTCTCGCCTCGAGGGGGGACATCCTCCTGGGCGGGACCGCCTACAGGCCCGAAGAGTTGGCCGCCATCGTCCTTTCCTCCCTCAAGGCCGATGCCGAGGCCTTCCTGGGCCGGACCGTCACGGGGGCGGTTATCACGGCCCCGGCCCATTTCTCCGAGCTGGAGCGGCGGTCCCTTGTCGAGGCGGGCCGCATCGCGGGCCTTGAGGTCCGGCGGATCCTCAACGAGCCTACGGCGGCCGCCCTGGCCAGGGCCTGGGAAGCCGCCCAGGCGGAGACTCTGCCCCTCGCCAGGGGCCGGACAAAATCCTCCAAGCCAGCCAAGCCTGCCCAGGACCCGGCCCTGGGGGAAGGCTCCTCCTTGATCCTCGTCTATGACTTTGGGGGAGGGACCTTTGATGTGACCCTTCTCAGGCAGACCGGCCAGGACTGCCAGGTTCTCTCCTCCCGGGGGGATGGCCGCCTCGGAGGCAGGGACCTGGACAGGGAGATCTATAGCCTCGCGGCCGCTAGCTTCCGGGACCGCTACGGCCTTGAGGTGGACAAGGATCCCCTCCTGGTCCAGGCCCTGGTCGACCAGGCTGAGAAGGCCAAGATCGAGCTCTCCGAGCGCAGGGAAGCCGAGATATCCCTGCCCTTTGCCCTTGCCCCTTCCCAGCCGGCCCCGGCGGGCGGCCCCGGGCCTTCGATCCTCCATCCCGTCTATTCCCTGGATCGGGCCGGCTTTGAGTCCCTGGCCCGCCCCCTCGTGGAGCGGAGCCTAGAGCTCACGGCCAAGGCCCTGGCCGACGCGGGCATTCCGGCCGCCTCGGTGGATGTCCTCGTCCTCTCCGGGGGCTCGAGCCGCATTCCCCTCGTGCGGCGCCTGCTAAAAGAGGTCCTGGGCCTCAGCCCCGCGGGAGGGGTCAACCCCGAGGAGATTGTCGCCCTCGGGGCGGCCGTGGCCACCGGCCTCGACCTGGCTCCAAGTCCCGGCCAGGGAGCCCGCCTCAGGGTCAGGGATGTGGTCTCCAGGACCTATGGCGTGGAAATCGACGGCGGAGTCTTTGTCCCTTTGATCCGCAAAAACAGCCCCGTGCCCGCAAGGCGCAGCCGGGTCTTTACCACCGTTGAGGACAACCAGGACTCGGTGGAGATCCATGTCCTCCAGGGGGAGTCGAAGGCGAGCGGGGACAACCTCTCCCTCGGCCGTTTTCTCCTGGCGGGCATCAAGCGCTCCAAGGCCGGCGGCCCCCAGATAAGGGTGGACTTTTCCATCGACGAGTCGGACATCCTCCACGTCACGGCCCTCGACCTCGATATGGGGGTGGCCCAGGCCATCTCGATAGCCGACCTGGGCCGGGGCGCCCGGGCCGAGAATCCCCAGGACCTTGTGGCCAAGATCGGTCTCCTGGCCGCCCGCCTGCGGGAGCTCTCCTCCGGCCTCGGGCTTGAGTCGGGCCTCGAGGCCGAGCTCGAGGAGGCCGGGCAGAGGGCCCGCGGGGCAAGCCCCCTCCATGCCGAAGGGGAGCTAAAGCTTCTCAAGGCCGAGCTCGAGGGCCTCCTTGGGGAAGTCCTGGCCCGCCGGGGCGAGGCGGTGGAGCGGTGAAGGACGATGCCGGCTCTGGCAAGGGATACAAGGCCCTCCTCGCGGTCCTGGCCCTCGGTCCCGGGGCGGAGGACGAGGAGATACGGACCGCCTACCGCCGCCTGGCCCGCCGCCTCCACCCGGACACCTCCAAGGACCCTTCCACGGCCGAGCAGTTCGCCCGGGTTTCCCGGGCCTATAAGCTGCTCCAGGCCCGGCCCCGGAAGGACCCCGGCCCGGCGAGCGGCCCCGGGGCCAGGTACCGGGCCGTCCTCGACGCGGGGGAGGACCTTTTTGCCCTGGGCCAGGTCCTCGCGGGGGATCCCGACCCCGGGGCCCGGGAAGCCGCGGTGATGCGCCTAGGCCTTTCGGGCCGGACCGCGGCCTATGTGTTTCTCCGGCGGGCCCTCTACGACCCCTGCGAGGCCGTGGCCCTGGCCGCAGTCCGGGCCTCGGCCCTCCTGGGCTGCCGCCAGGCCGAGGGCGAGATAGCCGCCCTCTACAGCCGCTCCTCCCTGGCCCTGCGGACCTCCATCCTCGAGACGGTCCGGGCCACGAGGGAGGTCCTCTTCGCGTCGACCGTCAAGGCTGCGTTGCGCGACACCGATCCGGCCCTGCGCAGGCTGGCTGCGGCCTTCGAGCAGCCGGGGGCCAAACAAGGGAAGGGATAGAGGAAAGGCAACCACAGAGGCACGGAGCCCAGCCACAGAGAGCACAGAGACCATAAGTTATAGTCGATAGCCCGCTTAGATCAGTCTCTGTGTCGCCATGGTTATTTTATCCTCTCCTGGTAGGATATGCCCGTAGGCGTCCGGGCAAGGCCGCCCTCGGCGCTTTCCCTGATGGCCTGGGGCATGGCATCCCCTATGGCCTTCATGGCCCCCACCACTTCATCAAAGGGTATGACCGAGCTGATCCCCGCCCTGGAAAGGCTCACCGCCGTAAGCGCATTGGCCGCGAGAAAGGCGTTGCGCTTTACGCAGGGCACCTCCACGAGGCCGGCCACGGGATCGCAGGCCAGGCCCAGGCTGTTCTTGAGGGAGAGGGCCGCGGCGTCCAGGCAGGCCGGTGCGTCCGAGCCCAGCAGGCTCGCAAGGCCCGCGGCGGCCATGGCTCCCGCGGCCCCGCATTCGGCCTGGCAGCCTCCGGAGGCCCCGGCCAGGGTGGCGCGCATCGCGATCAGGATCCCTATCCCGGAGGCGACCACAAAGGCGTCCTGGAATAGCTTCGACTCGGGGTCGAGGCCGGGAGCCCTCGCGTCCTTCCAGGCCCAGAGCACCCCAGGGACAATGCCGCAGGAGCCCGCCGTGGGAAAGGCTATGATCCTGCCCCCGCAGGCGTTCACCTCGTTGATGGCCAGGGCATAGGCCAGGGCCTTCTGGAAGAATTCATCCTCCACCACTGGGTCGCCCTTCGCGAGCTTGACCGCCGCCCCTTTTGTCATTCCGGAGAAGGAGACCTGGGCCTCGGTTATGCCCCTGTCCAGGGCGGCCCGCTCGACCCGGATCCTCCGGTTGAGCTCCTCGCGTATCGCCTCGGGCGTCTTGCCCGAGTGAAAGGCCTCCCGCGCCACAAGGTAGTCGGCCAGGGCGAGGCCTGCTTCCGCGCAACGCTCCAGTAGCTCCCTGGAGGTCGAGAATTTCCAGTTCATGCCGGCCGCCTTCTTAAGTCTGGATGGAGGGGATATAGACGACTTCCCGGACCGCCGGGAGCTCACGGATCTGGTTGGCGATGGTGGAGGGCACGATGCCGTCGACCTCGACGACCATCAGGGCCTCCTCGCCCTTGTCCTTGCGGTGGGAGGCCACGGAGGCGATGTTAAAGTGGCTGGCCGCGAGGATGTGGGAGACAATGGCTATCACTCCCACCTCGTCCCGATGGAGGATGAGGAGGGCCTCGAGGGAGCCGTCGAGGTTGGCCTCAAAGCCGTTGACGGATTGGAGGCGTATCTCCCCGCCCCCGATGGAGGCGCCCCTTACCCGGCTGCGCTTGCCCTCACCCCAGAGCTCGATCACGGCGGTGTTGGGGTGGTAGCGCTCCGGTCCCTCGTAGTCGGCGACGATCTCGTAGGGCAGGCCTTCCTTGGCGGCGAGCTCGAGGGCATAGCCCAGGCGCTCGTCGTCGGGCCTGATGCCCAGGAGGCCCGCGATGGAGGCCTTGTCCGAGCCATGGCCCTTGTAGGTCCTGGCCAGGGAGCCATAGAAGGTGACCTTGGCTCCCTCGAGGGGGTAGGGGAAGATCTTGCGGGCCAGGAAGGCGATGCGCGCCACTCCTGCCGTGTGGGAGCTCGAGGGCCCGATCATCACGGGGCCAAAGAGGTCCAGGATTCCAACACTGCGCTCAGCCATGCTTTTCCTCGGCCTCCTGGGCTTCCTTGGCCTCGAGGCCATAGTCCTCGAGCTTCTGGTAGAGGGTCTTGCGGCCAATGCCCAGGATCTCGGCCGTCCTGCTCTTGTTGCCATTCTGGGCGGCCAGGGTTTCCCTGATGAGGATCTTCTCCGCCTCGGCGAGGGAGGAGCCTGCGGGTACCCGTATGTCCACCTCCTCCCCGGAGGAGCGGACCGAGGGAGGCAGGTCCTCGAGGCCCACGAGGCTCGAGCGGGCCATCACCACCGCGCTCTCCATGCAGTTCCTGAGCTCCCTCACATTGCCCGGCCAGGACCAGGCATAGAGGGCCGACCTGGCCTTGGGATCGAGGCCCTCGACCTTTTTGCCGTTCTCCTGGGCGAACTCCCGGAGAAAGGACATGGCCAGGAGGGGAATGTCGTCCCGCCTCTCCCGCAGGGGCGGGACGTGGATGTTGACCACGTTGAGGCGGTAGAAGAGGTCCTCCCGGAAGCGGCCCTCGGCTATCTCCTTCTTGAGGTCCTTATTGGTGGCCGCGACAATCCTGACATCGGTCTCCACGGTCTCCTCGCCGCCCACGCGCTCGAACTTCCTCTCCTGGAGGACCCGGAGGATCTTGATCTGGACGTTCTGGTTGATCTCCCCGATCTCATCCAGGAAGAGGGTGCCCTCGTTAGCCAGCTCGAAGCGGCCCCGCTTGCGGCCCTGGGCCCCGGTGAAGGCCCCCTTCTCGTGGCCAAAGAGCTCGCTCTCAAGGAGGCTTTCCGCAAGGGCCGCGCAGTGGACCTTGACGAGGGGGCCGGCCCTCCGGGGGGAGAGGTTATGGAGGGCATCGGCCACCAGCTCCTTGCCCACCCCGGATTCCCCGGTGATCAGGACCGAGGCCTTGGTGGGGGCGACTCGGCGGAGGAGGTCAAAGATGCGCTTCATCTCCTGGCTGGAGCCGATGATCGAGGAGGACCGCCTCTGGGCCTCGACCTCGGCCTGGAGCTCGAGGTTCTTGCGGGAGAGCTCCCGGGTCTCCAGAGCCCGCTTGCACAGGAGGGCCAGATGGTCGAGGTTGACGGGCTTGGTGAGGAAGTCGAAGGCGCCATAGCGCATGGCGTCCACCGCGTCCTCGATGGTCCCGTGGCCCGTGAGGACGATGACGGGCAGGCCGGGATAGCGGCCCGAGACGGTCTTGAGGACTTCCCCGCCCGAGAGGGCCGGCATCTTGAGGTCGGTGATCACAAGGTCGACATTGCCGTCCTCGACCTTCCTCAGGGCCTCCTTGCCATCGGCGGCGGTCTGCACGATATAGCCCTCGAGGGCCAGGTACTCGGCCAGGCCCTCCCGGATATTCTTCTCGTCGTCTGCCACGAGGATGGTGAATTTCAAGCTTCCTCCTCCACGCCCTTCCCATCCCCGCTCTTCCAGGCCAGGAGATGCTTTTCCCTCTGGGGGATGGGCAGGCTGATAGTGAAGACCGAGCCTTCCCCCGGGAAGGAGTTGACCGAAATATCCCCCTGGTGCTCCCGCACGATCTTGAAGGTGATGGTCAGGCCCAGGCCGGTGCCGGTCTCCTTGGTCGTGTAATAGGGCTCAAAGATCGTGGTCAGGTTCTCCTGGGGGATGCCCAGCCCGGTGTCCTCCACGTAGAGGTGGACGGCGTCGTCCCCCGCCCAGGCCTTGAAGCCCAGGGTTCCGCCATCGGGCATGGCCGCCAGGGCGTTCTTGGCCAGGTTGAGGATGGCCTGTTTCAGGTAACGCTTGTCCAGGAGGACCCTGGGGAGGCCCGCCTCGATGCTTGTCTCGACCGCGACTCCCGCGCCCTCGGCCTCGTAGCGGATAAAGTCGGCTATCTCCTTCACGAGGGCTCCGGCGTCGCTCTCCCTGAGCTCGACATCCATGGGCCTGACCGCGAAGAGGAAGTCGACGACGATCTTGTTGAGCCTCTCGATCTCCTCGGTGACCACCCCCAGGTGGTGGGAAAGGCCCTCCACGGGCACGGTCTCCTTGCCCCGGGCGGCCTTCTGGAGGAGCTGGATGTGGATGGAGATCGATCCGAGGGGGTTCTTGATCTCATGGGCCACGCCGGCGGCCAGGGTAGTGAGGGAGGCTAGGCTCTCGGCCCGGCGCAGCTGGGCCTCGCGCTTGCGCTTGTCCGTGATGTCCTCGAGGTGGATCAGGGTGCCCTCTATCCGGCCCTGGGACACCAGGGTCATGGAGGAGGCCGCGATGAGCCGGTTCCGCCCGCCCACGGTGATGTCGAATTCCCGGTCCGTGACCGAATCCTCTCCCTCGAGGATCTCGTGGAAAAAGGAGGCCAGCTCCTGGTCGACGACGCAGACCCAGAGGGGCCGCTCCGAGGGGTCGGGACCCGGGCCTAGGGCAAGCATCCTCTCCGCGGTCTTGTTGTAGATGATGGGCTGGTGCTCCCGGTCGCAGACGATGATGCCGTCGAGCATGGAGTCCAGGGCGGTCTCGAGGCGGCCATTCTCCTCGGCCAGGGCCTGGAGCAGGGCGCGGAGCTGCTCCTCGGACATCTTGGGCGCCTTGGCCAGGGCGCGCTGGAAAAACCGCCTCAAGGCCTGGCCCTGCCCATGGAGTAAAGGAGGCTCTCGGCGAGGAGGCCGGGATTGAGGTTATAGATCTCGGCCCTGGTTTTGGCCTCCCGGATCAGGGCGGCCCAGGCCTCCACGAGGAGGAAGCCCGAGGGGCCAAGGCCCGGCAGGCGGAGGATAGCGGACAGGAGGATGGAAAGGGCCCCAAGGAATTCGTCGAAGGAGGAGGCGTAGGCATCGTCCTTGGCCCCAAAGTCCTTGGTCGCCTGGCCCAGGTCGGCCAGGGCAAGATCGCCTAACTCTCCGGCGGCCTCGGGGCTGGTGCCAAATGAGAGGTCCTCGAGGAGCTCGGGCATAGCGGCTATCGCGGGGTCGAGGCCGGCCTGGAGGGCCTGGCGGGCGCCCACGGCCCCCAGGAAGGACAGGGCCAGGCGCCTGGCCTGGGCCTGTCCAAAGGGCCGCTTGCCCGCGAGCCAGGCTTCGATCGCCCCGTCGGTCCTCTGACCCCGGGGGGGGACCAGGGAGTCGATCTCCGGCCGGCCCAGCTTGAAGACCCGCTCCAGGACCGCTGCCTCACCCTGGAAGCCCCGGGACCGGAAGGTATAGGGCCTTAGCCTGGAGAGGGTCGTGGCCATCAGGGCCGAGGGGCGGGAGGAGAGGAGGACAAACTCGAGGCTGGCCGGGGGCTCCTCGAGGATCTTGAGGAGGGCATTCCTGGAGGCGTCGAGCATGTGATCGGCGCCCTCGATCACGATGGTCTTCATGTTTCCGCTCGGGGCCATCCGGGTCCAGTAGCCTGCGGCCCTCACCTGGAAGACGGGCACCGTGTCGGGCACAAAGGCCTCGAGCTTGCGGGCCGTCTCGGTCGCCTCCCCTGCGGCGTCCAGGGCGGCCTCGGAGAGGACCTCCCCCTGGAAGTCATCGGGCCTGACCAGGTCGAGCCTCTCCTCCAGCTCGCGCAGCAGGGCCGAGGCCTTGGCCAGGCGGGTCTCCTCTCCCTCGTAGAGGGCGGCATCGAAGCGCTTCTGGAGCTTGCGCACGGAGCGCACGAAGAAATAGGCCGAGGCCCTGCCCGGGGAGCGGCGGAGGAGGTCGAGGCCGGCGGGGATTTCCTCGGGAAAGGTCCGGGGACCCAGGATGAGGAGGTCGGGATGGGCGAGGACCCGGTGGCGGTGGCAGGCCGGGCAGGCGCAGTTCCAGGCGGCCTTGGCCGGGCCCTCGACCTGGCAGGAGAGGACCCTTGCCAGCTCCAGGGCGGCCGTGAGCTTGCCCGAGGCCGGGGGGCCGGAAAAGAGCAGGGAGGAGGGCAATTCCCGGGCCAGGATGTCCCGCCTCAGCTGGGCAGCGACCCCCTCCTGGCCAAGCAGGTTCTCGAACAAGGGGCCTCCTACTTCTTGGGCCCGATGCCGGGCGTGATGGGGCCGATCTTGACTTCCGGCACCTTGAGGGTCGGCAGCTTGCCCCCGTTCTGGCCTGCGGGGGAGATGGCCTTGGCGACCTCGGGCCCTATGACGGGAAGGATGGTCCTGGCGAAGAACGAGCCCTCGAGGATCTTGGCGATGCCCAGGAAGTCCCCCAGGGCCTGCATCACGAGGAGGATGAGGGAGACCGACACGAGGCCTTCGAAGAGGCCCAGGAAAAAGCCCAGGACCTTGTCCAGGGTGGCCAGGTTAGCCGCTTCCAGTCCTTCCCTGAGCATGTGCCCAAGCAGGCGGGTCAGGAGGAAGGCCAGGACAAAGATCGCGGCAAAGGCCACGGCCTCGGGCAGGGGCAGGTTGGCGAAGCGTCCATGGAGGAAGGCCCCGGCCTGGCGATAGAGGAGGAGGGCCACCGCGGCCCCGACGATCCAGGAGGCCACGGAGAGGATCTCGGCCACAAAGCCTCGGACAAGGCAGCGGAGGGCGAGGATGAGGACGATGGCTAGACAGACCCAGTCGAGCGCGTTCATGGCTGACCTTCCAGGTAGTTCAGGATGAGGGCTGCCGCGGAACCCGCGGCGTCGCCGCCGGCAAGGTCCAGGGCGGCCTTGCCGGCCCTGTCCCTGGCGGCGGGACTAGAGAGATAGGAGGTGATTGCCTCAAGTAGGGCCTGCGGGCTGGCCTCAGGCCCGACCAGGACCTTGGCGGCTCCCCGGGCCTCAAAGAGGCGGGCATTGTCCACCTGGTCGCCTCGGGTTCCCGAGCCGGCCAGGGGGACGAGGACCATGGGCTTGCCCAGGGCGCCGGCCTCCCAGATCGAGCCGGCCCCCGAGCGGCCCACCACGAGGTCGGCCGCCGCCAGGATGTGGGGCATCTCTTCACGGATATAGTCAAAGGCCCTGTAGGAGGGGCCGGCCTCGGCGGGGCTGCCGCCCTCGCCGGTCTGGTGGACCACAAAGGCCAGCTTTGAAAGCTCGGGGAGGATGTCGGCGACCAGATCGTTGACCTGGCGGGCCCCCTGGCTTCCCCCGATAAAAAAGACAATCGGCTTATCCGCCGGGGCTCCCAGATAGGCCCGACCCCTGGCCGGGTCGCCCTGGCGTATGGCGGCCCGTATGGGATTGCCCACAACCACGGCCTTGGCCTTGAGTTCCGGGGAAAGGCTCCGGGCCGTCTCCTCATAGCTCACGAGGACCCGGGTGGCGACTCGGGCATTGAGCCTCGTCGCGAGGCCCATGGAGAGATCGGACTCGTGGGTAAAGACCGGGATGCCCAGGGATGCGGCCGCCCTGCAGGGCGGCACGCTCACATAGCCTCCCTTGGAGAATAGGAGGCGGGGCCTCAGCTCCTTCAGCAGCCTGCGGGAGGCAAAATAGCCGGCCAGGACCCGGAAGGCATCGGCGGCGTTCTCCAGGGAAAAGGAGCGCCTTAGCTTGCCCGCAGGAATGGCGTGGTACTCAATGCCCGCCGCCTCGACCGTCCTCCGGTCCGAGTCCTTGCCCGAGCCCAGCCAGACAATCCGGCCGGCATAGGCTTTTTTTAGGGCTTCCACCACGGCCAGGCCGGGGTAGATATGTCCCCCCGTGCCCCCGCCCGTAAAGACTATGCACTCGGTCTTGTCCACGGCTCTCACTTCCTTCCCAGGCCCAGGAGGAGGGCATAGGCCGCCAGGGCAGCCTCGGGCCCCTGGCCCTTGGACTTGGCCTCGGCCTCCTCCCGGCCCGCAAGAACCTTCTTTGCCAGGAGCTTGCCCAGCTGGACTCCTTCCTGGTCAAAGGAGTTGATGTTCCAGGCAAAGCCCTGGAAGGCCACCTTGTTCTCAAAATGGGCCAGGAGGGCGCCCAGGGCCCGGGCATCCAGGGCCTTTCCATGGATGAGGGTCGAGGGCCTCTCTCCGGGGAAGTGCTTGTTCGCCTCGGCGTCGCTCTTGCCGGCGGCAAAGGCGATGATCTGGGCCGCCAGGTTGGCGTCGAGCTTGGCCCGGCTCGTGGAGTCCTCGGAGAGGACATCCGGGGAAAGCTGGTTTTCCCGGAAGCCGACAAATTGGAGGGGGATCACGTCCGTGCCCTGGTGGAGGAGCTGGTAGAAGGAGTGCTGGCCATTGGTCCCGGGCTCGCCAAAGACGAGGGGCCCGGTCTTGTAGGCCAGGGCCTCTCCGGAGCGGCTGACGCGCTTGCCATTGGACTCCATGTCCAGCTGCTGGAGGTGGGCGGGGAAGCGGGAGAGGGCCTCCGAGTAGGGGAGGACGGCCGTGGCCGCATAGCCTAGGACATTGCGCTCATAGAGGCCTATCAGGGCATCCAGGAGGGCGGGGTTTTTGCGGGGCTCGGGGTTGAGGGCCAGGAGGTCCTCCTCGTGGGCGCCGGCGAGCAGCTCCGCGAAGGTATCGCTGCCCAAGGCCAGGGAGAGGACAACTCCGCCCACGGCGCTCGTCGAGGAATAGCGGCCCCCGATGTAGTCGTCCATAAAGAAGGCCGCGAGGTAGCTGGGGCTCTTGGCCAGGGGGCTCGTCTCGCTTGTGACCGCGACCAGGTGCCTTGAGGGATCGAGGCCGGCCGCGGCCAGGCGGGTCTTGACGAGGGTCTCGTTGGCCAGGGTCTCCTGGGTCGTGCCGCTCTTGGAGACTAGGATAAACAGGCTCGAGGCCGGGTCTATGGAGGCGAGGACCGAGTCGGCGTCATCGGGGTCGACATTGGAGATAAAGCGGGCCGCCATCCTCGACCTGCCCTTGGCCTTGGCCCAGCGCTCCAGGGCCAGATAGAGGGCCCGGGGCCCGAGGTCTGAGCCGCCTATCCCGATCTGGACCACGGTGTCGAATCTCTTGCCCGTGGAGCCCTTGATCTCCCCGGCATGGACCTTGGCGGCAAAGGCCTTGATCTTGGCCAATTCCCCCGCGTAGAAGGCCCCGTAATCCCGGCCGTCCCTGACAACCTTTCCAGTCAGCTCTCCCCTGGAGAGGTGGTGGAGGACCAGGCGCTTTTCCCCGGGATTCATCACTTCCCCCGAGGACAGGAGGCGGAATTTTGCCACCAGCTCCTGCTCCTCGGCCAGGCGGCCCAGGAGGTCGAGGCGGGGACTGTCTACAGGGCTGGCAGCCCAGTTAAAGGACAGGCCGCCCCCCATGGCCATCTCGCAGTCGCCGACCCTTTTTCCGGATAGGAGGCTGGCTAGGGAGGGCGGAGGACCTAGGGCCAAGAGGTCCTTGAAAGCGGAGCTTTCATCTAGGTTTCTATAGCTTGGCATCGGCATCCTCCTAAGGTTCGGCCCGGTAAGCGTATCGTCCCGACACGGCCACTGTTTCGTTAATCTCCATGATATAGCCAGCCTAGGGCTCGTATCAAGGGAAGTCCTGGACGGGCGGGAATAAATGGAGGGTCCCCAGCCAAGCTTTTTCGGGAAAAAACATGATATATTAACCTAAGAGCTAAGGGGGCCTCGTGGCAGCGAGAATCGACAGGGTCGAAAAGGAATTCATTCTCGTTACCGCCGCGGAAGGGAGCTCTGCCGCCCGGGTCCAGGCCCTGGGGCGAACCCTCACCTGCACCTTCAAGGCCGCCTCGAGGGATTGCGTGCGCTTTGTCCTCCCCAAAGGAGAGCCCTCGTATTTCAAGACCTGGGAGACTGTCTCGGTCTATTTTGACTTCCGGGGCCAGGGCTTTGTCTTTGAGACTACGGTGCGCAAGGTCGACAAGGGCATCCTGGAGCTGGCCTATCCTGAGAGCATGTACCGGGGCCTCTCAAGGCGCTGGCCCCGGGTAAGCCCTCCCACCGACCTTTCCGTGGACATTATCCTCCCCGACGGCTCCCTCAGGCTCGCCTGTCCGGTCAGCCGTGAGTACGTCGAGGTCGACCTTCCGGAGTCCCGGGGGGGCCTCCGGGCAGACAGCCTGGCCGACCTCATCCTCAGCTTCAAGGACAAGGCGGAAGCCATGGCCGACGAGAGCCGGGTGACCATGTTCCGGGAAGGCCGGGGCCCCCTGGGCTTTGGGGAGGAACTGATCTCCACCTTTGGCCGGGCCCTCTTTGTCCCCTCCTTTGCCAGCGGCCTGCCCATGGTGGATCCCTACCCCGAGGGCCGGGTCCTCACCAAGCCCGAGCTGGAAAGCCAGGAGCCAGGTTCCCTCGCGGACAAGAGCGCCCAGCTTGAGGCCTTCCTGGGGGAGGAGGGCCTGCTCCACGACGCTGCCCTCTGGTGTCCTGTCCGCTATTACCGCTACACGATCGGGATTGTCCACCTCTCCACCCGGCGGGGATCCCGCCGGGCCTTTGACTACCGGGCCTTGGACTTTGCCTGGGATTTTTCCTCCCTCCTGGCCTGGTTCCTCAAGCGCCATGGCTACTTTGACCACGGGGAGGTCAAGGCCGCTCCCCGCCGGGGAGCCCTGGTGGACGCGAGCACTACGGGCATGCTTGTGGGCCTTGGGGCCGGCCAGCCCAGGCTCAAGCCCGGGGTCAAGCTCAACCTCCTCGTGGGCCTGAATTCCATCCACTACGAATGCCTGGGCCGGGTCGCCCGCCGCTTTGAGCAAGACGGGCGCTCCTACTATGGCCTAGCCCTGGAGGGGCTTGAGGAGGAAGTCCTCTCGGCCCTCTCCCAGGGCCTGTATGGGGCCAAGGCCCAGACTATCGCAGGCCTCGGAGGCTGATATGGGTCCCTATGAGGTAAATTACCTAAGCCTGATTCTCGAGGTGCTCAAGGACTGGCGGGCCATCGCCGTGGCCGTCCTTATCCTCCTCTCCTGGGCCCTCCTCCGCTATGTGGGCATGGTCTTCCGGGGGCCCCGGCTAGCCCTGCCTCCCTCCCGGCGGATGATCAAGAGGCAGGAAAAAGCCATGAAGCCCGCCGATGAGGAGCTGGAGGAGGAGGAATAGCCGCCTTCTCCCTGGCCCTGGCCTTGGAAAGCCCCGGCTGGAGCCTGCCCTTCCAAGGCCAGGCAGCGGCCTCCCTCACAATGCCCATGCCCCGGGCAAGGCCCAGGGCCACCCGGATATCCTCCTCCCGCCAATGGGCAAGGCTCCCCGAGGCGCCGGCCTTTGGGGGTTCCCCTGGCCGGCCCGCCAGGAGCCTCCGGGCCTCGCCTTCGTCAAAGCGCCGGGGATTGGCCGCCAGGAAGGCCGAGATCTCGGCCTCGCCTTCCACCACCAGGTCTTCTCTCCCCTCGCAGACGTCGCAGCCCGTACAGGGCGCCGAGAGCTCCGCCCCCAACATGGAGAGGAGGGCTTCCCTTCGGCACCTGCCCCGGGTGGAGGCATAGGCTTCCAGGGCCTCCCTCCTCGCCCGGGCCACCTCTCCCTCGTCCTCCCTGGCCCTGGGGCCCAGGGGAGTAGCCAGGAGAATGGCCCTCGAGGGCCGGCCATCGCGTCCCGCCCGGCCGGATTCCTGGAGATAGGCCTCGATGCTCGGGGGCGATTCATAATGAATAACTGTGCGGATATTTTTTTTGTTGATCCCCATGCCGTACGCGCAGGTGGTCACCAAGACCCCAGTCAGGCTCTCCATGAACCAGGACTCGATCCGCGTCTTTTCCTCCCTGGTCAGGCCGGCGTGGTAAAAGCGCAATTCCGTGGTGGCAAGCCTGGCCTGGAGCCGCTCGGCCAGGATCTGGACCCCATCCCGGGAGGAGGCGAAGACGATGGCAGGTCTTCCTTCCCGCCTTAGCAGTCCTTCGAGGGCCCGCTCCCGGGAAAGGCTCCGGGCCACGGAATAGGAGATGTTGGGCCTATCGGGGTCCCCCTGGACGAGGCTCCAGGGGGATCCGCGGAACAGGTGCTTGGCCACGGACTCGAGGACCCTGGGGCTGGCCGTGGCGGTAAAGGCGCTCAGGGCCGGGGGGGCCAGGGCCTCGGCCACCGGGCCTAGCTCGAGGTAGGAGGGCCTAAAGCTCTCCCCCCATTCGGAGACGCAGTGGGCCTCGTCTATGGCCAGGTGGCTGATGCCCTGGCTCTTGAGGAAGTCGAGGAGGCGGCCCTTGAGGGACTCGGGATTCGTGACCACGAGCTTGGCCTCTCCCGACTCCACGGCCTTTTCGGCCCTTCGCCTCTCTCCCTCCTCCATGCCCCCACGGAATACCGCCGAGGCCAGGCCCACCTCCTCGAGGCGGCGGCGCTGGTCCTCCATCAGGGCCAGCAGGGGATAGACAGCCACCGTGGGCCTCGGAAGGAGGAGGGCGGGGAGCTGGAAGCACAGGGACTTGCCAAAGCCCGTGGGGAGGAGGGCGAGCTGGCGGAAGCCTCCCTCGTAGCTTCCGGCATCGAGGACGTTGGCCGCCACAAAGCGCTGGAGGGGGTAGAGGTAGTCGACCCCAAAGCGGCTTGCGGCCAGATAGCCCAGGGGGTCGAGGTCCTGGTCGGGGATCATGCCCAGCCAACGCCCCCTAAGGCGGCCCCGCGATTGAGGCTTAGGCTCTTTTTTTGGGGCCCAGGCCAGCCCGGGGGCAGAGGCCATAGAGGGGACAGTCCTCCTCCTGGGCCACACAGGCCGGGGACCGGGCCTTGCAGACAAATTTGCCGTGCCGGTTGACGGCGTGGGAAAACCGCGTCCACCGGTACGGGGGCACGAGGGCGGCTATCCTCTTCTCGATCAGCCCCGGGTCGGCCTGGCTGGCCAGGCCCAGGCGGAGGATAACCCGCATAACGTGGGTATCCACGATGATGCCTGGCTGGCCAAAGCAGGCGGAGAGGACCAGGTTGGCCGTTTTTCTGCCCACCCCGGGCAGGCCCAAGAGGCCCTCCATGGTGTCGGGCACCTCGCCTTTCCAGTCCCTGACCATCAGGGCCGAGGCCTCGACGAGGTGGCGGGCCTTGGTCCGGTAAAAGCCCACGCTGTGGATCACCGCCTCGACCTCCTCGACGGCCGCCCGGGCCAGGTGTCGGGCATCGGGCCAGGCCGCAAAGAGGGCAGGGGTCGTCCGGTTGACCTGGTCGTCCGTGCACTGGGCCGAGAGGACAACCGCGCAGAGAAGCTCAAAGTTGCTCCGATAGTCGAGGAGGGGCTTGGCCTCGGGCCAGAGGGGGGAGAGGATCTCGAGGATCCGGGCAGCCCGGGTGGCCTCCAGGGAGTCGCTTTTTCGAGCCATGGCGGCAGTATAGCGGCCTGGAGGCGGACAAAACAAGCTTGGGCGCCTTCTAATGCTTGCAAAGGCCCGGTCGCGGGCTATACTTGTCTGGTGTACGGGAGGCTCCGATGAAACGATCCCTCATCATCCTTGGTCTTCTTGCGGTCCTTTCCCTTGGCGCGGCAAACGCCGAGACCTCGGCCTTTTACCCCGTCAGGGTGAATGTCGTAAAGGTGTTTTCCCATTCCGATGGCTACGAGGTCATCTACCGCAAGGGCATCGCGGATACCGCCGCGGCCTTTGTGCCCATCAAGTGGTTTGTGCCCGGGGGCAAGGCTGAGCTCGTGCAGGCCAATGACGCGGCCTATCCCTACATGGTTGTCTTCTACAAGGAAGGCAAGTTTGACCACCTCCGCCTCTATGTCCAATCCAACCTAAGGGACTCGAGCTGGGGTACCCTGGATCCCAAGGCCGGGGAGGGCAAGTTTGGGGCCGAGGACATAAAGCTGGAATTCTGATACTCTCTCCTCGTGCTTAGCCCCGTGAGCTCCGCCGTCCGGCCCAAGGTCAGGACGGCGGTTTTATACATTTTTGGAAGGCGGAAGCTGTCATGAAGCGCGTTCCCAGGGAGCTCCTCGAATTCGTCGAGAATTACGGCACCTTTTATGTCATAGGCCACAAGGAGCCCGATGGGGACTGCATCGGGTCCCAGCTCGCCCTCGCCTCCTTTCTCAAGCGCCAGGGCAAGAATGTCTCCCTCCTCTCGGCAGGGCCTTTTACCCGCACAGAAGTCATGCCCTACGAGCATCGGTTTTCCCAGGAAGCCCCTGAGGAAAAGGCCTCCGAGCGCGCCGCGGGCTTTATCCTCGACTGCTCCAGCCTGGGCCGGATTGGCTCCATCGCCCAGACCCTGCCCTCGGTGCCCCTGGCTTTTATCGATCACCACGCCTCGGGGGAGGCCTCGGGCCAGGTGGTTTTCATTGACGACCAGGCTCCCTCGGTGACCCTTATGGTCCTGGCCCTTATCGAGGCCTTGGGCCAGGCTCCCACCAAGGAGGAGGCGGAATACCTTCTTTTCGGCCTCTCCACGGACTCAGGCTTTTTCCGCCACATCGACGAGACCGGGGCCGAGACCTTTGCCGCCGCCTCCCGCCTCATCGCCGCCGGAGCCTCGCCCAAGAAAGCCTTTGCCCAGATGAGCGGGGGCAAGAGCCTCCTGTCCCGGCGCCTCCTGGGGGAGATCCTCGCCCGTACCGAGCCCTATTTCGATGGCCGCCTTCTCGTGTCCTTTGTCAATCTGGAGGACCAAAACCGCTTTGGCCAGGCCTCCCGGGACTCGGATATGGTCTACCAGCTGCTCTTTGGGGTAGCCGGCTGCGAGGCGGCCATGGTCATTCGGCAGGAGTCCGAGACCGATTGCACCGTGGGCTTCCGGGCCCGGGATAGGATCGATGTGGGATCCATCGCCGCCCGGTTTGGGGGCGGGGGCCATAGGCTGGCGGCCGGCGCCCTGATCCGGGGCAAGATCGAGGAAGTCCGGGACAAGCTGATAGCGGCTTTTGAGTCCTCGATGCCCGAGGAATAGAGTTTTGTAAGGCAATGTAAGAACGCCCCAATCCATCGCGGACTGGGGCTTTTTTTATCTGATGTCCAATTCCTTGTACCGACTGTCCTTGCCTTTCAGCTTATAGGGCTCCCGAAAACCTGGGCACGGTTCCTGCAGTTCCAGCTCTGCGGGAGGATGCCCATGGCTAACGAAAGGCTTCACGACCTAGTTCGCGCTTGTAGGGATGGCTTCCTGGAGGCCGAGGACGTCTACCAGCGGATAGCCTGCGAGGTTTACCGGAATCCTCTCCGGTATGGCTTTGACGGCGAGGATGACGCCGCCGAGGCCCTTATCCGCTACAAGGCCAGGATCAAGAACTTTGTCCTCCGCTACACGGACCAGGGGGTTCCCTTCGAGGCCTACCTAGCCACCAGCCTGCGCTTCCTGGCCCGGAGCATACGCCGGGAGGGTAGGAGGAAGAGGGAAAAGGAGTTGGTCTGCGAGCGCAGCGAGGGCTGGGCGGCGGAAAGCCGCCGGTATGCCGGCTCCGCCCAGCCATTCCTCCTCGAGGCCTGCCTCGACCTGCCCTGGGCCAAGGAAGGCCGCAGGCCCCGGGGCGGTGAGGAGGAGGCCTTCCGCACGAGGCTGGTCTTTCTCTACCTGAAATGCGCCTGGGATGTGGACGAGGAAGTGACGGAAAAAGTGGCCCAGGCGGCGGAGGTGCCCCAGGATTGGCTCTCCGCCGCGGCGGCCCAGTCCCTCCGCAGTCTCGAGGCCGAGCGCTGCCGCTTCGAGCGCCTCTGTGCCCGCCGGGACAGGTCCTGGGGCCGGATCTGCCTCCTCGAGGGCCGGCAAAGGCTCGAGCTCGATCCCCAAGCCCGGAGCGATCTGGTCCGGAGCATCCGCCGGGAGCAAGAGCGCTTGGGCAGGGTAAGGAGGGAACTCAAGGCCTTTAGGCCCACGGTGTCCAATGCCGTCGTGGCGCGGATCCTTGGCGTGCCCAAGGGGACGGTGGACTCGGGCCTCTACTACCTCCGCCGGCGCCTGGTCGAGCCTGTGGACTTGTAAGCCCCGGGCCGGGGCGGCTATGCTCCCTTTCCATGGAACTGATCGTCGCCACGGGCAATGCCCACAAGCTTGTCGAGCTCTCTGAGCTTTTTCCCGGCCACATCCTCCGCCGCCCCGCGGATGTGGGCTTTCCCGACTTCGATGTCCTCGAGGACGGGGATAGTTTTATAGCCAATGCCCTGAAAAAGGCCGAGGCCCTCCGCCGCCTCCTGGGGCGCCCCGTCCTGGCCGATGATTCGGGCCTTGCCGTCCGGGGCCTTGGGGGGAGGCCCGGCATCCATTCGGCCCGGTATGGCGGCTCCCCGGATGGCTCGGTCAAGCTCGAGGCCGGAGAGCGCAACGCCTTTCTGCTCAAGGAGTGCGAGGGCCTCCAGGACCGGGCCTGCGCCTTTGTCTGCTGCCTTGTCCTCTCCCTCTCGGAGGAGCGCTTTTTTGTGGTCCAGGAGACCCTCGAGGGCGAACTGCTCCGCTCTCCCCGGGGCCAGGCCGGCTTTGGCTACGACCCCATTGTCTACGTACCCGGCTACGGCAAGAGCGTCGCCGAGCTGTCGTCGGCGGAAAAAAACGCCATATCCCACCGGGGCCGGGCCGCCCAGCGCATGGCGGCCCTCCTCGCCGACCTGGAAGGATAAACAGAACGGCCACCCTTGCGGGTGGCCGTCTTCTGTGTGGGTACGAGGAAGTAAGCGCTTACTTCTCTTCGGCTTTCTTGATGCCGTACTTCTTGTTGAAGCGCTCGATGCGGCCAGCGGTGTCGACGAGCTTCTGCTTGCCGGTAAAGAAGGGGTGGCAGGCCGAACAAATTTCAACCTGGATATTCTTCACCGTCGAACGGGTCTCGATGACATTGCCGCAGGCGCACTTGATGGTGGTGAGCTCGTACTTGGGATGGATGTCCTTCTTCACAGCAAACCTCCGTGCCTGGCGAATGCAATTGTCTGAGGACCGGCCTTGCGGACGGTACAGCTAGATCCTTCAGTCTCCGCCGCCCAGGGGCGTGTTCATCGACCGGAGGAACGCGTCATTATTCTTGGATTTCATCATCTTGTCAATCAGGAGCTCCATGATCTCCACGTCGTCCATGGGGCTTATGACCTTGCGGAGGACCCAGATCTTCTGGAGTTCCTCGTCCGAGAGGAGGAGCTCTTCCTTGCGGGTGCCCGATTTTTTGATGTTGATGGCCGGGAAGGTCCGGCGGTCGGAGAGCCGGCGGTCCAGGTTGATCTCCATGTTGCCCGTGCCCTTGAACTCCTCGAAGATGACCTCGTCCATCCTCGAGCCCGTGTCTATCAGGGCCGTGGCTATGATGGTCAGGGAGCCGCCTCCCTCGATGTTGCGGGCCGCGCCAAAGAAGCGCTTGGGCTTGTGGAGGGCGTTTGAGTCCACGCCGCCAGAGAGGATCTTGCCGCTCGTGGGCACCGTCTGGTTGTAGGCCCGGGCGAGGCGGGTGATGGAGTCAAGGAGGATCACCACGTCCTTGCCGTGCTCGACCAGCCTCTTGGCCTTGTCCAGGACCATCTCCGCGACCTGGACGTGGCGGGTGGCCTGCTCGTCGAAGGTCGAGGAGATGACCTCGGCCTTGACCGTGCGCTCCATGTCCGTGACTTCCTCGGGGCGCTCGTCGATGAGGAGGACGATGAGGTAGACCTCGGGGTGGTTGGTCGTGATCGCATTGGCGATCTTCTGGAGGAGGATCGTCTTTCCGGTCTTGGGCGGGGAGACGACGAGGGCCCGCTGGCCCTTCCCTATGGGGCAGAAGAGATTGATGATCCGGGTCGAGGTCTCGGCCGTCGTGGTCTCGAGATTGAGCCTCTGCTGGGGGTAGAGGGGGGTGAGGTTCTCGAAGGGGATGCGGTTCTGGGCTACCGCGGGCTCGTCGAAGTTGACCTGCTCGACCCTGAGCATGGCGAAGAACCTCTCGCCCTCCTTGGGGCTGCGGATCTGGCCATAGACGGTGTCGCCGGTCTTGAGGTTGAAGAGCCTGATCTGGGAGGGGGAGATGTAGATGTCGTCCGAGCCGGGGAGGTAGGAGTTCTGGGGGGAGCGCAGGAAGCCGTAGCCGTCGGGGAGGATCTCCAGGGAGCCGTAGGCGTAGATGATGCCGCCCCGGTCCGTGTGGGCCTTCAGGATGTAGAAGATCAGCTCCTGCTTCTTGAAGGCGATCATCTCCTCATGGTTGAGGCCGTACTTGGCCCCGAGCTCCCGGAGCTCCTTGAGGCCCATCTCGGTCAGGTCGTTGATGGAGAGCCTCGAGCGGTTTTCGTTCTGCTCGGGCCTGCCCGACTCGCCTGCGGCCGCCGCCTGCCTGTCGTAGGCGTCCTGCCTCCGGGTAAAGCCGCCTTCGTTGTCCCGGTCATCCGTGCCGCGGAAGGACTGGGCCTGGGGGGGGAGGGGGGCGGGCTCGCCGTTCTCGGGCCTGGGAAGCTTGCGCTTGACCCGGATCCGGACGGGCCGCGGACCTTCGCCGTCCCCGCCAAAGCCCTCGGTGCCCTCATCGCCCTGGCCGTAGCCCGGCTCCGGGGACTGCCCCTCGGAGTCGGCGCCGCCATTATTCATGGCGCCGCCATTGTCGACAGAGTCGCCGGCGGCGTCCCGGTATTCCTCGGTCCGCCCGCTCTCGAGGGAGAGTTCGGGTTGGGGCTCCATATCTAGCTGTTCCGGGGTTTCGACCAGGTCGCCCGGTCGCTTCTTGCGAATAATCGCCATGGGTTTCTCCCTGCGCTGTTCTGCTGTGTCCATTGATTTTGGGGGAAGAGCTTGAAGGGCTCCGTCCTTTTCGTCTGCCTTAATGTGGGATTTAGTCGGATGAAAGGGGCTTTCGGTTAAGTCCTTCGAGCCTTATCTGCAAGGGGGAAGGGCTTACCACCGGGCACCGCGACAGGGGTCGAGGCACACTACAGCCGTGGTATCGGAAAACTATAGACCGGCCTCTCGTGGTTGTCAATATCGTGTCCCGGGGCGCGTGCCCCCTGGGGTGATCTTCTGGATCCAGGCCGCCCCTCCTCCAAGGAGGGCCGTGGCGGCCTGTTCCCTCACCTCCCGGCGCCCGCCTTGGAAGTGGAATTCCTCGCTGCCGGCCTGGTTCCCCGGGCCAACCCAGGCACAGCAGACCCGGCCTGGGCCTTCTTCCCCGGCCTCGGTGCCCGGGCCAGCAAACCCGGTGACTGCGGCGGCCAGGGCCAGGCCCGCCTGCCCCGAGGCCGCCAGGGCTCCCCGCGCCATCTCTAAGGCCGTCTGTCTTGAGACAATCCCATGGGCCGCGACAGTTCCAGGATCCACGCCCAGGAGTTTCACCTTTGCTTCAAGCGAATAGCTCACGAAGCCTCCCCAAAAGAGGAGGGAAGAGCCAGGGATCTCGGTAAAGGCCTCGGCCGCCAGGCCCCCCGTGCAGGACTCGGCCAGGACTAGCCTAAGGCCCGAGGCCTCAAGGGAAGAAAAGAGCCTCCCGGCGGCGGCCGAAAGGTCCTCCATGCCCATCCTAGTGGGGCCCATCCTTGGCCGCAAAGGGACTATAGGCGGCGGGGTCGCGGATCATCTCGCAGGCTCCCTCGAAGACTACCCCGTCGGCTATCCTAAGCCGGGCGGTCCGGACATTGCCGTAGACCTTGGCCGAGGCCATCATCTCGATGCGGTCCGCGGCCTCGATGTCCCCATGGACGGTCCCGCCTATGACAACGCTCGTGGCCTTGATCCGGCGGGCGGTCACCACGGCCTCCGGGTCGATATAGAGCCTTCCGGTGGCGTCTATCTCGCCCTCGAAGCTGCCGCGGATGCGCAGGGAATCACTGAAGCTGAGGATCCCGGAAAAGGAGGTCTCGGCCCCGAGGGTTGTGGCCGCGGTCAAGGGACCTTCCTGGAGTTTGTTCTTGGGCATGGAGCTCTCTTATTTCGTCTTGAACACGAACACCCCATCCCAGTCTTCCGGGGGCGGATTCTCGACGTAGTATTGGCAACGCTGGTAGTACACCTTGGAGGGGCCATCCTCAGGATCGGTCTTGAGGGCCTCCCCGAAGTATTTCAGCGCCTCCGGAAAATTCATCATCTTGTAGAGCTTGCGTCCCTGGGCAAAGAGATCGAGAACCTTCCGCTTTTCCTCGGTGATCATTCTTCCTCCCCGGCCCCAGGGCCTAGCCCCTTAGGCTCTTTTTGAGGGCCGGCAGGGCCGTCTCCCTCTGCCTCAGGTTCTCGGCCTCGGCCCTCAGGGCCAAGACCGCCTGGTCAAGGCCATCGAGCTTGGCAAGGGCCTGGGCGCATTCCTGGCGGGCCCGGTCCACAAAGGGCTTGGCGTCCCCGCACTCGGGGGCCAGGACCGTCGCCTCCCGCTCGAGGCTGCGAAGGGGCTCCCGGAGGCCATCGACATAGGCCAGGACCCGGCTGGCGATCTCCTCGGAGACCTGGATCCTCTCTTCCCGGCGCTCGATCTGGCCCACAAGCTCCCTCGTCCGGAGGACGACCCTGATCCTGGCCAGGACCTCGCTGAAGTTAAAGGGCTTGGTGATATAGTCATCCGCCCCGAGCTCGCGGCCCTCGACCTTGTCCTTGACGTCGTCCATCGCGGAAAACCTGATGATGGGCACCTCGGAAAAGTCCCGGTATTCCTCGCTGGTCTTGAGGATCCTGGTCACTTCCCAGCCCGAGAGCTTGGGCATCACATTGTCGAGGAGGATGAGGTCGGGCTTCCAGCGCTTGACCTTCTCCAGGGCTTCCTGGCCGTTCTCAGCCTTTTCGATGTCAAAGCCCAGCTTGGTGAGCATCACATCAAAGAATTCCAGATTTATCTGCTCGTCGTCCACGAGAAGTATGCGCTTCTTAGTGTCCATGCCGTTTTCCACCGAGGGTTGTATCTAGTCTGAGCCCCTCAGGGCTCGAGGGCTTTATTCTCACACAGGCCAGATTCCTTGTCAATGCGAGGCGGCCTTGCGCCTTCGGGCCCGCAGGGCGGCTCCCAGGATCAGGGCCAGGCTGAGCCCCAGGCCTAGGGCAGGCCAGGCGTCTCCAAGGAGGAGGTAGGGCGTCCTCGGCTTTCCTTGGCTGGACGGGCCCGGGAGGGCCAGGTCGACGAGGAGAAAGCCCGCCTTCCCTGGGTCCAGCCTTGCCAGGATCGAGCCCCCGGGACCGATATAGGCGGTCTCTCCCGTGGAGGCTGCCCTTAGGACGGGAAGGCCTGTCTCGGCGGCCCGGAATACCGACTGGGCCAGGTGCTGGACTTGGGCGGCCCGGGAATGGGCCCAGGCGTCGCTCGTCAAGACTATAAGACAGGAGGCCCCTGCCCGGGCAAAGCCCGCGCAATAGGCCCCAAAGCAGTCCTCAAAGCAGATGGGACTTCCCAGGCTGAGGGCCTTGCGACCCTGGCCTTCCTCCAGCGCCAGTAGCTGTGGGCCGCTGCCCCTCTGCCAGTCGTCCCCCGACCTGGCCCTGGCCAGGCTCGCCAGGCGGCTGGACTCAAAGGCCCGGGGCACGGCCTCCGCAAAGGGCACAAGGTGGGTCTTTTTATAGGCTGTCCTGCGGCCTCCCTGGAGGAGGATCGCCGCGTTCCAGTCCAGGCGGGACCCGGCTCCTCCCCCGGCCCGCAGCTCGGCCAGGTCGTTCCCATAAAGGATGGGGCAGGGCAGGGCCCGCATCCATCCATCGACCCGGAGGGCAAAATCCGATACCTCCCGGTCCAGGCGGCGCTCAAGGTGCCAATTGAGGGAGGGCACAAGGGCCGATTCGGGCCAGACAATGAGGTCGGGATGGCCGGCCAGGGCAGCCTCGGTCTGGGCCTTGAGGGAGGCAAAGCTTCTCTCGTAGGCCCCAAGGTCCGCTTCCCTCAGGGGCGGGCTATGCTGGATCAGGGCAACCCGCAGGCTGCGGGCTTCCCCGGGCGCGGGTGCCAGCTCGTGGCTTTGCACCCAGGTTGCGGCTCCAAAGGCCGCGGCGAGGATGAGGGCGTAGGCCCCCAGGCTGAGGAGGAAGCCCGCCTGGGGCAGGCGGCCCAGGCGGGATCCGGGGCTCCCATCGGCCCTTTTTAGCATGCCCGGCAGGTTAGCCCCCAGGAGGCTGTTAAAGGCCGCGACGAGGAGGCTGACAAGCCAAATCCCGCCCAAGGAGGCAAGGCTCACGAGGGCGGGGTAGGAATACTGGCTAAGCCCCAGGAGGCCCAGGGGCATGCCAAGCTTCCCCAGGCTCCGGGTGTACTCCCCTCCAAGCCAGAGGAAGGGGAGGAGGAAGGGGGCCAGGCGGGGCAGGAGGGCGGAGGCAAGGCCCTCCAAGGCAAGGACTAGGCCATAGATGACGGCCTCGAGGAGGGCCAAGGCCAGGAGCCCAAGGGGGTGCCAGGAGGCAATCCAGGCCTGGGCGGCGAGGGCATAGGCCAAGCCAAAGACCAGTCCTGCCCCGGCCCCTCGAAGGGCGGCCCGCCTCGGCCCTGTCCGGAAGCCCCTGGCCATCCCTTGCAGGGAAAACAGCGGCACCAGGGCCAGCCAGGCTAGGAAGCCCAGGCCCTCCGGGGCGATAGGCGAGGCTTGGGCAAGGGAAAGGAGGAGGGCCGAGAGTATGGAGAGCAGGGGGATAATAAAAAACCGGCTCGGATTGCTCCGGCCGGGTTTCTCAGGCATCGTCCTCTGCCCTGTCGTCGTTCGGGCCCTCATGTCCGGGCCCTAGGGGCCGAATGGCCCAGGCAGCTTTTTTAAGCTCTCTGCCGGGGCGGAAAGCCGCCACACCGTGGTCCTCGACGGACACGATGGCGCCGGTCTTGGGGTTGCGCGCCCTTTTCCTGCCCTTGCGGAGCTTGACCTCAAAGGTGCCAAAGCCGCGCAACTCGACGGTTTTTCCATCGAGGATCGCTCCCTTGATCTCTTCGAAAAGGGCATCGATGAGGCCATGGATCTCTTTGCGGTTGAGGGTCGTAGAGGCATGAAGGGCCTCTATGAGCTCTGCCTTGGTCACTTTCCCAGCCATGCTTCACTCTCCGGACGGTGGATGCGGGCGGAAGCCTGCAGGCTGGCCGTCCGATAAAACCGTGGGCTTATGCTCCGAGGGAATTGACGAGGCGCTGCATCCGCGACTTCTTGCGGGCTGCGGCGTTTTTCTTGACGACACCCTTCCGGGCAGCGCTGTCGATCTGGCTGATCATGGACTGGAGGGCAACCGTGGCGGCGGCCTTGTCCTTGCCCGCGGCGGCGGCGGTCACTTTCTTGGCGGCGGTGCGGATGGACGATTTTTCCATTTTATTGGCGGTGCGGCGCTTTTCGTTCTGCCTGGCCCGCTTTTCGGCGGACTTATTGATCTGGCCCAAAGGTTCTACCCTCCACTGTGGAGCAATCTATGTCTGTCTCCGGAAATAGCCGGACTATCGACGCTCGAAAAAAGTACCAGAATGAGAGACCCCTGTCAAGACTTACACGGCCTTCCCAAGCCTCTGTTTCCGTAGTATAAGGAATTAGCGGCGGTATGCGATGATCAACTCTCTGATAATCCTCTCGATTCTTCTCATCTTTATCTATTATGACCTCGTTCTTCGGATAGGACGGGTCATTAAGCCCAAGGAAGGGATGGCCTATTCGGAGCTTATCCTTTCCCGGGTTTTGACCAGGATTTTCGCCTTGCTGAAGAGCTACCGGGGCTTTAGCCTCCAGGTCGAGGACGGGATAGTAGGGCCCTGGCCCGAGCGTTTTATCCTCGTGGCCAACCACCAAAGCATTGTGGACATCCCCGTGGTCGGCCATGTCCTGTTTTCCATGGGCAAAAAGGTGCGCTTTGTCGCAAAAAAAGAGCTGGGCGCCGGATTTCCCCTGGTATCCCAGGTGCTCAGGATGCAGGGCCATGGCCTTATCACCCGTCGGGGCGACCCCGGCCAGGCCTTGCGGTCCCTGGATCGTTTTTCCCGGAATTGCAGGCTTCGGGGCGCCTGCCCGGTGATCTTCCCCGAGGGCACCCGCTCCCCGGATGGGGAACTGGGCCATTTTCACACCGGAGGCCTCAAGCGCGTCCTCGCCACGGAAAGCCTCCCCCTGGTTGTCCTGGCCCTGGATGGGGGCTGGAGAATCCGGGGAGTCAAGGATGTCCTTAGGAACCTAAAGGGCTCGGGCTACCGCATCAAGATCCTGGGGGTAATAGAGGCTCCCGAGGGTCGACAGGCCATGGTCGCCGCCGCCAAGGCGAGTGAGGAGATGGTCCGGAAAGCCTTAGAGGCCTGGAGGGCCTAGGAAAACGATAAAGGGCCGCCAATGGCGGCCCTTTATCTTGTGCCCACAGGGATATTAGATGAAATCGCTCGGGCGGCGCTCGGACCTCTTGCACTTCTCGCACTCCGCGAGATTGCGGACCTTGCCGTTCTCAAGGAGGGTCTTCATCTTTATCTCGCCGCCACAGGGGCAATAGAAATGCTGAGTGGCGCTGGCGCTACGAGAGTTCTTGGATTGCTGTGCCATCGGTAACTCCTTCTCTTCGCATGGAAGATACCCTAGGATTCCTCGAATTGTCAATCCTGGCGGCTTTCGCCTAAAAAAGACCCCCGGGCAGGAGGATACCCGGGGGCCGGAGTCAGGAAAAAGCGAGGAATCGCTAGAAAGCCATGGACCAGGTCCGGCTTTCTTCTAGTGAAACCCCGGCCAGGCGGGAAGGTTACGGCCTAAGGCCGGTTTTTTTCCGGCTCCAGGGGCTCGGGTTCCCGGGGCTTGCCCTGCTTCCTGAAGGAGGCAAGGAGGCGATCGAGGATTCCCTGGACGAGGGTCTTAAGTTGGTTTGCCCGGCTTTTGCCATAGACCTGGCCAAAATCCCTGGCCGCCGCGGATACAGAATAGGACAGGCCATACTTGCGCTTGAGCTCGTCCCAGTATTTCACGATGTAGACATAGAGGTCGCCGGCCGTCCTTCCTGGGAAGCGGGAGAGCAGGCCGAGCTCCATGATCGTCGCCTCGATCAGGCGGTAGACATTCTCGTACCAGGAGAAAAGGGCAGCCTCGAAGCTGATCTCCTCGGTCCGGCCCTGGTTGATATAGTACTTGTGGACGAGGATATGCTCGAGGATCTCCTCGTAGCGGCCCGGGGTGGAAAAGCTCAGGTCCAGATTGCCCGTATGGATCCCAAAGCCCGTCTTTTCATAGAATTCCCTTTTTTCGTACTCGATGACTTCCCGCTTGAGCTCCTCGATCGTCATCCCCGGCCTGAGCCTGACCTCGGCGTCCAGGCTTGAGACTTCGGCGTCCAGGCAGAGCTGGCCCCTGAGCTTGGCCACGGAAACCCGGTGGTTGCCGTCCCGGACAAAATAGACCCCGCCTATCTCATAGAGGCGGACCGGGGGGAGGGGCACATCGGTGTAATGGGCCATGTCGATCCTGACCCAGCGGCTCTTCAGATAGTCATGGCGGGGCAGGAAGTGGCGGTTAAAGTCCCGGTACCTGCCCTCGCTGCCCACGATCAGCTTGAGCGGCACCGATTGGAGGCCCGCATAGGTCTCTCCCCCAGGCTTGAGGATGGCCTTTACCTCGTCCAGGGAGAGTAGCCTGTCCCTGGAGGGGCTGAGGAGGACACCTATCCTGGATAGAAACTCGCGGGTCCGCGCTCGGGAAAAGTCCTCGGTCGCGAGATTCTCGTACCAATCGCTCACGAAATGCCCTCCTCGGTGTCGATTACCCAATGGCCAAAGGCGTTGAGGACTGTGGTCTCCCCGGTCTCGGTGAGGCGCACATCGGCCAGGTCATAGAGATGCACATGGCCATGGATAAACCAGCGGGGCCTTACCGCCCGGATCAGGAGATTGAAGACCCTAAAGCCCCGGTGGCAGGGATCGTCCCGGTCGTGGATGGCCCTGGGCGGGGCATGGGTCAAGACAATGTCCGCCGCCCGCCCCCGAAAGACCCGGTTCCAGAGGAGTCCGGGTATGAGGGGCAGGATGCGGAGGGCCATCTGGAATTCCGTGAACTGGTTGGGCCCTTTGTTGTAGCGCATGGAGCCGGGCAGGCCCAGGATGATCAGGCCCTCGGACCGCAGGAGGCGGAAGCCCGCGTCCATGGCCCCCGACTCGTCCTGGCCCACGGCCTCCGAGGCAAAGCCTCCGACGGATAGCCTGTCATAGTGGGCAAAGCGCCCCAGGTCGTGGTTGCCCTCCACATAGACGAGGGGCCGGTTGAGCATGGAGGTGATAAAACCCAGGTATTCCATGGGCAGGTCCCCGGCCGCGAGGACCAGGGCCACGTCTCCGTAGCGGTCCTTGAGCCTCTGGGAATAGACGAGGGGATCAACCTGGTCGGAGACGCAGAGGATCCTCATTCCTGGGTCCTAGGCCTTGGAGCCGGGATGTCCCGCCCGGGTGAGCATCTCCTGGAGCTGTTCCTTGTTAAAAAGCTCGACCGAGCGGTTCTCCGCGAATTCCAGGGCCGGGCGGGCATAGGCCGAGCTCGTGACCACGGCCCCCCTCACCACGCCCAGGGTCTTCATCTTTTCGATAAAGCCCCGCAGGACGGCCTCGTCCACGTTTTCCGACAGGCGGAGGAAGCGGATAAGCCGGGGCTGCTTCTTTGTGCCCAGCCATTTTTCCGAGTCTCCCTCGACGGCGATGATATCCACCCCGCTGGGGATGTCCTCCTTGCCCCGTATCGACAGGCCCATGGCCTTCTGCACCGCATTGGCGCAGAGCTCCATGAATTCCTCCTTGCCGCAGGTGAGGTAGTCCTTCATCTTGTCGTCGGTCCGGTATTCCTGGTATTGGGTGAGCTTTTCCGCCACGTCCCGGAAGGAGGCTTTTTTCTGGTAGATCTTTTCCCACTGCTCTATGGCCTTGTCCAGGTTGCGCTGCTTCTCGTAGCACATGGCCAGGAAATAGCGCCCAAAGAGGGCCTCGTTGGCTCCCTCGTCCTTGACCAGCTTGACCGCCCGCTCGAGCTCGGGGATGGCCTTGTCCAAGGCATTCTGGCTCATATAGCAGCCCCCGCGCTCGACCAGGGCCTTGATCTTGAAGGCAGGGTTCCTGGTGGATTTCTCGAAGGCCAGGAGGGCCGGGGTATAGTCGTTCATCTCCTTGAGGAGCTTTCCAAGGTAGAAAAAGGCCTCAAAGTCATCCGCGTCATACTTGATGGCCAGCTCCAGCTCGGCCTTGGCCTCCATGGGGTGCTTGGTGCGGTAGAGTATAAGGCCTAGGTGGTGATGGGCGGCGGCGAGCTTGGGGTCGAGCTCGATGGCCTTGCGAAGATAGCCTATGGCCACATCGGTCCGGCCCCGGCCCTCGAAGAGCTTGCCGGCCTGGAGGAAGTTGCCAGCCCCCCGGGGATCGAGCTTGGTGAGGAGTATGAGCTCCTTGAGGGCTTCCTCGGTCTGGTTAAAACGCTCATAGAGCCCGGCTATGCGCGTTCGAAAGGCCACCTCGGAGAGCTCGGGGCCAAACTGGCCGATCTGGCCGACGTGCTTGAGCTCCATGAGGGCCAGCTCGGGCTTTCCGTCCGCAAGATAGGCCTCGGCCAGGAGCCAGTGGGCCTCGCCGTTCCTGGGGTCCTTGGCGATGAGGGCCTTGGAGGAACGAATGGCTACCGCGACTCGTCCCTGCTTGAGCTGCTCGGCCACCGCCTTGGTATGGCGCGGGGTAGCGACCATGCGGATGATAAACCAGCTCAAGAAGGCGACGGCCACGCCGAGAATCATGATGAATATCACGACGAATGACATCGGCGTTTTCCCGCTTTGCTCCGGCTATCCCGGCCCCGGGAGGAGCCGATCCACCGGAAAATGTGGTATCTTGGTATACTATAGCGCGGATTCATTTTTTGTGCGACACCTTGTGGTATTCCCCGGCCATCCCGGGCAAGGAGAATCAGGATGCCAGCCCCCACAGGCCGCCTCCGGGCCCTAGCCTTCCTCGCCTGCCTTTTCCTGGCCCTGCCCCTCATTGGAGAACAGGCCGGGGGGGGCGACTTTGCCGAGGGGGAGCGCCTCTTCCGGGAGGACAAGCCCAAGGACGCTGCCCTAGTCCTCGAGCGGGCCGTCACCCAGGCCGGGACCGACGAGAGGGCCTGGCTCTACCTCGCGGCCTGTTACGAGGAGCTGGGGCGCTATGACGAGGCCGTCAATGTCCTCCGCAAGGGCTCGGGCCAGTCCCTCCGCTTCAAGCACCTCTTCCTCTACAATATGGCCAACGCCTTTGTCCTCCAGGGCAAGAACTCCTTTGCGGAGGAGATGTACGGCCAGGCCCTGGCGGCCAACCCGAGCTACGCCCCGGCCCTGCTCAACCGGGCCAACGTCCGCATTATCCTGAAGGACTATCCCGGGGCCAGCTCGGACTATGGATCCTATCTCAACCTCGAGCCGGCCTCTCCCCAGAGACCAGCCATCGAGGCCCTGCTAGCCCGGCTGAACGCCGACCTCCAGGCCCAGGCAGCCCAGGCCCAGGCCGAGGAAGAGGCCCGAAAAGCGGCAGAGGCCGCCCGCCAGGCCCTCCTGGCCTCGGTCACAGCCTCCCTCAAGGCCGCCGCCGAGGAGACGACCAGCCTCTCGGCGGGCTCCGGCGCCGTCCAGGGCTATGGGGATGAGCTCGTCCTCGACCAATAAACGATCCTCGAACCTAGGAAGGTAGACATGGAAGCGCGCAAGAAAATTCTCCTAGGTGCCGGAGTCCTCGTGCTGGCCCTCGCCCTGGCCGGGGCCGGCTACCTGGGCATCACCTCCGGGGCCCGCAAGGCGGAAAAGACCCGGACCAATGTCCTCACCCTTGCCAGGGACTATATGGACCGGGGCTCCTATGACAGGGCCCTGGACCTCCTGGACAAGCTCCTCATAGAGAACGCCGGGGACGCCGAGGCCCGGGACCTGCGGGACAAGGCCGTGGAGGGCCAAAAGGCCGCGGCCCAGGCGGCGGAGCAAAGCCAGGCAAAGGACCAGAGCGCCCTGGCCAAGAGCCTGGACAAGCTCGGCCAAAAGCTCCAGACCCCGCCCCAGGGCGGCTCCGCAGGCTCGGCCGCCGCCCAGGCCGCGGCCGCCAAGGCGGCAGACGCCGCGGCCGCCAAGGCGGCAGACGCCGCGGCCGCCAAGGCGGCGGAAGCCCAGGCCAAGAAGGCCGAGGACGAGGCCCGGCGCAAGGCCGAGGCCGAAGCCGAGGCGGCCAGGAAAAAGGCCGAGGCCGAGGAGCTCGCCAAAAAGAGCCGGGCCCTCCAGGACGCGATGAAGGCCGTGAGCGAGCTTGTGGACAAGGGCAAGACCGCCGTGGACAAGGGGGACATCCCCGCCGGGGAGGACCTCTTTGACAAGGCCAAGTCCGCCTTCCCCGAGGGCGAGGACCGCTTTGCCGGCCAAAAGCTCGCGGAGATGGCCGATGCCTTCTACTCGGGCTCCAAGAAGCTCTCGGGTCCCCCTTCCGACCAGGCGCTCAAGGACTCCATCCAGACCGCCCGGGACGCCAAGAAAAAGGACCAGACCAACCCCATGCCCTGGTATACCCTGGGCAAGATCAACGCCGACCTCAAGCAGACGGACAACGCGATAGCCGAACTCAAGGAGGCCGCCCGCCTCGATCCCCGCAACTACCTCTATGCCTACGAGCTCGGGAAGGCCTATTTCAACGCCCGGCGCTACGAGGATGCCCGCCAGTCCTTTGAGGCCGCCTCGACCCTCAACCCCAAGTTCGAGCTGGCCTTCTACAACCTGGGCGTGACCTGGAAGGCCCTCGGGGACTCCGCCAAGGCGAGCGCCACCTTCCGCAAGGCCGTCCAGGTCAAGCCCGACTACGGCCGGGCCTGGCAGGAGCTGGGCCGCATCCAGGCCGCCTCGGGGGACCAGAAGGCGGCCATCGACTCCTTCTCCAAGGCCATCCAGTTCGAGCCCACCAACGCCGGCGCGATGCGCGAACTCGCTGTCATCCAGGCCGGCTCGGGCCAGCTCAAGGAGGCCGAGGCCCTCTTTACCCGGGCCCTCGGGGTCTCGGACGACGCCCAGACGAACTACAACATGGCCACGGTCAAGCTCAAGCTCGGCAAGGGGGCCGAGGCCGTCAAGTACGCGGAAAAGGCCGCCTCCCTCCAGGCCCAGACCGCCCTCTACCAATACACCCTGGGCCTGGCCTACGAGGCGGCGGACAACGCCGACGGGGCGATCGCGGCCTATACCAAGGCCGCCTCCCTGGACAAGAAGTATGTCGAGCCCCGAGTCAACCTGGGCCGGGTCTACCTCGACTCAGGCTTTGTGGACAAGGCCCTGGCCTTCCTCGTGGAGGCCTATGCGGCCGATCCGCGGTCCTTTGAGGCCAACAACAACCTGGGCAACGCCTATGGCAAAAAGGGCCTCTTTGAGAAGAGCGTCTTCCACTATGAGGCCAGTCTCCAGCTCTCTCCCCGGGACCCCACGGTCAGGCTCAACCTGGCCAGGGCCTACGTCTCCGCGGACCAGAAGGACCGGGCCAAGGCGGCCTATTCCGAGCTCATCAAGCTGGCCCCCCAGGCCTGGGACGCCTACTACGAGCTGGGCAAGCTCCTCTATTCCCAGGGGGATGGCTCGGGGGCCAAGGAGGCCTTCACGAGCCTCCTCTCCAAGAATCCCTCCTATCCCAAGAAGGACGAGATCCAGGGCCTCCTCTCCAAGCTCTAGACGATTCGCCTGACCAGGCGGAAGAGCTCCTCCCGGGAAAGCCTGACCCAGATGGGCCTCCCGTGGGGGCAGCGGGGCTCCGGCAGGGCCAGGGCCTTGAGGGCCAGCTGGAGGGAGGCCTCAGGATCGAGCTCGTCTCCATCCTTGACCGCGGCCCGGCAGGCGGCCGTGGCCAGGGCCGCCGACCGGGCACCCCGGATCTGCTCCCGCTTGGCCCTTCCGGCGTCTTCTCCGGCCTGATCCACAATCCTTTCCGCCGGCCCGAGGCTCGACAAGATTTCTCTTACCGCCCCCACGGGGTCCCGGTCCAGGGGGGAGGGCAGGGCGGTGACCAGCCAGGACTTGCCCTCCTTTTCAAGGCCAAAGCCCAGGGCTGCGAGGTCCGGCGCCACTTCCTCGAGGCGCCGGGCCTCCGCATCGTCCTCGGGCTCAAAGACCGCCGGCACCAGGAGGTCCTGGGCGGCAGGGCTGGCGGCCATTAGCTGGTCAAAGAGGACCCTTTCGTGGGCCGCGTGCTGGTCGATGAGGTAGAGGGCCCCCCGGGACTCGACCACAAGAAAGAGGCCTAGGACCTTGCCCAGGTAAACTGCCTGGTTAAGCCCCTGGTCCAGGTCTCCCGTTCCGGCCCCTGCCTCGGCGGGGGCCTTGGCCTCCGGGCGTGCCGACTCAATGCCCCCGAGCCTTTCCCGCAGGCCCGCCAGGTCATCCCAGCTTCCCCCCACAGGATAGGACCGGGACTGGAAACCCGGGCTCCAGGCCTTTTCTCCAAGGCCCAGCTCGCCCTCCACCGAGGGCCTCGTCTGGCCGGGCTCGCGGCGGGAGAGCTCAAGCAAAAAAGCCTTGATAGCCTCCACAAAGGCCGAGCGCAGGGAGGCCTGGTCCTTGAAGCGAAGCTCCCGCTTGGCCGGGTGGATGTTAAAGTCCACCCAGGCTGGGTCGACCTCGGCAAAGAGAAAGGCCCCTGGATGGGCTCCCCCGGGCAGGAAGCCCGTGAAGGCATAGTCGAGGGCCTGGAGGAGGCCCTGGTCAGTCACCCTCCGGCGGTTGACAAAGACCTGCATGAGGCGGCGATCGGGCCTGTAGAAGGCGGGCCCGGCGAGGATCACCGAGCCCTCGCTGGCAGCGGCGGAAAAACGGACCCGGTGGACGAGGCCATAGGGCAGTTCCGGATACAGGGCCGCGACCCGTTCCTCCGGGCTCGAGGCCTTGAGGATAAAAGCCTGTCGCCCGTCGCTGGAATAGCGGAAGCCCAGGCCAGGGTGGGCCGCGGCCTTGTCCTGGAAGATCTGCCTGCAGAGGCTGGACTCGGCCTGGGCGCGCTTGAGGAATTGCTTGCGGGCGGGATAGTCCTCAAAGAGTCGGCTAGCCTGGGCCACCGTGCCTTGGCGGGCGGGGACGGCCTGGATCCTCGTTTCCCTCCCGGGGCCCGCCGTGAGGCGATAGCCCTCGGGGCTAGCCACCGTCCTCGAGGTGAGCTCGAGTTGGGCCGCCACCGCCACCGAGGCCAAGGCCTCCCCCCGGAAGCCCAGGGTTTTGGCCTTGAGCAGGTCGTCGGCCACGCTGATCTTGGAGGTGGCGTGGGGGAGTATGGAGAGGCCTAGGTCCTCGGGATCCATGCCCGAGCCGTCATCGGTGATCCGGATGAGGTCGATGCCACCACCCTCGATCTCCACGGAGATCTCCCTGGCCCCGGAGTCTATCGCGTTGTCTAGGAATTCCCGCAGTACTGCCGCCGGGCGGTCGATAACCTCGCCGGCGGCGATAAGGCGGCTAGTCTCTGGAGGAAGGACGCGGATGATTCCCATGCTTATTTATACCTGGGGAGGGCCTGGGCCGGAAAGGGGAAAAAAAGGGGCCGCCCCTTTTGGGGCGGCCCCGAGCAGCTAGCCAGGTCCGTTAGAAATGGAACCTCGTCTCAAGGGTGATGGAAGGCGCGAGGCTCGCCTCCCCCGTGAGGGGGTCGATGTCATAGGGCACGGCGGCAAAGACCGCGGCCACATCGAGGTTGGGGGTCTTGGGCACCGGCACCACGAGCTCGCCGCCAAAGGTGGTGTTGCCGTCGAGGAACTTGAAGTTCCCGTTGGCTATGCTCTGCACGAGTCCATGCTTGTCGTAGAAGATCGAGCCATGGATGTCGAAGATGGGTATAAGACCCTTGTTGACCACAAACTTCGCATGGAACTCATCCACGGAGTTGTCCAGCTGATACTGGACCGTCTGGCCGGGGATAAAGGGCCACATGTAGCCGAAATCAAAGGCCAGCTTGTAGTCCCCGGTCTTGGCGTTCTTGAGGAAGCCAAAGCCGCCCTCGCCATAGATGCCCATCGTGGGCTCGATGCTGGCAAAGGACGCGGGGGAGTCGATATAGCCCTTGTATCGGATGGCTATCTCGGCGCGGCTCTTGTCATAGGTCGAGTCAAAGAGGCTGGGCTGGAAGATGCCGGTGAAGTAGCGGTACTCCAGGCGCCAGTTGATAAAGAGGACATTGCCCATGAGGCCGGCCGCGGCTCCCCAGTTGGAGAAGGTTCCGGTGTCGGGGTCGAAGATCAGCTCGGTGTGGAGCTTGGAGTCGGTCCTCGTGTATTCCGTCTCCGCCGCCACATCGGCGAAGAAGCGGATACCCAGGAGCTCGGACTTGACTATGGGCATGTCGAGGTCGATCCCCGCGCCAACGAGGATCGGGTCATTGTAGGTGGAGGCGGACAGGCCCGCGTCCAGGGCGTTCTTGCCGCCAAAGGGGGCGATGTCGGCCACCCCGGAGACGCCTATGGCGAACTTCGAGGAGGGGATGGGCCTGAAGTAGAGGCGGGTCGCGAAGACCGACGGGTCGGCCAGGTCGTTGACAATCGCCTCAAAGCCCGCACCCTTGCCGTCCACGCCCAGGTTGAAGCCAACCCTGCGGATGGCCGGGAACTCGGTGTTGTTCGCGTAGTTCCTCATGATCAGGCCATGGCCCAGGGTGAGGTCATCCAGGGTGCCGACCTTCACGAAGAAGGGATCCTCAAGCTGCTTGCCAAACTCGAAGTACTTGATCTTGAGGGCCAGGTCCGAAAGGGCGTCGAGGCCGGCGTCGAGGGGATGGTCTTTCCAGCCCTTGTCGGTGCCGAAGGACCACTCGTCGTTGCCGTTCGGATGGTACCAGTCATCGGGATTGAACATGTCCGAGGAGTAGATGATGGGGAGGTAGAGGCCCATCTTGACCTTGCCCAGGTTGAAGTTGGGCTGGATGACGGCCTTGGCGTAGGTCTGGTTGTCGATGGTGACCGAGCCGAGCTCGAGGCCCATCACGTCGCCGAGCCACTTCATGAAGCCGCTCTGGACGTCTTTCTTGGTGAGCTTGGACGCGCCCTCGGCGAGGGTGGAGGCGGCTTCCTCGGTGGTCACTTGCTTGGTCTCGACCTGGGTGGTCTCGGGGGCGGGCGCCTCGCCCTGCTCCACCGCGTCCACGAGGAGCTTGGTGAAGACCATCCCGGAGAAGAAATCGCCGGGCTCGGGCTTGAAGACCTCAAACACGGCGGCGAGGGCATCGGCGGCAAAGCCGGCCCCGACGTCAAGGCTTGCGCTTCCGTCGAGCTTGGAGAATTTTATCGCCCCCTTGTCGACTTTGAGGACTTCCTTTCCCTCCTCAATGCCGAAAAAGAAGTCCGTGCCCCGGACTCCGCAGACCGCGGTCTGGCCCTTGAAGTCATAGCTGCCCTTGGAGGCGACGGCCCGGATCTTGCCGGCCGCGACGGCAAAGGTGTTGGTCTCCTTGCTGCCGGTGGCCGCGAGGGTCTCGACCTTGAAGGTCGTGTTCTTTGCGAGCTTGATGATGGTCTTGTTGGGCACCAGCTGGAGCTCGGCCGAGGTCGTGGGGCCGGTGATGATCGTGGAGCCAGCGAGGATCTTGCTGCCCTCGTCGACTCCGGCGCCGAAGCCCAGGGTCCTTCCATCGGGGGTCTTGACGTCGAGCTTGTCTCCGTCGACGAAGACCAAGAGGATATAGGGCCCCGTGGGGGCGGCGGTGCTCGCCGCAGGCTTGGTCTGCGCGAGGGCGAGAATGGGTAGGGCGAGGATCAGGGCCAGGCCCGCTAGGATACGTTTCATGGAGCTTCCTCCTGTCTCTTCAGACTAGAACTTCATCGAGGCGGTGACGCTGGACGAGACAACCCACCTCTCATCCACGCTGGTGAGCGGGTTGTCGGTCTTTGTGGGATCGTACTTGGCTTTATACGCCAGGGTGAGCACCGAGGCGCCGGTCTTATAATTCACGTCCATGCCCACGACCGAGTTCGTGGCATCGACGAGATCCGCAAAGAAGGAGTTCTGCTGGCCGATGAAATATTTCTCATACCCTGCGGTGAGCCAGAAGCCTCCCAGGAAACCCTCGGCGGTCTGGAAGACGGCCTTGGCGTGAGGGAAATCGGTCTGGGCCGTATTGGCCTTATCGATGGCCTTGAAGGGCCCGTCCAGGCTGGCCTTGAAGACGATATTGCCCTCGAAGATCGAGAAGCCCAGGGAGGAGTACCAGCCCGAGTAGAAGCTCCCGTCCGAGTCGGTGGCCATGTAGTCGAACTTCATGGAGCGGTAGACGTCATAGTTGGCGTCAAAGTAGTTGGGGATAAAGCCCTGCTCGAGGAAGCGGAGCTGGCCGCCATAGGTGATAAAGCCCAGGAGGCGTCCCCCAAAGCCAATCATCGCGCCCATGGACTTGTTGGGCTCAAAGGCCAGGTCGGTAAAGGCGACAAGGGGGAAGGTCTTGCCCGTGAGGATGGGCACGGTCAGGTCCACGCCGGTGACTGAGATTGTCTTTTCCGTCTGGCTGCCCGTGGCATAGAGATAGGGGTTGGTGTCCGCCACGATGGTCAGGCCCAGCTGGGCATTCTTGATGATCGGGAGGGAAGTCCCGAGGAGGGGGCGGCCATAGACCCGGGCTCCCACCACGTCAAGCCTGGCCAGGTTGCCCGTGACCAGCTCAATGCCCACATAGGGGAAATTGAAGGCCTGGCCGTCAACCCCCACATCGAGGCCTATGATCCTCGTCTTGGGCAGGAAGGTGGCGTTGGAGTAGTCCCCCATGATAAAGCCATTGCCCAGGGTGATGTCGATGGTTCCCGCCTTGGCAAAGATGGGATCTTCTCCCTTAAGGCCATAGCGCACATACATGATCTTGGGGAGGTAGAGGTCCACAAAGGAGGCAAAGGTCTTTTCCGCGGGCACCCAGTCCCCGGCATAGAACTCAATGGCCTTGTCCGGGGTCGGGTAAAGCTGGAAATGGGCGCTGAGGTCTATGCCAAAGCCGATCTTGCCGAAGGAGATATCCGGCTGAAAGGCCAATTTGGTCCACGATTCGGGGTCGCCGCTGCCAGAGGTGATGACATCGGTGCCTAGACTTATACCGGCCTTAAAGCCAAAGCCACCTTCCTTGGCGGGAGAGTCTTCGGCAAAGCCCATGAACGCGCAGAGAGAAGCTATAAGCAGCAAAACCGCGAGTTTTCTCATATCGGCGAACCTCCTTGATGTCTTCCTTCACGATTTTAGCGCCCGGTACGGCTTAAGTATATATCCTCGGGCCGACAAAAACCAAGTTCTGCGTCTGGACTGGAGGGGTGGGCCATGGTAGTCTCGGGACTCATGGACTTCTTTAAGCGCCTCGACGACATTGTCGCAAGCAAGGGCACCGCCCTCTGCGTCGGCCTTGATCCCCGGCTCTCTCCGGCAGAACCCGAACCCCGCAAGAAGCTAATGGAACTTAACCGGCGCCTGATTGAGGCTACGGCGGAATTCGCCGCCTGCTTCAAGCCCAATCTGGCCTTCTATGAGGCCTTTGGGCCCGAGGGCCTCGAGGCCCTCGAGGAAAGCCTCGCCCTTATACCCAAGGACATACCGGTGATCCTGGACGCCAAGCGAGGGGATATAGACGCCACGGCCGAGGCCTATGCCCAGGCCCTTTTTGGCCGCCTCAAGGCGGATTGCGTCACGATAAGCCCGTATATGGGCAGGGATAGCGCCAAGCCCTTCCTGGACTGGGAGGACAAGGGCCTCTTCCTCCTCTGCCGGACCAGCAATCCTGGGGCCGGAGCCTTCCAGGACCTTCTCGTGGATAGCCCCCAGGCCGGGGGCGGGCGGGAAGCCCTCTATGTGCGCCTAGCCCGGGAATGCCTCTCCTGGTCCCCCAGGATCGGCCTCGTGGTGGCCGGCAACGACCTGACAGCCCTAAGGGCCGTGAGGGCCGCGGCCCCCGGGGCCTGGTTCCTGGCCCCGGGCATCGGCGCCCAGGGCGGCGAGCCCGGGCCGGCCATGGAGGCCGGCTGCCGGGAGGACGGCCGCGGCATCCTTGTCAACGCGGCCCGGTCCGTGGCGGACGCGGCCGATCCGGCCAAGGCCGCCCGGGAGCTCCGGGACAGGATGGAGGAGGCCCGCAAGGCCGCCCTCCAGAAGGATCGCCGGCCCCAGGCCCAGGGCTTTGGGCCCGGGCTTTCCGCCTCGGCCGGGCTCAAGCGCAGCCTCATCTCGGCCCTGGTCTCCACCTCCTGCCTCAAGTTCGGCGACTTTGTCCTCAAGAGCGGAAAGCACAGCCCCTTCTATATCGACCTGCGCCGCCTCGTGGCCGACCCCAGGGCCATGGCCCTGGCGGGCCAGGCCTACGCGAGCCTTGCGGAGGGCCTTGGCTTCGCGAGCCTCGCGGGCATACCCGCCGCCGGCCTTCCCCTGGCCACGGCGGCCTCCCTGGCCACGGGCAAGCCCATGATCTGGCCGCGGATGCCGGCCAAGGAGCATGGCACGGGCAACCGGGTCGAGGGCGACTGGAAGCCGGGCCAAAAGGTCCTCCTCCTCGACGACCTCATCACGACCGGGGCGAGCAAGCTCGAGGCCGCGGAGATCCTCCGGGGAGAGGGCCTTGTCATCGAGGATCTAGTGGTCCTGATCGAGAGGGGGAGGGAGGGCAGGAAGGACATGGACAAGGCCGGGATCCGGCTCCACGCCTTCCTCCACGTCCGGGAGCTTTTCGAGGCCTGCGAGGCCCTGGGCCTTGTCGATCCGCGCCTGCGGGCCGAGCTCGAGGCCTTTGTGGACGCCGAGTGACCCGCGTTAGGCGAACCTAGCGCGCCTTCTCCGTCTGGACCATGTCCGCAAGGGTCTTGCCCTCGACAAAGATCCTGAGATGGGAGTCCAGGTCCCGCCACACCCGGCCGGCCTCGCAGGAGTCCCCCCGCTGGCAGTCCGTCTTCTTGCCGCAGGCGCAGGGCATCACGGAAAAGCCCTCCCCGGAGGCGTCGATGATGTCCAGGAGGCTGATCTCCGAGAGGGCCTTGGAGAAGTAGAAGCCGCCACCAGGGCCGCGGACCGAGCCTATGACCCCGGCCTTGCGGAGCTTGAAGAAGATCTGCTCGAGGAATTCCGGGGAGATCTCCTCCTGCTCGGCGATCGACTTGATGGAGACCGGGGCTCCTCCAATGCTCATCTTTGCGAGCGCCAGTACCGCCCTGAGCGCATAGCGTCCTTTTGTGGTGATGCGCATGGGATCTCCTTCATGTGCCTAGTAGGTGGTGGGTCATGATAGCGCGCAATGCCGGGAACGGCAAGGACCTGGGGCTTCTAGGTCTTGGCCCGGGCTATCCTGAAGGCCCGGTGGATCCTCTTGTCTCGGAAGTCCGGGGGTATGGAGGCCTCCCCTAGCTCGGCTATCTCCAGGCCCGGGCCCAGGGCCTCGGGCCTCCAGGGCAGGCGGCGGGAATTCGAGGAGAAATAGAGCCAGCCCCCGGGGGCGAGCACCCCAAGGCAGGCGGCTATGAGCCCGGGCCAGTCCCGGTTCACATCGAAGTCCCTCGGGCTTGCCTTGGAGTTGGAATAGGTGGGCGGGTCGGCGATGATGAGGTCCCAGGTCTCGCCCCTCTGGCGGGCCGACTCAAGATAGGAGGGGACATCGGCCCGGTGGAGGGGCCAGGCGGGGCCTGAGAAGCCATTGAGGGCAAGGTTGTCCTGGGCCCAGGCGAGATAGGTGTTGGAGAGGTCCACCGTGTCGACCCGCGTGGCCCCGCCGGCGGCGGCGTGGACAGAAAAGGCCCCGGTGTAGGCAAAGAGGTTGAGCACCCGACGGTCCCTTGCCTCGGCGGCGACCCTGGCCCGCAAGGGGCGGTGGTCGAGGAAGAGCCCCGTGTCCAGGTAGTCCGAAAGCCGGACAATAAACTTGAGCCCCCCCTCGAGGACAGTCCGCTCGCTTTTGCCCGAGTCGCTTGAGTCCAGCTTCTCATACTGGTCAAGGCCCCGCATCCTGCGCCTTACCCGCCCAAAGACCTGGTCAGTCTTCACGCCCAGGAGCTCGGCCGCCGCGGCGCCCATCGCGTCGAGCCAGGCCTGTTCCTCGGCGGGATCCTTCTCATAGGGCCTGTCATAGAGGTGGAGGCAGAGGGCGTCGTCTTTTTGGGGAGGATCCTCGAAGGCGGCGTCGCAGCGGTACCAGTCCAGGGCAAGGGGGATCTCGGGTATGTCCCGGTCATAGAGACGGTAGGCGTGGACTCTTTCCTTGCGGGCCCAGCGGCGGAGGATCTTCTCGTTCCGGGCGACCCGGTTGCGGAAGAATTCCGCCTGGACCTGGACCTTGTCGGCCATCCCGCTATTCGAGACGGCCCTTGACCTTCTGCATCATAACCGAGAGGAGGGCATAGCCTGAGGATAGGTCCTCCCTCTGGACAATGATGTCGTCGGCGACCTTTAGCTTGGTGTTGGTGAAGTTCCAGATCGAGGCGATCCCGGCCCTGACCAGGGTCTCCGCCGTGGCCTGGGCCTGGGGGGAGGGGACGGTCAGGACCGCGATCTCGGCCTTGAGGCTCTTGATCGCCTGCTCCACCGTGTCCATGGACAGGATGGGCACCCCGTGGATATGGCCGCCTATCTTGCCCGGGTCGGTGTCAAAGGCCGCCACAAAATGGAGGCCGTGGAGCTGGAATTCCTGGTAGCCCAGGAGGGCCGAGCCCAGGTTCCCTGCCCCGAGGAGGACGGCCTCATGGATCTCGTCCCAGCCCAGATAATGCTCGATGGCCGCCACCAGGGCCTCGACCGGATAACCTTTCTTGGGCTTGCCGATGATCCCGGTGATGGCCAGGTCCTTGCGGACCTGGATGGGCTCCAGGTTGAGCTCCTGGGCGATGACGGTGCCGGAGATATAGTAATCCCCTGCCCTTTGGGCCTGGCGGATGATATGCAGGTAGGAGGGGAGGCGGCGCACGGAAGGAGCGTAGGATATCTTGGTTTTGGGCATTGCATCTCCAGTAGTTTGATTACTATAGCTTAATCGATAAATAAGTCAAGAATCATTGATACGCCATTGGCTATAGGCAATTAAGAGAATGGTATCAAAAATGTCAGGATTTGGGCAATAAAAAAAGCTCCGGGGAAAAAGGAGGTTAAAACCCCGGAGCTTACGCACAGCGTAGAGTCATGACGAACTCTGGTATAAATATACACTCCCCTTTTTTGGAATGCAAGCGTTTTCTTCTCCATGGAGTATCATCAATCATACCAGACCCGGGCCACGAAGTCCGGCTTGATGGAAGCCCCGGCGTGGCGGATCACGCAGGCCGTCCGCGTCTCCCTGAAGAGGCCTCCAAGCTTTTCCGAGAAAAGGCTGAGGGTCCTGCCCCCCGCCACGTCCTCGTCAAAGAGGAGGGCCCGCCCCTCCCGCCAGGAGGAAAGCCAGACCTCGTCGGCCAGGGAGATGATCGGGGCCTCGTCGTGGCGCTTGAACATCGAAAAGCGGAGGAAATAGAGGGGCAGGCCGAGGTATTCCGCGAGAAGGAGGGCAGGCATGATCGAGCCGTGGGCGGCGGCGATGAGGATATCCGGCCTCCCCTGGGCCAGGACCTTTTTTGCCAGGGCCTGAAGCAGGGCGGGCTCGCTTCCCCTCCAGGTATAGTTGTCCCTCCGGCTGGAATACACAAAACTGGACAGTTCCCCGGGGAGGGCGAGGGCAAAGTCCCTGGCCCGGGCAGGAAAATCCGGCGCAAGGCGATAGGCGGCACGGCCCAGATCGATGGACTCCCGGAACAGGCGATTGGCCTTCTCGAGGGCTCCGATAGGATGGCTGAGGCGGTAGCGCTTGGCCTCGGTCAGCTCGTAGTAGACCGTGGGGTGGAAGGGCAGGCCATGCTCGGCGCAGATCTTGTAGTTGAGGAGGACGTTGACCAGGGCCGGGACGAGGAGGTAGAGGCGACGGCCTCGAGGATCCTCTCCTTCCTTGGGGCTGCCGTGTGAGCCTAGGTCGGCCACGAGGTCCGAGATCTCCCCGAGGATCTCCCCATAGCTTGCGTCGATGTCCATGTCCTCCGGGGGGACTTCCCAGTTTTCGAAGCGCAGGAATGCGTCTATCACGATGCCCTCGAGTCTAGCCTGCCTGGGGACGCCGGGGAAGCTCGGCAAGGGCGGAAACGCCGACCGGTTCCCGGTAGCTATCAGCTTGCCCCGAATTCCGTCAGGTGCCTCCAATAGCGCTCGGGCATAAGGCTCCGCTGGAGGCGGGGATTGTGGCGGCCCTGGTTTTCCACGATTCGGAAGTAGGACCTCCAGAGCTCGGGTCCCTCGGCGTCGCTGCCGTCGGGGAGGAAGGCCTCCAGGTCCTGGCCCTGGGCCGAGCTGAGCGCCCGCCCGCCCCCGGGGCCAGGGCTGGAGTAGATCGCATAGCCCCGGGAGGGGTCGCACAGGGCAAAGGCCTCCCCCCCAAAGCGACCCAGGAAATAGGGGGCCAGGGCGGGCAGGACATTGTGGACGGGCTCGACGAGGGCCACCCAGGTCCCGTCCCGGCGCAGGGAAAAGCGGGCAAAGCCCTCGAGCTTATGGATTTCCTTGGTGACCCGCCGCACCGAGGCCGCGAGGCGCGAGAGGGCCGGCCGGGTGTAGTCGGACAGCGCCAGGTCTCCCCGGCGGCCGCAGTCGGCGGCCACCTCGAGGAGATCCGCCTCGACATCCTCCTCGGCCATCCAGGCGCGATAGGCGGCACCGGCAAGTCGGGGCTGGCGGGCCTTGAGCCAGTCGAGGGCGGCCTCGGCGGCCTTGGGATCCGGCGCCGAGGCGTCCCTGTCCAGCCTGACCGAGGCCGCGAAGAGCTCGTCCCCGCTCCGGCCGGGAAGGATGAGGGCGGCGGGAAAGTCCCCCTCCTGGCAGGCGGTCTGCGCAAGGACGAGGAGGGCCTCTAAGCTGCCGTCCCAGGCCCAGGTCTCATCACTCATACGAAGTCAAACTCCCCCTGGGGCAGGGTGGCCGGAACCGAGGCCGCCGGGGAGGCCGCCCCGGGGGCCGGTGGCGCATCCAGGCCATCCTCCCCGGCGGAAGCCGAGGCCTTGGGGCCGGGCCTGTCCACGAGAAAGGCCCGCAGGTCCGCGGGGTCGGGCACTGTGGCGGGCCGGCGACCGTAGAGGGAGATAAAATACTTGGCCCGCTTGAGGACCATGCCCAAGCGGGGGAGGTCCTCGTACTTTAGGCGGCTGGCCCGCCGAGCCCCAAGGAGGCGCTTGGCCGAGACATGGCCCAGGCCAGGCACCCGGAGGAGCTCCTCGAGGCTTGCCCGGGAAAGCTCCACGGGAAAGAAGCTGGGGTGGGCCAGGGCCCAGGAGGATTTGGGATCCAGGTCCGTGGCCAGGTTGGGCCCCGTGGCGTCGAGGATCTCCTCGGCCTTGAAGCCGTAGAAGCGGAGGAGCCAATCCGCCTGGTAGAGGCGGTGCTCCCGCAGGAGAGGCGGCGAGGTGGCGGGCAGGCGGGGGTCCTGGGTGACTGGAAGATAGGCCGAGTAGTAGACCCGGCGGAGGCCATAGCGCTTGTACAGGCCCTGGGCCAGGCCGAGGAGGCTCGAGTCGCTGTCCGGGCTTGCCCCCACGATGAGCTGGGTGGACTGGCCGGCGGGGGCAAAGACCGGGGTCGAGGCCAGGCGTCCCCGGTCCTCGGCCTGCTCGAGGCAGCTGTCCCCGATATAGCGCATGGCCCCGAGAATCTCCCTGCCCGACTTGTCCGGGGCAAGGCGGGCCAGGCTATGGGCCGTGGGCAGCTCGATGTTGGCCGAAAGACGGTCCGCATAGAGGCCGGCGGCGCGGAGGAGGGCGTCCCCGCAGCCAGGGATAGCCTTTAAATGTATGTAGCCCGCGAAGCCCGCCACCTTCCTGAGGGTCCTGGCCACATCGATCAGGCCTTCCATGACTATGTCCGGATCGGAGTAGATCCCCGAGGAGAGAAAGAGGCCCTCGATATAGTTCCTGCGGTAAAAGGAGATGGTGAGGCTCACAAGCTCGTCCGTGGTAAAAGCGGCGCGCTCGATGCCATTGCTGGCCCGGTTCATGCAGTAGGCGCAATCGTAACGGCAGACATTGGACTTGAGGAGCTTGAGCAGGGATATGCAGCGCCCGTCCCCGGCAAAGGAATGGCAAACCCCTGCGGGCAGGGCCTGGCCTATGCCACCGCTTTCCCGGCGGGAGGAGCCGGAGGAGGCGCAGGAGGCGTCGTAGCGCGCTCCGGCCGCGAGGATCTCGAGTTTGCGGGCGAGTTCCATAGTGTTTACTATACAGATGTAGGTGCTATTCCGCAAGCCAAAAAGTCAGGCTTGACGCCAAGCTTCCCTAGACCTTATCGTGGCGCCATGATTTCTTTCGATCTGCGGTCCTATCTCCTGGTCAATGAGAGGCGGACCACTGGTGCGTCCCCCCTGGCTAGGAGAGGTGGGCCCAAAACGGTCGCTAGAGATTTTTGAGAAAATCCTGCGAATTCCGGCGCGGCCCTCCTTGGGGGGCCGCGTTTTTTTTGTCTCCCGTCGGGGGCAGGCGCGTCCTGAGGGCTAAAAGGCCCGGCCAAGGGTGGGTGGTGGCGGTCAGCATTGGGAGGAAAGAATGAGACTTATCGAAGCCACTGACTTGTCCAAGGATTGGGATGGAAGCCCCCTATTCCAGGGAGCGAGCTTTTGCATAGACGAGGGGGACAAGCTTGGCCTCGTGGGGGCCAACGGCTCGGGCAAGTCGAGCCTCCTTGGGATCCTCTCGGGCCTGGATGAGGATTTCCGGGGTCGCCTGGCCAGAAAGCCTGGCCTGCGGGTGGGGTTCGCGGCCCAGCATTTTGAGGCCCCTCCCGGCCTCGCTTGCGCCGAGCTCCTGGCCCGCCCCGCCCTGGCCCTTGAGCCGGGCCTTGAGCGGGCAGGGGAGGACCTGGGCCTACTCCGGGGCCAGGCCCTGGAAAAGGCCCTCGAGGCCTACGGGGCCCTGCGCGCGGAGTACGAGCGTTTTGGCGCCGAGGAGGCCCGGGACAAGGCCGCCCGCCTCCTAGACCGCCTGGGCCTCCCCGGGGCCGGAGAAAAAGAGGCCCAGCGCCTTTCCGGGGGGGAGAAAAACGTCCTTTCCCTGGCCATGGCCCTGATGGGCGACCCCGAGCTCCTCATCCTGGACGAGCCAGGCAACCATCTCGACTTCGAGGGCCTTTCCTGGCTCGAGGACTTTGTCCGGGGAGAGCGGCGGGCCGTGGTGATGGTCTCCCACAACCGCTGGCTCCTGGACCGGAGCGTGGACTCCATCCTCGAGCTCGAGGGGAAGCGCATAACTCGCTATACCGGGGGCTTTTCCTCCTACCGCATAGAGAAGCTCAAGAGGGCCGCGGGCCAGGGCCGGGACTGGGAGGCCGACCGGAGGAAGATCGAGCGCCTCGAGGCCCTGGTGAGGCGCTTCGCGGAGATAGCCCGCTCCCGGCCCGATCCGGCCTGGGGCAAAAGGCTGCGGGCGCGGAGGAGCCAGCTCGAGCGGGAAAAATCCCAGGCCTCCGAGCGGCCGGAGCTCGGGAGCGGGCGGATCAACGTCAGCTTCCGGGCCACCGAGTCCAAGGCCGACTTTGCCCTCGTCGTACGGGACTATTCCAAGGCCTATGGGGAGAGGCGGCTCTTTGAGTCCGCGGCCCTCGACCTCCTCGTGGGCGAGCGGGCGGCCCTGGTGGGCCGCAACGGCTCGGGCAAGACGAGTTTCCTCCGGGACCTCGTGGCCGCCGAGGGCTCCACCGAGGGCGGGCCCATCAGGGTGGGCCCGAGCATGCGGGTCGGCTATTGCGCCCAGGAGGCCGAGGTCTTCGATCCTGAGAGGACCGTGGGAGAGGAATTCCGCGACCTGGGGCTCAAGGACAGGGAGATCGAGGCGGCCCTGCGCAAATACCTCTTCGCCCAGGGCATCCTCGACCGACCCATCGGGGAGCTTTCAGGCGGAGAGGTCAAGCGCCTCGAGATAGCCCGGGCCTGCGTGATCGGGGCTAATTTCCTCGTCCTCGACGAGCCGACCAACCACCTGGACATCGAGGGCCGGGAAGCCCTGGAGGAGGCCCTCTCGGATTTCCCGGGCTCGATCCTCCTCGTCTCCCATGACCGCTGGTTCCTCGAGAAGGTCGCGGACAGGATTATCCTCCTCGAGGGGGGAGGCTTCCAGCCCTATGAGGGCTCCTTCTCCGAGTATTGGCGAGACCGGGGCCTCTCCTCCTCGGCCTCGAGGCCGGGCCAGGGCGGCCCCCGGAGCCTCGAGGACAGGGCAGCGTCCATGGCCAAGGACAAGAAGCCCGCCCCGGCAAAGGCTGTTTCGCCCAACGCGGCCCGGGCCAAGGCCCTCGAGGCGAGGATAGCCGAGGCCGAGGCGAGGCTCGCGGGCCTGGAGCGCGATTCCGCCGGGGCTATCGCCGGCCGGGACTTCGCCCGGGGCGGACGCCTGGCCGAGGAGGCCCAGGGCCTTCGCCGCCAGATCGACCGCCTCTACGAGGAGTGGGCCAGTCTTGGCTGAGGCCTGGGCTGAGCAGTCTCGCCCTGGCAAGCCTGGGAGCGGAGCTTGGCCAGGGCGGCGTCGAGGGCATCCTTGAGCCGCCCGTAGTTTTCCGCGGCGTCCTCCCCGTCCCCCTGGAAGAGGCAGGAGGCAAGGGCGGCGGGGACCTTCCGGGCCTCCTCCTCGAGGGCCTTTCCAGAGGCGGTGAGGCTTACCCTCACCGTCCTCTCGTCCTCGGGGTCCCTCTGCCTCTCCACAAGGCCCATGGCCTCGATGCGCTTGAGAAGGGGGGACACCGTGCCCGTGTCGAGGCCCAGGGCGTCACAGACCTCCCCCACCGTGGCCCGGCGCTTTTCCCAGAGGACGAGCATGGCCAGGTACTGGGGATAGGTCAGGCCCAGGACATCGAGGTGGGGCCGGTAGGCGGAGAGGATCTCCTTTTCCAAGGCATAGACCCTAAAGCAGATCTGGTTTTCCAGGAGGAGCTCCGGGTGGGCCATGCTAAAGGACCTTTTCGATGTCCGCCGCCATGTCCGCAGGCTCGGTGGTGGGGGCAAAGCGGGTGACGATTTCCCCGTCCTTGGAGATGAGGAATTTCGTGAAGTTCCACTTGATCGCCGAGCCTACGGCCCCGGGTGCCTTTTTCCTGAGCCAGGCAAAGAGGGGATGGGCGCCGGGGCCGTTGACCTCGACCTTGCCCATGAGAGGGAAGGTGACTCCGTAGTTGAGCTCGCAAAAGCTGGCGATCTCCGAGTCCGTGCCCGGCTCTTGGTGGGCGAACTGGTCGCAGGGAAAGGCCAGGATCGTCAGGCCCCGGTCCTTGTAGGTCTGGTAGAGGGCCTCAAGACCCTTGTACTGGGGAGTAAAGCCGCATTTGCTGGCGGTGTTGACCACGAGGACGGGCTTGCCCTTGAGGCTGGCCAGGTCGAAGGCTTGGCCTTTGTTGGTGGTGGCCTGGAAATCATACAAAGTCTGGCTCATCGCGTTCCTCCATATTATCGATATCAATAATATTGTACACAATATAAAATCCAAAAACAAGGGGCAAAGCGCTTTTTTTGCGCCCTGCCCCTAGTACTGAATGCGAAGGTTTTTGCTAGGGAGCGGCCGCAAGGCAGGAATCCAGGCAGGCCACAAAGCCCTGGAGGTCGGCCTCGGTTGTGTCAAAGCTGGTCATCCAGCGGACAAGGCCCCCTTCCCAGTCATAGAAGAAGTATTTTTCCCTGAGGCTCTCGACGGCTCCGGCGGGCATGGTCGCGAAAAGGGCGTTGATCTCGACCTTGTTGACGACCCTGACTCGGGGCCGGGCGGCCAGGAGGCCCGCCAGGCGGGCGGCGGCTCCGTTGGAGGCCTGGGCATTGCGCCTCCAGATCCCCTGGGAGAGGTAGGCCTCATACTGGGCCCCGATAAAGCGCATCTTGGAGGCCAGCTGGAGGCGGGTTTTCCTGAGATACGGCGCATCCTCGGCATAGCGGGGATTGAGGACCACCACGGCCTCCCCAAAGAGGAGGCCATTCTTGGTGCCCCCAAAGGAGAGGATATCCACGCCCAGGTCGGCGGTGAGGGCCTTGAAGGAAAGGCCTAGGGCCACCGCGGCGTTGGCTATCCTGGCCCCATCCATGTGGAGGGCTAGCCCATGGCTGTGGGCTATCTCGGCCAGGCGGCCGGTCTCGGCCGGGGTATAGAGGGCCCCGAGCTCCGTAGGCTGGGAGATCGACACGCAGGCGGGCCTGGGGGCGTGGACGGCGTGGTCCCCGCCATGAAGGGCTTCCTCGAGGGCCGCCGGGAGGATCTTGCCGTCCTTGGACGCCAGGGGGAGGGCCTTCATTCCGGCGGCCTCGGGGGCGCCGGCCTCGTC